>JBFWWB010000054.1:0-17231 GCA_050246435.1 Hyphomonadaceae bacterium
GCGGCGAGGGCGCCGGAAAATCCACTTTGGCGCGCGGCCTCGCCGCAGCGCTCACCGCCCGCGGCATTGCGGTGCGCACGACACGCGAACCTGGCGGCACGCCGGGCGCGGATGAAATTCGCGCCTTGCTGCTCAAGGGGGCCGTGGCGCGCTGGAGCGTGCTGAGCGAAGCGCTGCTGTTCGCCGCTGCGCGCAACGATCATCTGGAGCGCTTCATCCGCCCGGCGCTGGCCGAGGGCGCGTGGGTGATCTGCGACCGCTACGCCGACTCCACCCGCGCCTATCAGGTCGGCGGCGGCGGCCTGCCGTTCGCGACGTTCGAGGCGCTGCACCGCGCCATCGCCGCCGACAGGCCGGATCTTACCTTCATCCTGGATATCGCTCCCGCCGCGGGCCTTGCGCGCTCACGCGGGGAAGCCCTCGGCGAGGCGCGGTTTGAATCGCATGGCGTGGACTTCCATATGCGCGTCAGGAAGGAATTCGCCGCCATTCTTGAGAGCGAGCCGGATCGATGTGTGAAGCTGGACGCCGCCGCCGCGCAGAAAGACGTGCTCGCCGCGGCGCTTGCCGCGATCGATGCGCGCCTGACGCCGTGAGCGTGCGGTGAGCGACGCCGATCTCATCGAATCCGATCAGGAGCGCAATGCGCCGCATCCGCGGCGCACCTATGCGTTCTTCGGCCACGAGAGCGAAGAAGCCGAACTCGCCGCTGCACTGCGCGGCGGGCGCATGCATCACGCCTGGCTGCTCGGCGGCCCCAAGGGCGTCGGCAAGGCGACGCTCGCCTACCGTTTCGCACGCCGCCTGCTCGGCGCGCCGCAATCGGGGGGCCGTCCGCTGGACGCGGACCCTGAAGACCCCGTCGCGCGCAAGATCGCGGCGGGATCGCACCCCGATCTGTTCGTGCTGCGCCGCACCGCGGCGGAGCGCAGTGACCGCTTTCGCCGCGACATCGCCGTCGAAGACGCGCGCGCGCTTACCGCATTCTTCGCGCTGAAACCGGCTGAAGGCGGCTGGCGCGTGGCCATCGTGGATGCGGTTGACGATCTCAATCGAAACTCCGCGAACGCGCTGCTCAAGACGCTGGAGGAGCCGCCGCCGCGCGCGGTGCTGCTGCTCATCGCGCATGCGCCGGGCGCCGCGCTGCCCACGATCCGCTCGCGTTGCCGCCGCCTCGACCTGCGACCGCTCAATGTCCACGAGATTGATTCCGCCGCGCGGAGTGGCGCGATCGGGCTGGACGCGCTCACGCAGGCGCATGGAAGGCCGGGCCGCGCCATTGCGCAGGCCGGCGCAGGTGCGGATGAGATCGCGCGCGTTATTGAGCGCGGCGTGCAGGGCGCGCGCACCGGTGGCGTTTCCGCCTTGGTCGGATTGGCCTTCGAGCGCGCCGGCGGCGCGGCGGGCGATCGCCTCGCGCTCACGCTCGATGTCGCGCAGGATTGGCTGCGTCAGCGTGCGCGGGCGGCCGCCGAAGCTGGCGGCGAGGGCGCGGCGTACGCCGATGCGTGGTTCGAGATCGAGGAATTGCGCGCCCAGGCGCAGGAACTCAACCTCGATCCGACGCATGGGCTCGCGCGCGCCGCGCAAATCCTCTCCCGCCTGGCCGCCGCGCCATGATGCTGATCGACAGCCACGTCAATCTGCATGCGCCCGCCTTCGCGGAAGATCGCGACGCGGTGATCGCGCGCGCACGCGCCGCGGGCGTCGGCCTCATGGTGACGATCTGCGACCGCTTCGCCAACGCGGCGGAGGTTCTGGCGATCGCGGAGGCGCACCCGGATATCTGGGCCAGCCTCGGGCAGCATCCGCATTACGCCAAGGAATCTCCGAGGGTGCGCAGCGAGGAAATCGCCGCGCTTGCTGCGCATCCGCGCGTCGTTGGCATTGGCGAAACCGGGCTCGACCGGCATTACAACCACAGCCCGATCGAAGATCAGATCGCTTCGCTGCGCGCCCATATCGCCGCCGCCCGCGCCTGCGATTTGCCGTTGATCGTGCACACGCGCGAGGCCGATGATCTGATGGGCGACATCCTAGAAGAGGAAAGCGCGCGCGCGCCGTTCCGGATTCTCATGCATTGCTACACCAGCAGTGCAGCGCTCGCGCGCCGCGCGCTGGCGTTGGGCGCGTATTTCTCGCTCTCCGGCATTTTGACGTTCAAGGCCGCCCATGATGTGCGCGAGGTTGCGCGCATGCTGCCGCTGGATCGCATCATCCTCGAAACCGATTGCCCTTATCTCGCGCCGATCCCGCATCGCGGGCGGCGCAACGAGCCGGCCTTCCTCGCGGACGTGCATCGCTTCTTCTGCGCCGAGAGGGCGCTCGAACCGGAGCAGGGGGCCAAGATCCTGGCGGACAACTTCTTCGCCCTGTTCCACACCATTCCGCGCCCAGCGGCCTAACGCCATGACCGACACCTTGCGCGTCACTATGCTGGGCAGCGGATCGTCGAGCGGCGTGCCGCGCATCGACGGCGATTGGGGCGTGTGCGATCCGAATGAGCCGCGCAACCGGCGCATGCGCTGCGGGCTGCTGGTGCAGCGCTGGCGCGGGCCCGCTGGCGATCCCGCCGAGGCCACCACCGTGCTGATCGACACCTCGCCCGATCTTCGCGCGCAGATGCTGGCCGCGGACGTGAAGCGGCTCGACGGCGTCATCTACAGCCACGATCACGCCGATCAAACGCACGGGATCGACGATCTGCGCGGCTTCGTCATCACCCAGCGCCGGCGCGTGCGCGTTTGGATGGATGAGGCCACGCGCGCCACGCTCATGCACCGCTTCCAGTATTGCTTCGAAGCCAGGGGTGGCTATCCGGCCATTCTCGATCACGCCGGCGACGTCGGAGCGGGCGAGGTCATCATCGTGAACGGACCGGGCGGCGAGATCGCTGCGCTGCCCATAGCCCAGAACCACGGCTACGTAGTGTCCTACGGCTTCCGCATCGGCGACGTTGGCTACTCGAACGATGTGGTTGGACTCGATGACGCGGCGTTCGCCGCTTTGGCTGGGCTTGAAGTGTGGATCGTGGACGCCTTGCGGCTCAAGCCGCATCCCACGCATTCGCACCTGGAGCAGACGCTGGAATGGATCGCGCGGCTCAAGCCGGGCCGGGCCGTGCTCACCAACATGCATATCGACATGGATTACCGCAGCTTGGTCGCGTCGCTGCCGGCCGGCGTGGAGCCGGGCTACGATCTCTGGCGCATGGACTTCGCCGTCTAAGCCCAAGTCATGGGCATGTGTGATTTCCCATAATCTATCTTATGCGAATTACGGATATATGGGCGACATCGCTACTTGGCCGGTGTTCGCTGTGTTTTCCGTAGGTTATCGGCGCCTGCGGCATCGGCCAGCACAACACCGAACAGCGCGCGCGGCGCGCCTCAATCCCGCCGCGGCGCTCCCTCTCCCCTCTTGCCTCTCAGGCGCCGGGGACCGTGAAGGCGTCAGGGTCCGGCCCGAGGCGGCCGTCTGCTCGGTCGAGCGTGGCGATCGCCGCCATGTCGTCGGCGTCGAGCGTGAAGCCAAGCGCGCCGGCATTTTCCTGAATGCGCGCGGGGGTGACGGATTTGGGGATCACTACGAGGCCGCTTTCGAGGTGCCAGCGCAAGATAACTTGCGCCGGCGTCTTGGCGTGCTTGCGTGCGATTGCGGCAATTGCCGGATTATCCAGATAACGGCCTTGGCCTAGCGGGCTCCACGACTGCGTGACGATGCCTAGCCGCGCATGCAGCGCGCGCAGTTCGCGCTGTTGATAGCCCGGATAGAGCGGCACCTGGTTGGCCGCAGGCGTCACGCCGGTTTCATCCAGTAGGCGCTGGAGATGGCTCGTGTAGAAATTCGAGACGCCGATGGAGCGGATGCGCTTATCCGCCTGCAGCTTGATCATCGCTTTCCAGCTGTCGACGAATTTGCCGAGGCGCGGCGCCGGCCAGTGGATCAGATAGAGATCGAGATAATCGAGGCCGAGTTTTGCCATGCTGGCGTCGAACGCTTTCAGGGTGGAGTCGTGGCCCTGCTCGCCGTTCCACAGCTTGGTGATGATGTAGAGGTCGTCGCGTTTCAGCCCCGACGCCTTGATTGCATCGCCGACGCCTTGCTCGTTGCGGTACGCGGCAGCCGTGTCGATCATGCGGTAACCGCAATCGAACGCGGCGGAGACCACCTTCGCGGTGTCCTCCAGCGGCACCTGCCACACGCCCAGGCCGAACTGCGGGATGGCGTGGCCGTCGTTCAGGGCGAGGCGCGGGACGGCGAGCTGTGAGGGGCTGGGCATTGCTGGCTCCGGGAGATGGCGTTCCGCCCGCTCATATTGCACCTTGGCGCGTCATGACAGAGCCCACGCCATCCGCCGCCGCGATCCACGCCCTCCTCGACCTCATGGCGCGCCTGCGCGATCCCGTGTCGGGCTGCCCATGGGACAAGGAGCAGACCTTCGAGACGATCGCACCCTATACGATCGAAGAAGCCTACGAGGTGGCCGACGCGATTGCGCGAAAGAATCCGTCTGCGCTGAAGGAAGAGTTGGGCGATCTGCTGTTCCAGGTGGTGTTCCATGCGCGCATCGCGGAAGAGCAAGGCGCCTTCGCCTTCGCCGATGTGGCCCAGGGCCTCGTCGATAAGATGCGCGAGCGCCATCCCCACGTGTTCGCCGATACGGTGATCGAAAGCGCCGAAGCGCAGGCGCACGCCTGGGAAGCGCAAAAAGCGAAGGAGCGCGCCGCCAAAGGCGCCGGCGGATTGCTGGACGATGTGCCCCTCGCCTTGCCCGCATTGATGCGCGCGGAGAAGTTCACGAAGCGCGCAGGGCGCATCGGGTTCGATTGGCCGGGTCCGGAGCAGGTGCTGCACAAGCTCGACGAGGAACTCGGCGAGCTTGCCGCCGCGCGCGCCGGCGGCGATGCCAAGGAAATCCTCGATGAAATGGGCGACGTGCTGTTCGTCATCGCCAATCTCGCCCGCAAGCTGAACGTCGATCCGGAAGAAGCCCTGCGCCGCGCCAACGACAAATTCGCCCGCCGCTTCGGCCATATCGAGCAGCGCCTGCGCGAAGCGGGAAAATCGGGACCGCAGCCGCTGGATGCGCTCGAAGCCTTGTGGCGTGAAGCGAAAGCGCGCGAACGCTAGCGCCTATTCCGCCGCGACGGCCATGCTCCCGGCATCGGGCAGCAGCGCGCGCACACGCGCGATGGCGTCGAGCGCAAGTTCGGCGCGCACATGCAGGCGGCCGCTTTCGTCGACTGTCTCATCGATGATTCTGCCGTTAGCGGCGATCATCGCGTGCGCGCGGCCATCGCCCGGGTCCAGCACCAGCGACACCACCTGCGCTGGCCCGTGCACCGCATTGTCGATTGCGGCCAGAAGCGGATCGACGCCTTCGCCGGTCAACGCGGAGACGATGACGGCGCGGGCGCTTTCAGCGCGCTGCGCGCGCCCGGCGCGGCGGTCGCTGTCCAGCAGATCGATCTTGTTCCACGCTTCGATCATCGCCCAGGGATGCGCTCGCCCGTTTTGCGCCATCACCTGATCGAGGACGTTTTCCACATCGGCCTTTTGCGCATCCGTTTCCGGGTGCGCCACATCGCGGACGTGCACCAGTAAATCCGCTTCCGCTGCTGCCTCCAGCGTTGCGCGGAACGCCGCGACCAGCTCCGTCGGCAGATCGGCGATGAAGCCCACGGTGTCGGCCAGCACGACATTGCGCCCGGACGGCAAGCGCACGAGCCGCGCGGTGGGATCGAGCGTGGCGAACGGCATGTTCTTCGCCAGCACGCCCGCCTTAGTGAGGCGGTTGAAGAGGCTCGATTTGCCGGCGTTTGTGTAGCCGACGAGCACTACCGCGGGCAGGCCGGCGCGTTCGCGCGCCCGGCGCGCCATGGCGCGCGTGCGCCGCACGTCCTCGATCTCGCGCTTAAGACGATCGATCCGCCGTTGCAGCAGGCGGCGGTCTGTTTCGATCTGCGTTTCGCCGGGGCCGCCCATCTTGCCGAGGCCGCCGCGCTGGCGCTCCAGGTGGGTCCATGTCCGCACCAGGCGCGAGCGTTCGTATTGCTGGCGCGCCAACTCGACCTGCAGGCGGCCTTCCCGCGTGCGCGCGCGGCGCGCGAAAATCTCCAGGATGAGCCCGGTGCGGTCAATCACTTTCACATTGAGCGCGCGCTCCAGGTTGCGCTGCTGCGCCGGCGTCACCGCGGCGTCGATCACGACGACATCGATGCGCTCGGCTTCCCCCTGCGCGCGCAACGCCTCGACGCGGCCGCTGCCGAGCAGCGTGGCCGGCGCCGTTTGGCGCAAGTGCACGGCCTCTGCGGACGCCACGTCCAGATCGAGCGCTTCCGCGAGGCCGCGCGCTTCCGCGAGCGCGATGTCGACATTGCGCGCCGACGGCGCGGTCAGCGGGCGAAGCAGGAGCGCGCGCTGACGCGGCGCGCCTGCTCCAGCCGATGCTTCATGCTTCAACGTCTTCCAATCCCTTCTCGGGGTCGAACAACTGCACCGGGCCTCCCGGCATTACAGTGGAGATCGCGTGCTTGTAGACGAGTTGGACTTGTCCATCCCGCCGAAGAAGAACGCAGAAATTGTCGAACCAGGTCACCATGCCCTGAAGTTTGACGCCGTTGACGAGGAAGATCGTCAGCGGGGTCTTGGCCTTACGGACGGCGTTCAGAAACGTGTCCTGCAGGTTTTGTTTCTTTTCCATAGTATCGACTTCTTTTTTGGCGCTGGACCGATAGGTCGCCAGCGCCCGTTTTATACCGGGGCTGCGCGCGCGGCGGCAACCGGAAAGGCCCTCACGACGCTTCAAAGCCCCGATGCGCGCAGCGGCGTGGCGGCGGGCCACGCGAACGGCGTCACTCCTCGCCGCGGCCTGGCGCGTCCACGCCGAGCGACTTCAACTTGCGGTGCAGCGCCGAGCGCTCCATGCCGATGAATTGCGCCGTCCGGGAAATGTTGCCGCCGAAACGGGTGATCTGGAGCGCCAGATACTCACGCTCGAAGCGTTCGCGCGCGTAGCGCAATTGCATGCCGATCATACCCTGCATGCCGTCGCGCGGGGCGAAGCCGGCGGAAGGCCATGCGTCCGCAGGCAAGGTGTCGATCGACACCGGCGCCGTGGCTTCGCCCAGCGCCAGGATCAGGATGCGCTCGATGATGTTGCGCAGCTGGCGCACATTACCGGGCCAGTCCGCCGCCTGCAGGGCCGCCATCGCGTCTGGCGCAATGGCCCGCACGGCGCGCCCCGAGCCGTCCGCCAGGCGTTGCATGAAGTAATCGGCGAGCTCGGGAATATCTTCGCGCCGCTCGGAGAGCGAAGGCACGCGCAGCGGCACGACGTTCAGGCGGTGGAACAGGTCCTCGCGGAAGCGCCCATTCTCGATATCGTGGCGCAGATCGCGCGAAGTCGAGGAGATGACGCGCACATTGACCTGCACGTCATTAGCCCCGCCCAGCCGGCGGAAGCGCTGCTCCGTCAGCACCCGCAGGATCTTGCTTTGCGTTTCCAGCGGCATGTCGCCGACTTCATCGAGCAGGAGCGTGCCCGCGTGCGCCTGTTCGAACACGCCGATCTTGCGCGGGCGCCCGTCGGGGCCTTCTTCGCCGAAGATTTCGCTTTCCATGCGGTCCGGCGCGATCGAGGCGGCGTTGATCGCCACGAACGCGCCGCCGCCGCGGCTGGAGCGCTCATGGATGAGCCGCGCCACCAATTCCTTGCCGCATCCCGCAGCGCCCGCGATCAGCACGCGCGAATTGGTCTGCGCGATGCGCTCGATGCTGGCGCGCAACTGCGTCATCGCCGGCGAGGAGCCCACCAGTTCGGAGGCCGCGCCCATCCGCACGCGCAGATCGGCGTTCTCGCGGCGCAGCCGCGCCGCCTCCAACGCGCGCTGCACGATCACCAGCAGCCGGTCGGCCGTAAACGGCTTCTCCACGAAATCGTAGGCGCCTTGGCGGATCGCCGATACCGCGGTTTCGATGGTGCCGTGGCCGCTGATGACGATCACCGGCGTCGCGCGGTCGATTTCCTTCAGCAGCCCCAGCAGATCGAGCCCGTCTATGCGGCTGCCCTGCAGCCAGATATCGAGAATGATCAGGTTCGGGTTGCGCTGGCGCACCGCCGCCAGCGCTTCGTCGCTGTCGCGCGCCGAGCGAACCTGGTGGCCCTCATCCTGCAGGATGCCCGACACCAGCTCCCGGATGTCGACCTCGTCGTCGATGACCAGAATGTCGGCCATTCCTACGCGCGCTCCTGTGTGACCATCGGAAAGTTTTCGCCGGCCAACGCCCGCTTGAGCACGACGTTCACCTGTGCGCCGGGGTGTCCGCCAGGCGCGTCGGTCAATTCGAGGCGCCCGCCGTGGTCCTCCACGACGCGCTGGACGATCGCCAGCCCAAGCCCGGTGCCCTTGGCGCGCGTCGTGACATAAGGTTCGACGAGGCGCTCGCGATCCTTCACCGGAAATCCCACGCCATTATCGATGATCTCGATGCGCACATTCTCGCCTTCGTCCTTCACGCGCACCGTGACCGCGCCTTCTTTTGGTTCGCCTGCTTCGTGGCGGCGCGCCTGGATCGCCTCGCCGGCGTTCTTGAGCAGATTGGTGAGCGCCTGGCTGATGAGGCGGCCGTCGCACCACACCGGCATTGCGTGGCGCGGGGCCTCCACATCGAAGCGCGTGTCCGCGAACGCGAGGCGCTGATCGAACGCGACCACGCGCACGATATCGCCGACATCCTCCAGCGCCATGCGCGGCGCGGGCATGCGCGCGAACGTCGAGAACTCGTCCACCATGCGGCCGATATCCGACACCTGGCGAAGGATCGTGCTGGTGCACCGCTCGAACGTTTCGGGGTCGGAGCGGATTTCACCGCCGTATTTGCGCTGCAGGCGTTCGGCGGAAAGCTGGATGGGCGTCAGCGGGTTCTTGATCTCGTGCGCGATGCGCCGGGCGACGTCCTTCCATGCTTCCTGGCGCTGCGCCGCGATGAGCTTCGTCATGTCGTCGAAGGTCAGCACCAGCGCGCTCGCGTCCGGCGCGGCGCTCACGCGCACGCTCAAATGCAGGCGCGCGCCGCCGCGATCGAGATCGACGCGGCGGGCCTCGCGCTCCGTCAACGGCGCAAGCCCCAGCAGCTCGGAAAATTCCCCCGCCACGTCCGTGAGGCGGCGGCCGATGACGTGCGCCTCCTCGACGCCGAGGAGCGCCTCCGCCGAGCGGTTGCACGCCGTGATGCGCCCATCCCGGTCCAGGCCGATCACGCCCGCGCTCACTCCGGAAAGCACCGTCTGGATGAAGCCGGAGCGATGCTCGGCGTCGATGCGCGCGCGCACCAGCGCGTCATGCTGGGCCTCGATCTGCTCGCCCATGCTGTTGAACGCGCGGCCCAGCGCGTCCACTTCGTCGCGCTCCTCCCCCGCGGGAACGCGGACGGCCAGATCGCCGGAGGCCACGCGCCGCGCCGCATCCGCCAGCGCGCCGATCGGCTCGGCGATGCGCGACGCGAACGAAAGACCAAGCCACACCGCCAGCAGCAGCACGAGCCAAACCGTCGCGATGTAGGAAAGCGCGAAGAGGCTCTGCAGGCGTCCGCGCGCCTGCTCGGTCTCGCGGTATTCCTGCACGGATTTCTCGAACTGGCGCAGGCGGGTGACGATGCCGGCGTCCAGCGGGCGTGCGACATAGAGGTAGGCGTCCTTGTAGCCGCGCAGGCGGTAAAGCGCGCGGATGAGATCGGGCCCGGCGACGATGTCGGCGGAAATCTGGCCCTGATCGGCAACGTTCAACGCCGTGGCCGAGGGTGCTTCGTACGGCGGCGGGCTTTCCGTTTCGGCGGCGGCGAGACGATTGCCCGCGCGGTCGATCACGTAGGCGGCGGGGAAACTGCGCAGCGTCGCCTGATCCATCAGGTATTTGTGATAGGCCTGCGGATCGGCCTTCAGCGCGCCGGCGGCGCGGTTGAGATCGGTCGCCATCGCCAGCACTTCGCCGCGCACGTTCTCGGCGGCCTGATCGACGAACGCCTGGCCGACATTCGCAGCACTCTCCACGGCTGATTTCACGCGATGGCTAAACCATTGCTCGACGCCTTGGCTCAGCGCGGTGCCGAGAAACAGCGCGATAATCACCGCCGGCGCCACCGCCGCGAGGCTGAACAGGGACACAAACCGCAGGTGCAGCCGCGCCCCGGTCTCCGGCGTCGCGCGTGCGCCCAGCAGGCGGAAAATCCGCAGCGCCAGCACCATGGTCAGCAGCGCCGCCAGCACGAGGCTGGCGCACAGCAGCCAAAGCATCGTGCGGCTGGCCGGCCCGATCGGGCCCGCGCCCGAAACCGCGAACAACATCGATAACGCTGTCAATCCGGCGGCAAGGACGATGCCGACGCCAAACAAAAGCGCGCTGCGGCGGCCTGCGCTGGCGGGACGGGGCGCGGTTGGCTCCGCAATCGTCATTAGTGTCACACCAGCGTGTCCTTGGGAACACAGTCTGGCGCGGCGGCGCGGTCAGGTCAATCGGCGGCCCTGGTTTTGAGCCCTAGCGTCTGGATCTTCTTCCGCAGGGTGTTTCGGTTGATCCCTAGGATGGACGCCGCCTTGATCTGGTTTCCACGTGTGGCCTCCAAGGTCAGCGTGATCAACGGCGCCTCCACCTCCGCGATCACGCGATCATAGAGGCCGTCGGCAGGCGATCCGCCAGGCGCGCTGGCGAACTCGCTCGCCAGCCGGCGGCGCACGATGGCGGAAAGCGGCTCCTGATCGTTCGACGCTTCGCCGAAAGCGGCGCGGCCAGCCGCCAACTCACGCTCGATCTCGCGCGGCCCGATCACGTTTTCCGGGCACAGCGCCGCCGCGCGGCGCAGCAAATTCTCCAGTTCGCGCACATTGCCCGGCCATTCGTGCGTCTTCAGCATTTCGATGGCGCGCGCGTCGATCGTCTTCTCCGGCAACCCATCGCGCTTGGCGCGTACGAGGAAAGCGCGGGCGAGATCGCCGATGTCGTCCAGCCGTTCGCGCAGGGCCGGCAGCCGGATCGTCACGACGTTCAGGCGGTAGAATAGATCCTGGCGAAACTGGCCGGCGCGCACCAATTCGCCGAGATTGCGCTTGCTCGCGGAAACGATGCGCGCCTCGGGGCGGTGCTCGCCGTCGCTGTCCTGCAGCAGGCGCAACAGGCGCGTTTGCACGTCGGGGGACGCATCGTCGACATCGTCGAGGAACAGCGTGCCGTCTTCGGCCTGCGCCAAGAGCCCGTTCTTGCCGTCGCTCCCGCCAAGCTCACGTTCGAGCGCATCGCGCGAAATCGCCGCCAGGCAGAGCGTCGTGAAGCGGCCTTCGCGCCGGCGGCTGTATTCATGCAGCGCCCGCGCGACACGCTCCTTGCCGGCGCCGGATTCGCCTTCGATCAGCACGGTGAGATCGGTTCCCGTCACCCGCGCCATGACGCGATAGACATCCTGCATCGCCGCGGAGCGGCCGATCAGCGGCAGGCGTTCTTCCCGCTCGGCGGCTTGCGCCGTCGCGCGCGCCCGCGCATCCGGCTTCACCCCCAGCGCGCGGCGCACCGCACCGACCAGATCGTCGAGATCGAACGGCTTGGGGAGGTAATCGTAGGCGCCTGCGCCGGCGGCGGAGAGCGCCGTCAGAACCGTGCTTTGCGCGCTCATCACGATCACCGGCAATTGCGGGCGCGCCGCGCGCAGCGTCGGCAGCGTGTCGAACAGGCTGTCTTCGCCCATGTACACGTCCGAAACGACGAGATCGCCCTCGCCGTCGCGCACCCACTTGCCGAGCGTTGCGACATTGGAAGTCGCGCGCACGGAATAGCCCTCTTTCGCCAGCGCTTGGGAAAGCACCAGACGCAGACTTGCGTCGTCGTCAGCGAGCAGAATTTTTGCGCTCAATTCGCATCCTCCAAGCGCTCGATGGGAAGAAGTAAACGGAACACCGTGCGCCCTGGAGCGCTCTCCGCCTCTATCCGCCCATCATGGCGCGCGACAATTTCCGCAGATACCGCAAGGCCCAATCCCATGCCGCCGGACTTGGTGGTCACGAACGGCTCGAACAAGCGCGATTGCGCGCTTTTGGGGATGCCAGGCCCATTATCCTCGAACGAAATTTCCAGCTGCGCGCGCGCTGCCCCGCCCAGCGCAGAGCGGATGCGCACGCCGGGGCGATAAGCCGTGGCGAACGCGATCTCGCCGCCGCCGCTGGCGCGGGCAGCCTCCGCGCCGTTCTTCGCGATATTCAGGAACGCCTGGATCAGCTGATCGAAGTCGGCGCGAATGTGCGGCAGCGATGGATCGTAACGTTCGCGTATTTTCACGTCCGGGAAGGTCGACGCGATGATCTTGCGCACGCGCTCGAGCGCTTCGTGCACGTTGATTTCCGCGAAGCGCGGCGGCGCCAACCCCTCCAGCGCGCCGATCCGGTCGGTAAGGCGGCGGATGCGGTCGACCTCGTCGCAGATCAGATCGGTGAGCTGGCGGATTTCGCCGTTGCTGCTTTTCGGGATGAGCTGTGCTGCCGCACGGATGCCGGCCAGCGGATTGCGCACCTCGTGCGCCAAGGTGCGCGCCACCACCGAAACAGGGCGCGCTTCGGCCCCGGCGCGCTGGCGCGGACGCGGCGTGATGGCGATGGCGGCGAACCGGCCGGCCTCCAGCGAAGAAGCCCAGAGATCGGCTGCGCCGACGTGAAAGCCCGGCCCGTCGATCAGCACGTCGGACTCGTGCACCGTCTGTGAGAGCGTCAACGCCCGACGGGCCAACTCGATGATGGGCGCATCCGGCGCGAAGATGTCGGACAGCCGCCGCCCCACCAGCCCGCGCCCGACGGACGCCAGCATCTCCGTCGCCTGCGCGTTGACGAAGCGCACGCGTTCGCCGGCGTCGACGCCCAGCATCGCAACGGGGAGAGCGTCGAGCCATTTCTCCATGTCCGGCGGCGGCACCGGGCGGTGCAAATCCTGGGTCATGCCGCGAGCCTTTCCGGCGTGTCCGCGAACAGCGCGGCGATCTCCGCCTGCACGCGTGAAGGTTCTTCCAGGCGGCACAGCGCACCGCGGACGGCGCGGCGCTTAGCGTCCGTCCATTCCGTGAATTCCGCGTCCAGCGTCCAGGCGACATGCTTGCGCGCGATGCGCACGCCGTGTTCGCGGCCGTAAAAGTCGAGCGTGTCCTCGTAGAGCGCGCGCAAGCTCGCGCCGATCTCCGCGCGCGCCGGTGGACGCATCGCGCCGCCGTCCCGCAGCGCCGCGCGCAAGGCCGCAGGCGCCCACGGCCTCCCCTGCGCGCCGCGCCCGATCATTACGCCCGCCGCGCCCGATTGCGCCAACGCTTCGCGCGCATCGTCGGCGGAGCGAATGTCACCATTGGCGATCACCGGTATGCGCACCGCATCCGCCGTCGCGCGGATCGCTCCCCAATCCGCGGCGCCTTCATAGAATTGCTGGCGCGTGCGCCCATGCACCACAATCATGGCGACGCCGGCGCCTTCCGCACGGCGCGCGATTTCCGGCGCGTTGAGGCTCGCGCAATCCCATCCCAGACGCATCTTGAGCGTCACCGGTTTGCGCGTCGCGCCGACGACCGCCTCGATGAGGCGCAGCGCATGATCGGGATCGCGCATCAGCGCCGAACCGGAAGCGCCGTTCGTCACCTGCCGGGCCGGGCAGCCCATGTTGATGTCGAGCACGTCGGCGCCGTGGTCGGCGGCGATCTGGGCGCCGCGCGCCATCCAGCGCGCTTCGCGCCCGGCGAGCTGGATCACCAGCGGCGCGCGGCCCGGCGTGCGCGCAATACGCCGCAACGCCTCGGGGTTCGCTTGCGCCAGTTGCTCGCCTGCGGTCATCTCAGCCACGACATAATCCGCGCCAGCCTCGACGGCTTGGCGGCGGAACGGCCAATCGGTCACGCCCGCCATCGGGGCGAGCAAAACGGCTGGCGGCGCTTGGTGTGAGGCGTGGTTCATAATGGCGGTTTGTGATGCCCAATTTATGGGCGCCAGGGCCCAAATGGCAAAGGTTGCAGACTTGCTACATGTGAACCGCCTACTTTACAGGCATTCTATGCCCCGCTGTGGCAGGTTTTGAGCATGCGCAGCGCCGCGATCATCGTCGCCGCCGGGCGCAGCGCACGGATCAATAGCGAAATCCCGAAGCAATATCAGAAGCTTGGCGGCAGGCCCGTGCTGCGCTGGTCGGTCGACGCCTTGGCCGTGATGGATAGCATTATCGTCTGTATCGACCCTCGCGACGCGCCCTTGGCGCTGGCGGCCCTGCACGGAACGCCGGCGCAAACGACGCCCGGCGGCGCCACGCGCACCGCCTCGGTGGCGGCGGGCCTGCGGGCGCTCGCGCCCGCCGCGCCGGAGGTGGTCCTGATCCACGACGCCGCCCGCCCCGGCCTTTCGGTGGCGACGATCGCGCGCCTTCTCGATGCCCTGCGCGACGCCGATGGGGCGGCCCCCGCGCTCCCCGCCGTCGACGCGCTCAAGCGCGCAGACGCGGCAGGTTTCGTCGCCGAGGACGTCTCGCGCGATGGCCTTCTGCGCGTGCAGACGCCGCAGGCGTTCCGTTTCGCCGCAATCCAGGAGGCCTACGCCCGCCTGCCGGCGGACGCTGCATTCGAGGACGATCTCGCCGTCGCACGCGCGGCGGGCTTTCGTGTAAAGCTCGTCGCCGGAGATCCGCAGCTGGCCAAGATCACCTATCCCGAGGACATCGCGGCGGCCGCCCGCACGCTGGCGCCGGGGTTGCCCGTCGTCGGCTCCGGTTTCGACGCGCACCGCTTCGGCCCTGGCGATCACGTCACCTTGTGCGGCGTGCGCATTCCCCATGGCGCGGGCCTCATCGGTCACTCCGACGCCGACGCCGCCTGGCACGCGCTGACGGATGCGATCCTCGGCGCGCTGGGCCTGGGCGACATCGGCGATCACTTCCCGCCATCCGATATGCGCTGGAAGGATGCGCCGTCGGAACTGTTTCTCGCCCACGCGCTGAAGCTTGCGGTGGAAGCCGGCGCCCAGCTCGCCAACGCCGACATCACGCTGATTTGCGAAGCGCCGCGCATCAAGCCGCACCGGGAAGCGATGCGCGCGCGCACCGCGGCGATCCTCGCGTTGCCGGAGGCGCGCGTCAGCGTGAAAGCGACGACCACCGAAGGCCTGGGGTTCCTCGGGCGCGGCGAAGGCCTCGCCGCGCAAGCGACGGCGCTTCTCATTCTTCCTGCATCGTGAGGCTTCCATGTTTCCCGAAGATCTTCTCATGGCCGCTCGCCTGCTTCTGGCCGACGCCGAAGAGCGCCGGCTGAAAATCGCCACGGCGGAAAGCTGCACAGGCGGCTTGTTGGCGGGCTGCCTCACTGAGATCGCGGGCTCCTCCAGCGTGTTCGAGCGTGGCTTCGTCACCTATTCGAACCGCGCCAAGGAAGACATGCTCGGCGTGCCCGGTGATCTGATCGCCGACGCCGGCGCCGTCAGCGAGCCGGTCGCGCGCATCATGGCCGAGGGCGCGCTGCGCGAATCCCGCGCCAATCTGGCGATTTCGATCACCGGCGTGGCGGGACCCGGCGGCGGCACGGCGCTGAAGCCCGTGGGCCTGGTGCATTTCGCCGTCGCGCGCGAGAACCGCTCGATCCTGCACGAAGCGCACCGGTTCGACGACACGGGGCGCAGCGACATTCGCCTCCAGGCCGTACGCACCGCCATCGCGCTGCTCGCCCGCATGGTGGACTAGGCGGCGAAGCGCCGCTTCGCCTCGGCCTCGAACGCCTGCATGATTTTATCGGCCGCGCGCTCGCGGTTGAACGAGGCGAGCGCCTGCAGCAGCGGGCTTTTGAACTCGTAGGCCACACGGAACCGGACGACGGCGCCGCCGGCGCCGTCCGGCGTGAAGCGCCAAGCGTTCTCCAGGACGCGGAACGGGCCGTCGACCAAAGCCACATCCACCGTGTCCGCGCCGATGCGCACGCGGGAAGTGAATTCCTCCCGCAGCGCCCGCCAGCCCACTACGGCGCGCGCCGTCAGTTCCCGTACGCCGCCATGCACGCTCTCCGACAACACCGCCAAAGATAGCATCCAGGGAATGAAGGTTGGATAGGCGCGCACGTCCCCCACGAGATCGCGCAACGCTTCCGGCGGATACGGCAGGCGCCGTTCAGCCTCGACGATCGTCACCCCTGCGCCGCCCGCGCGGCCCTAAGGCGCGCGAAATCCTCGCCGGCGTGGTGGGAAGAGCGCGTGAGCGGCGAGGCGCTCACCATCAGGAAACCCTTGGAATACGCGATCGTTTCGAGTGCGGCGAATTCCTCCGGCGCCCAGAAGCGATCGAGCGCGGCGTGCTTGCGCGAGGGCTGCAGATATTGCCCGATGGTGATGAAATCGACGCCGGCGGAACGCATGTCGTCCATCACCTGCATCACCTCTTCCTTGGTTTCGCCAAGGCCAACCATCAAACCGGATTTGGTGAATTGCTGCGGCGCGCGCTCCTTCACGCGTTCAAGCAGGCGCAGCGAATGGAAATAGCGCGCGCCGGGGCGGATGCGCAGATACAGCCGCGGCACGGTTTCGAGATTGTGGTTGAACACGTCCGGCGCGGCGTCGATCACGATCTCCGCGGCGCCCGGCTTGCGCAGGAAATCCGGCGTCAGCACTTCGATCGTCGTGTTCGCCGCCGCGGCGCGGATCGCGCGGATGGTGCGTGCGAAGTGCTCGGCCCCGCCATCGTCCAGATCGTCACGGTCGACGCTGGTCACCACCACATGGGAAAGCTTGAGCGCCGCCGTGGCGCGCGCCACGCGCTCGGGCTCCTCCGCATCGAGGCCCGCGGGCAGCCCGGTTTTCACGTTGCAGAAGGCGCAGGCGCGCGTGCACGTGTCGCCCAGGATCATGAAGGTCGCGTGCGCCTTGGCCCAGCACTCGCCGAGATTGGGGCACGCCGCCTCCTCGCACACCGTGACGAGCCCTTGCGCGCGCACGATCTCGCGGGTGGCCGCCACATCGATCCCGGTGGGCGCGCGCACGCGGATCCAGTCGGGCTTGCGCAGCATCGGCGTGTCAGGCCGGTGCGCCTTCTCTGGGTGGCGTGGGCCTTCCTGCCGGCCGGCCCGCGTGTTGATCAGATTGGCCATATCGCAAAGGATGGACGCGCCCGCGCGCGCGCGCAATGGCCCGTGGCGCATGCCGCCCCTGCGCCGCGCAAGGGCCGCATGGTTTGCCTTGCCTTCCGGAT
>JBFWWB010000055.1:0-17188 GCA_050246435.1 Hyphomonadaceae bacterium
GCGCAGCATGCGGCGCAGAATTTCGGTGTGCGCGAGCACGCTGTCGCCCACAACGAAGAAGGTCGCGGGCGCATGCATGCGCCGCAGGATATCGAGTATGGGCGGCGTCCAGCGCGGATCGGGCCCGCCCCCGCAAGTGGGCGCCCATAACGCCGAAGTGGCAAAGGATTGGGGGATTTGATCGGCAAGGCCGGCCTGAGCGGCGCGTTCAGCCGCGGTTCAAGCCGGCCCTGATTAAGTACGCGCATCGGATCTGGCGCGTATTCATCGTCCCTCGCTCGTGTTGGGTCCGAAACCGCTAAAGCCTCTTCGGGCTGAGGCGAGGCGGCCGTCAGGGCTCACCTGGCGGCCGCACCTTTTTTGGGCGTATGCATCCGGATTGGCGCTCCCTTATTGCAGCGCAGCAAAGAGCGGCCTTAGATGCACGCTCTCACACACGCGCGGCCAGGGACGGAAAAACGTATGGCGCAAAAGATAGTGGCGGACGCGAAAGCCGCGCTCGACGGCTTTCTGTTCGAGGGCATGACGATCATGAGCGGCGGCTTCGGCCTCTGCGGCATCCCGGAAAACCTGATCGGTGAGATCAAGGCCAGCGGGGTAGGCGGCCTCACCGTCATCTCCAACAACGCCGGGGTGGATGAATTCGGCCTCGGCATGCTGCTGCGCACGCATCAGATCAGGAAAATGATCTCCTCCTATGTGGGGGAGAATAAAGAGTTCGAGCGGCAATATCTGGCCAAGGAGCTGGAGCTCGAATTCAATCCCCAAGGCACCCTCGCCGAGCGCATCCGCGCCGGCGGCGCGGGCATCGCCGGCTTCTATACGAAAACCGGCGTCGGCACGCTGGTGGCCGAAGGCAAGGAATTAAAGACCTTCAACGGCGAGACCTACGTGCTGGAGACGGGCCTGGTGGCCGATCTCTCTATCGTCAAGGCCTGGAAGGCCGATGGCGAAGGCAATCTTCTTTATCGTAAGACGGCGCGCAATTTTAACCCGATGATGGCCACCGCCGGCCGGCGGTGCGTGGCGGAGGTGGAAGAGATCGTGCCCACCGGCAGCCTCGATCCCGATTGCATCCACACGCCAGGAATCTTCGTGGATCGCCTGTTTCAAGGATCGTTTGAGAAACGCATCGAACAGCGCACCGTGCGCAAGCGGGAGGCCGCCTAATGCCCTGGACCCGCGATCAGCTCGCCGCCGAAGCCGCCAAAGAGTTAAAGGACGGCTTCTACGTCAATCTCGGCATCGGCATTCCCACCCTGGTGGCCAATCACATTCCGGCGGGGATGAGCGTCACCCTGCAATCGGAAAACGGCATGCTGGGCATGGGGCCGTTTCCCTACGAAGACGAGGTCGATCCCGATCTCATCAATGCCGGCAAGCAGACCATCACGGCGCTGCCGATGACGTCCTATTTTTCCAGCGCCGACAGCTTCGCCATGATCCGCGGCGGCCATATCGATCTTTCCATCCTGGGCGCGATGGAAGTCTCGCAGAACGGCGATCTGGCCAATTGGATGGTGCCCGGCAAGATGGTGAAGGGCATGGGCGGGGCGATGGATCTGGTCGCCGGCGTCAAGCGCGTCGTCATCGTGATGGAGCACGCCGCCAAGGACGGCTCGCCTAAATTGTTAAAGAAATGCTCGCTGCCGCTCACTGGCGTGCGCGTGGTCGATAAAGTGATCACCGATCTGGCCGTGTTCGAGATCGACAAAAAGGGCGAGGGGGCCATGCGCCTCGTTCAATTGGCCGACGGGGCGAGCCTTGAGGAAGTAACCGCCAAGACGGAGGCGGCGTTCGAGGCGGCGCTGCGCTAGCCGCGCCGCTGCGCCTTACGCGGCATTTCAGCTCGCGGCGCCGCGCGCGCTTGCCTCACGCGGGACGGCGCCCATGTGTAAAGCATGGCGTTGAAAACCATCCTGCTCATCCTCTCCCTTGGCGGGCTGCTGATCGCCTCGCTCTGGGGCGTGGGAAGTTTCTTTGCCGCCTATGGCCACGAAGTCAGCGTGATCGGCTGGGTCGCCATCATCGCCGGCACGCTGGTCTCTGTCGGCCTGGGCGCAGGGCTGATGGCGCTTTCCTTCTACTCGGCCCATCGCGGCTATGACGACGCCGCCCAGTGGCGCGACGAGAGCGATCCCGAAGAGAAAGCCTGACACAAAGCATTTACTTGTCTAAACACAGTCTTGATCTGTGTTTACAAAGAATAACGCCTGCCTGTTCACGCTTTTTCATTACTTTGCCTGTAAAAGCAGCGGGAACGAAACATGCTTTGAAGCGCTGATCAACAGCGCTCAGGTGGGTGTCTTTGAGTGTGCGTGTCGAAACGGGTCGACGGCGCTTAGCGTCCGCAGCGGCTACGGTCGTGTTCGCGGCGCTTGCGGCGGCGGCGGCATGGACGGGCGAAGCGCATGCGCAAACGCCCGCAGCCGATATGAGCCAGATCATGCGCATGCTGCATGACCAGGAAGCGCGCCTGGACGCGCAGGAACGATTGCTGAGCCAACAGCAGCGGCAACTGGAAGCGCAGCGCGCGCTGATCGAGCGCCAACGCAGCGAACTGGCTGGCCTGACGCCCCAGCCCGACGCCGCAATGGCCGCAATGACAGGCGCGGGCGCTCCCCAGCCGGCGCAAAGCTACGCGCTGGCCGAAGCGGACATGCCCATCGCGGTTAATCGTCCGTATCGAACCCTCCGCCAAGCCGAACACGGCGGCGGCAATATGGGCCGAACGCCCGCTTCGTCCCCGCAGGGCCCCGTCGGAGAGGCTCCCGCGCCGGACAATCGCCGCGCCAACGTCGATGCGCTGCCGGAAGGCGCGCAGATTGCGCGCGCGGATCGCCGTTGGACCATCGAGCCTTCGCTCGAATACTCCAATTCGTCCGGAGATCGGCTGGTTTTCCGCGGCGCCGTGATCGTCAACACCGTGCAGGTGGGCCTCATCGAGGCCAATCAGACCTCGCGCGATACGGTGGCGGCCGCCTTGGCCGTGCGCCGCCAGATCACGGATCGACTGGAAATTGAGGGACGCCTCCCGTGGCTTGATCGGAACGACCGCGTAACGACCCTTGTGGCCCAACAGGGAAGCGCCACGCAGACGACCAATCTGCATGGCTCCGGCCTGGGCGACGCCGAGCTTTCCGCCCGCTATCAGCTCAATACCGGCGCTTCCGGCCTGCCCATCTTCGTGGCCAGCCTGCGCTACAAATCCGATACCGGAAAAGGCCCCTTCGATGTGGCCCGTGACGGCGCGGGCGTGGCCACGGAACTCGCCACCGGCTCAGGCTTCTGGGGCGTGCAGGGCGGCCTTTCCATGCTCTACGCCACCGATCCGGCGGTGCTGTTCGCCAATGTGAGCTATCTCTACAACGCCCCGAAGGACATCAATCAGGACGTCGGCGGCGCCCATATCGGCGAGGTCGATCCCGGCGACAGCATCGGCCTGGGCCTCGGCTTCGGCTTCGCGCTCAATGACCGCTTCTCTTATTCGCTGAGCTACGCGCACAATTACATCATGAAGACGACCAGCGAGATCGCCGGAACGCAACAAAGCTCCACGCCGCTCCAGGTCGGCGCCTTGTCGCTGGGGATGTCGCTGCGGCTCAATCCGCGCACCACCATCGCCACCAGCTTCGATGTCGGCGTCACCCAGGACGCGCCGGACATACGCCTCACCCTGCGAACGCCGCTTCGCTTCTAGTCCGCCAGACGCTCCGCGAAAGACGCCCCGAAGGAAACTTCGGGGCGTTTTGCTGTGCCCCTCCCCCTTCCAATCGCCGCAAAAGCCGCCAGGGGAGGGGGCTTTCCAGCCGGATCTGGCTTGAATGGGCCATTGGCTTGTCCAATCGCGCCGTCTACAGGACTGAAACGAGGAAACGCCATGCCCGCCGAACAGAGATGGATTTTGGCCCGCCGGCCCGAAGGCGCGCCCGCGAAAGACGATTTCGAACTGCAAAGTTTCACCCCGCCGCCGCTCAAGGAAGGCGAGGTCGCCGTGCGCATCGAATATCACACGGTGGCCCCCGGAGTCCGTCCCAAGCTCGCGCGCAAGACGCACGCGGCCATGGTGGAGCTGGGAGAGACCATCCCCGGCGTCGGCGTGGGCGTAGTGGAAGCCAGCCGGCATTCCGCCATCCAGAAGGGAGACCGCGTCACCGGCGATCTGGGCTGGGCCAGCTTCTGTGTGGCCTCGGGAGAGGCGCTGCACAAGCTCGATCCTGCCATGCTGGGCGATGACATTCCGGCCTACGCAGCCATCGACGTGCTCGGCAACGCCGGGCTCACGGCTTATTTCGGCCTGCTGCGCGTGGGTGAAATCAAAGGCGGGGAGACGGTGCTGGTCTCCTCGGCGGCCGGTTCGGTAGGCTCCGTGGCCGGGCAGATCGCGCGCCTCAAGGGCTGTGATCCTGTCGGCGTCGCCGGCTCAGTCGAGAAATGCGCTCAACTCGAAACGCAATTCGGCTACGTCGCCAGCGTCAATTATCGCGCCGCGCCTGATCTCACCGCCGCGCTCGGCGCGCTGCGGCCCGAGGGCTATCACACCTATTTCGACAATGTCGGCGGCCCCGTCACCGACGCGGCGCTGATGAACATGCGCGATTTCGGCCGCCTGCTGATCTGCGGCCAGGTCAGCGATTATAACCGCACCGAGCCGCAGGGCTTCCGCGCCACCGCGCCGATCATCTCGCGTCGGCTGCGTCTGCAGGGGTTTGTCCTGGGCGATTACCGCGCCGAGTTTGCAGCCGCCCGCAAGGAAATGGCCGGCTGGGTGCGCGCGGGCAAGCTCACGATGTCGCCCACGATCATGCCCGGCTTTGCGCTGGCGGTGGAGACGTTCCTTTCCCGCTTCGAGCCCAACGCTCCCGATCGGCCGCTGATCCGCGTGGCGGCTTAGCCGCCCAAGCCAGTCAGGACGCGCGCGATATCGTCGTGCAGGTGCAGGCCCACCAACTCGTCCCCGATCAGCCTCTGCATGGCCTCGAAGCCGGGCAGGGTGATGGTCACGTCCACCTGCTGGCTGAGATCGCGCCCGCTGGCGCTGTTCAGAATGATGCTCTGCAAACCGCCATTGGCGATGTTCTGCACCAGCGCCGTCACGCCGCTCGCGTCGGCGATCACGACGCCATGGCCGTCGACGCCGTCAAGACCCAGCGCCTGGCGCTCGGCGGGCGTCAGCGCATCGAGCGATCGCCCAAGCGCGCCGATCGTCTGCTGCACGCTGGCGCCGGTTGCGTCCACGATCAGTTCGGTCTGCAGCGCCAGCGCCCCGCCCGCATAGGTGCTGACGACGACGCCGAAATTGATCTGCTGACCGTTTGGCAGCTCAAAACCGCCGCGCAGATCGCCCAGCTCGGCCTCGTCGAGCACCGCCGTCCCGGCGAACGGATCGTCGGCCGGGACGATCGCCGCGTGCGCGCCCGGCGCTGAAACCAGGGCCGCGGCCCCAAGCGCCGCGCAGAGGAAGCCGCGCATCCTCATCGCATCGCCGTAGGCGTGATCTGGTAGATCGTGGGCAGCTCGCGCAGCAGATCGGCGGGCGAGCGCGGCCCCTCGGCCATGTCCATCGGCGCTTGCGGCCAGGGCCGCCAATCGCTGTCCAGATTGAAGATGGGCGCGGAGGCGGCGCCGTCTGGCCCGCGCCGTATGGCCAGCACCACTCCGTTCCAGATCGCTTCAAAGTCGGCGCGCGCGAAGACGCGCAGTCCGAAGGTCGGATCGCCCACCAGCACGCGCCCGCCGTCAACACCCTTGATGACGACGAAATGGCGGTAATTGTCATGGCTCACCAGAGCAATCACCGGCTGCCCGAAGGCTGCGATGCGATCCAAATTGAGGCGCAGCCCGTCGGCCGCATACCCCTGCGCCTCCAGATAGCGTTTCATGTCGAGCATGGAAAAGCCGACTTCGCGGATCCGCGCCTGATCGCCCGCCGCGTACATGGCCTGGAAAATCTCGCTCTCGCCGACATGCACGCCGTACTGAAAGCGCAACAGAGTCGCCAACGCGGCCGAGCCGCAGCTGTAATCGAATTGCTGGCGAATGACGGTGCGGAAGGGAATATCCCGCCAGCTCATCACCGAGCCGGAATAAGAGCCGCTCATCACGTCGCTGACGCGCATCGTCTGGCCCGCGGCCAGGGGCGCGCAAATCGCGGCGGCGAGAACAAGAAGGCCGCCGCCCAGGCCGAGACGGCGCGGGCGGCGGCGATTATTGGAGATGGCTTGAGGCTTCATGCCTGCAAGGCCCAGCATTTACGGCGCCAGAACGATGTTAACGTTCAGCGTCGATTGCAGATTGTTGTTGTGCCCCGTGTTGACGATGAAATTGCCGATGCCGTTGAACCCGTTGAAGGCGTTTTCCCCGAGATTGACCTGGCCGGACGAAATCGTCTCGCCGTTGATCGTGTTCCCGGAATTGACAGCCGAGAGGGTCTGCGCCGTCAGCACTTCAAGAGAAACGCCGTCCCCGCCGGAAAGATTGGCGAGGTCCTCGGCGCCGATCACTTCATCCACGGGCGCGCTGGGCGCTGCATCGGCGCGGACCGCCGCCGCGCCGGCGTCGGCGAAAGCCGGGCCGGCGGCGACGGCGAAGAACGCCATGCTGATGAGGAAGAAGGGTTTCATGAAAAGGCGTCCTTAAGGGAGCCAGCAAGGCCGGGCCGGCGATGAAGCCGGCCCGCCCCCGCGCCCGGCTTATTGGCCGAACGACACATTGGCGTTGGCGCCCACGGCGGTGGAGGCCTGGTTGGCCGAACCGATGCCCGTGTTCATCGACGCTGTCTGGATGCCCGAGAAGTTCTGGAACGAGCCGTTGTCGATGGCGATATCGCCCGTCGCAACCGCGCCGCCGCCATGACGCCCGCCAGCCCCGTTCACCGAAACGCCAGAGACCGTCGCATAAAGGTCCTGCGTGGTCACAACCGCGGTCGAGACCGAGTTGTCGGTGTTGTTGCTGTCATGCACGGAGCTGTCATTGCCGGCATTGGCGATCGACACGCTCTTGGAATGATCGGAATGATCGTCCGAAGAGGAGGTCGTGTTGCCGCTGTCGGCCACCGCGATCGTGGTCGTCTTGGAATGATCCGAATTATCGGCCGAATTGGTGTTGACCGAATTGTCCGAATGATCGTCCGTATTGACCGAATTGTCCGAATGATCGTCGGTGTTCACCGAGTTGTTCGAGCTGTCGGTCGCGTTCGCGGTATTGTAGGAGCCCTCCGTGGTGTTGCCGCTGTCGGACACGGCCACGTTGAGATCGGTGTTCACCGAGCTGTTGGAATTGTCGGTCGACGTTTCCGTGTTCGATGAATTAGCCGTGTTGTATGAGCCGAAAGCCTTGTTGTTGCTGTCGCTCGTGGCCACCGAATTATCCGAATGGTCGTCGGTGTTGACCGAGTTGTTCGAATTATCCGTGGAGTTGTCGTTGCCGCTGTCCTGAATGTTCAGCGCCAGGTTTTGCGAATTATCGGAGTTGTCCGTCGTGGTCTCCGTATTCGTCGCCGTGTTGTACGAGCCGAAAGCCTTGTTATTGCTGTCGCTCGTCGTCGTCGAATTGTCGGAATTGTCCACGGAGTGATCGTCCGAGCTTTGCGCATTGGAGATCGTGGCGGTGTTGAACGAACCGACATTGCCGTTCGTCTCATTTCCGCTGTCGGCGACCGCGACGGTGGTGTTGGTCGAGCTGTTCGAATTATCCGTCGAATTGTCGTTGCCGCTGTCGGCTACGCCAAGCGTCGTGTTGGTCGAATTGTTCGAGTTATCCGTGTCGTGGCTGTCGAACGAGGCGGTGTTGAACGAACCGACATTGCCGTTGGTTTCGTTGCCGCTATCGGCCACGCCCAGCGTCGTGGTCGTGGTCGAATTGTCGTTTCCGCTGTCGGCGACCGCGACATTCGTGGAGTTGTTCGAATTGTCCGTGTCGTGGCTGTCGCTGTTGGCGGTGTTGTAGCCGCTGTTGTTGTCAGCCGCGAAATTGGAGCCGGCGTTGGTCGTGTTGTTTTCCTGACCGCCGCCGAACTGGGTGTTGCGGTCGCCATCGATCGACTGGCTTTGGCTCTGGCTGTTGCCGCTATCGGCCACACCCAGCGTCACGTTGGTGGAATTGTTGGAACTATCCGTCGAATTGTCGTTGCCGCTGTCGGCCACGGCCACATTCGTGGAGTTGTTCGAATTGTCCGTGTCGTGGCTGTCGGTGGTGTTGTAGCCGCTATTGTTGTCGGCCGCGAAATTGGAGCCGGAGTTCGTCGTGTCGTTTTGCTGATCGCCGCCGAACATCGTATTGCGGTCGCCGTCGATCGATTGGCTGTTTCCGGAATTGTCAACGGCCAGATCAAGCGTCGCCGATTGCGAATTGTCGTTGACGGAGTTGTCGTTGCCGCTGTCGGCCACGGCAACGTTCGTGGAGTTGTTGGAATTATCCGTCGAATTGTCGTTGCCGCTGTCGGCGACGGCGACATTCGTGGAATTATCCGAGCTATCCGAAGCGCTCAGGCTGTTGAACGAGCCGACATTGCCGTTCGTTTCATTGCCGCTGTCGGCGACCGCGACATTCGTGGAATTGTTGGAATTATCCGTCGAATTGTCGTTGCCGCTGTCCGCCACGCCCAACGTGGTGTTGGTGGAGTTGTTGGAGTTGTCGTTGCCGCTGTCGGCCACGGCAACGTTCGTGGAGTTGTTCGAATTATCCGTCGAATTGTCGTTGCCGCTGTCGGCCACGGCGACATTCGTGGAATTGTCCGAATTGTCCGTATTGGTGTTGGCGATATTTTCAGAGTTGAAGGAACCCTGATTGCCGTTCGTCTCGTTGCCGCTGTCAGCGACGGCGACATTCGTGGAGCTGTTTGAGTTATCCGTCGAATTGTCGTTGCCGCTGTCGGCTACGGCCACATTCGTGGAATTGTCGGAATTGTCCGCTGTCTGCGTGTTGCCGAGGCTGTTGCCGTTCAGGCTGTCTTCGACGTTCAGCTCGGTCGTCGTGGTGGTGGCCGTGGAGCCGTCATTGGCGGCCGAAGATCCACCGTCGGCTTGCGCGCCGGTCTCGCCCGCGCCCGGTCCGGGCCCCGGCGGTCCAGCAAGCGCGGCCGGCGCGAACGCCAGGCTGAGCGCAAGCGCGCAAACGGACGTCATTAACTTTACTTGCATTCTGTTCTCCTCCGAAGAGCGCCCGCTGTCTAATTCCTCGGCGCCCGATGGAGCGCCCCAGCCAGCTCTGCCGCAAAAGAACGCAAAGAAGGCGCCGTTGCGCGTGCAAACAATTGTTGAGAGGCAAATTTACCAGGATGCGGCGCGCGCGCATTTCTCGGCGCGCGAATTTGCCAAACATCTTAACGCCGCGCGCGTATGTTTACCGTATTTTCCGCGTGCCTTGCATAATGCGCTGGCCTGCGAGCCCGTTAATCAGGCGCGGGCGCGGGCGGCGCCGCGGCCGCTCTGGCGAATTTCATCGGCCGCATGAACAGCACGAGCGGCATGGAGCACAGCGAAAGGATCATCGCCGTGTGAAAAACATCGATATAGGAAATCATCGTCGCCTGGCGCGTCAGTTCGTGATCGAGCGCTGCCAGCCCGTTCAGCGTGGAAGTGGCGTACGGCCCCGCCTGCGGGCCCTGCAGCAGGGGATTGTCCGCGCTCGTGAGCGGGGCGAGGTCCGCATGCGCCGCCTGCGAATTGCGCACGAACAACGCCTGCATGGTCGCAATCCCGATGCTGGCGCCCATGTTGCGCGTTAAGGTGAACAAGGAGGCCGCCTCGTTGCGCAGCGCGCCGGGAATATAGGCGAACGTCACTGTGGCGATCGGCACGAAGATGAGCCCAACGCCCAGCCCTTGCACGATCCCGGTAAAGATAATCGGCCCCGCGCCCATATCGAGCGTGAAGAACGACATCTGCCAAGAGCTGTAGGCGTTGAGCGCGAGCCCGGTGAGCACCAGCACGCGCGCATCCACAATCCGCGCCAACCGCCCAGCCAGCACATTGGCCGCCAGCATCCCAAACCCGCGCGGCATCACAACCAGCCCGGACGTCACCACCGGATAGCCCAGCAATTGCTGCGTCAAAGGCGGCGTCATCGCCATCGCGCTATAAAGCAGCACGCCCATCATCGCGCCCAACAGGCAGCCGGCCAGAAAATTTCCGTCTCTCAGGATGGCCGGATCGAAGAAGGGGTGCGCCGTCGTCGCCGAGTGCAGCGCGAAAAGGTAAAGGCCGATCAGCGCAAGCGCCAGCTCGAACCAGATCTCCTTGGAATTGAACCAATCCTGCGTCGAGCCGCGATCAAGAAACATCTGCAGCGCCGCAATGAACAACGCCAGCGCCGCATAGCCAAAAATATCGAACCGGCGCTTCTCGCCCGCCTGGTGGCGCGGCATCGAAAGCCACACCCCCGTGAACGCCAAAACGCCGACCGGCAAATTAATCAAAAACACCCAGCGCCAGTTCAGCTCCTCGGTGAGAAACCCGCCCAGCGCCGGCCCCAGAATCGGCCCCAGCACCACGCCGGAACTCCAGATCGACATGGCGCTGCCGTGTTTCTCGGGCGGATTGATATCGAGCAGAATGGCTTGCGAGAGCGGCATGAAGGATGCGCCGGCCGCCCCTTGCAGCAGCCGGTAGAACACCATTTCCGGCAGGCTTGTCGCGATCCCGCACGCCAGCGAGGCCAGCGTAAAGCCCAGCACCGACATCAGCAGCAGGTTTTTGCGCCCGATGCGCGCGGCGACCACGCCCACCAGCGGCGTCGTCAGCGCCATGGCCACGATATAGGACGTCAGCACCCAGCTGATCTGATCGGGCCCGGCCGAAAGCGAGGCCTGCATGTGCGGTACGGCCACGGTCGCGATCGTCGAATCGAGCGAACTCATGACGGCCGCAAGCATGATCGAAATAGTGATCGGCCCACGCGCGGCGGCGGCTTCGGGATCCATGCCTCAATCGCGCCCGCGCAGCGTATCGGGCGGGGAATGCACGTCCACCGTCACGCGCGCGGAGAGCCCGGCGCGCAGCGCCAGATCCGCGGGAGGGTTCACCAGCGTCAGCCGCACCGGCAGGCGCTGCACCACCTTCACCCAATTGCCGCTGGCGTTCTGCGCGGGAATGGTGGCGAACACCGCCCCCGTGCCGGGGCTGAAGCTCGCCACCCGCGCCTCCAAAGGCTCGCCCGGATAGGAATCGATCCGCACCCGCGCGCGTTGGCCCACGCGCATATGCGTAAGTTGGCTTTCCTTGAAATTGGCCTCGATCCAGGGCTCGCCGGCGACGAGATAGAACAGCGGCTGGCCCGGGCTGACGAAGGTGCCGACCTGCACTTGATCGACGCGTGTGACGACGCCGTCCTGCGGCGAGGGCACGGTGACATAGGAAAGCGCCAGCCGCGCCCGCTCCAGCCGCGCGGCCGCTTCACGCACCAGCGCATGCTGTGCGACCGGCACGGCCGGATCGCCGCCCAGCGCCGCCAGCGCCGAGGCGAGCGCCTGGCGCGCCGTGGCCACGCCCATATCGGCGTTCGCTTCGGCCTGGGCCGCGGCGTCGGCGTCGCGCGCGGAGGCCACGCCCTCGCGCAGCAGGCGCTGCGTGCGCGCCCGCTCGCGCTGGGCGAAGCGCAGCGTCAGTTGCGCGGCCCGCAGTTCGGCCTGACGCGCCTGATACTCGGCCTTGAGCGTGCGCACGCGCGCTTCGGCGTTTGCCACGGCCGCCTCCCATTGCGCGACGTCGGCGTCGTAATTGGCCTGATCCAGCACGAACAGGGTTTGGCCCTTCCGCACGCTCTCATTATCGCGCACGCGCATTTCGATGATGCGGCTGTTGATGCTGGCGCTGATCGGCACGCGGGCTGCCTCGACATAGGCGTTGTCGGTGCCCTCCGTGCGGCCGCTGAAATAGATCAGCGCGCCCAGAGCCAGGAGGATCGCCAGCGGCCCCCCGATCATCAAGGGCAGGCGCCAGCGCTGCATCGCCCGGCGCATGCGCGCCCCGCGACTGGCCTTTTCCTGCAGGGCCTCGATGGCGGCTTCGCTCATGTCCGGCTCCGCTTGCCGCGCTGGGCGCCGGCGGCGAGGTTGTCGCGCAGGCGCGTAAGGCCCGCCTTTAGGCTGGCCGTGTCAGCGCCTTCATACATCTGCGCGTGCACGCCGCGCGAAGCCTCCAGCACGCGCGCCGTGATCTCGTGCGCCTTATCGGTGAGGTAAATGCGCCAGACGCGCCGATCCCGCGGATCGGCGCGGCGCTCCACATGGCCCGATTTCTCCAGCCGGTCGATCATTTGCCCGATCGCCACCCGGCTGACATCGAGCTGGCGCGCCAGTTCGATCTGGGTGCGCCCGTCGCTGCGCGACAGATAGGCGATGATCCGCCAAGTCGCCCCCGTGACGCCCAGCGCCCGCATATGGCGGTCGAACGCCACGCGCGTGAGGCGCATCACGTCCGCCAGCAGAAAGCCGATATCGAACGCCTCCCCGGAAAGCGCGGGAACGGACTTGGCGCGGGGGGAGGGCGGCGGCATTCGTAAAGAGCATTACTATTTAGCCGAGTACAAAAAAAGGGTGAAAGCGTCACGGCCCGAACGCTCGCCGCGCAAACAGGTTTGCCAGCGGCGCTCTGCGCTGGTAGGGGCCGGCGCCCGAAGCGGCGGGCTTGGACAGGTGGCCGAGTGGTTTAAGGCAGCGGTCTTGAAAACCGCCGCGCTCGCAAGGGCGCCGTGGGTTCGAATCCCACCCTGTCCGCCAGATCAATATTTCAATCGGGCTTTACGCGCGCGCCTGGAGCGATCGCGCACGCACCTGCGCCGTGCGCGAAAGCTTTCCCCACCCCACCGGCCCGCCGCGCAGGGCCGCGACGATCGCCCGGATGGCCGTCCGGTAAAGCAGCTGCCGATAGCAGAAACGCTGCGCGACGATAAGCAGCAACAAACGCCAGTCTTCCCGCCGGTCCAGGCAAAAGCCGATCACGGCGCCCAGCAATTCAACAAGCAGAAACAAGAGATAGAACAGCAGAGCATGTCCCAATCCTTCCGGCGTCGGCGCGCCCGGATGCATCAGCGTCACATAGGCCGCCGCCGCTACGCTCCAGAGCATCAGCCCGTCCATGAGCGGCGAGATCAGTGGGAAAAGCACTTGAAAGACGAAGACGTTGGGAAGGATTGTCCAGCCAATCCGGCGGCTGCCGGGGCGGACAGCCGCGTCACGATGTTTGAACGCGGCCTGCAGCGTTCCATACATCCAGCGAAAGCGTTGCTTCATGAACGCGCCGATCGTCTCCGGCGCCTCGGTCCAGGCCACGGCGTCCGGCTCGTAAAGAACCCGCCAGCCGGCGCGTTGTAGGTGAATCGTCGCGTCAGCATCCTCCGCGAGCGTCTGGCTCGAAAAGCCCCCGATCGCGAGCAGCGCATCGCGCCGCCACGCGCCGATCGCGCCGGGAATGACCGTCATCGCATTCAAAGTCTCGAAGGCGCGCCGATCGAGATTCTGGCTGGTGACATATTCGAGCGCCTGGAAGCGCGTTAGCGTATTGACGCGGTTGCCGACCTTCGCGTCGCCGGCGACCGCGCCCACACGCGCATTCTCAAAATGGCGCGCCAGAAGCCCAAGCGCAGCGCGATCGAGCACGGTGTCGGCGTCGATCACGACGATCACTTCGGCCTCGGTCGCGGCCAGCCCCAGATTGATCGCCGAAGCCTTCCCGCCATTGGCTTTGGCGATGACGCGCACGTCGCGACGCCCCGCGAACGCGGCGCGCGCAACCGCGGCGGTGGCGTCCTGGGAGCCGTCATCGACGATGAGCACGTCGAATCCGTCCGGCGCTATCAGATCTCGCTCGGAATTGAGAATCGAGCGCACGGTCTCGACGACGACGCGCTCTTCATTGAAGGCCGGGACAATCACGGCCAGGCTCGGGCGCGCGCCGCGCAGCGGCCGCCGCCGCGCCGCCATGCGCCATTGCGCCAGCGCCAAGCCTGCGATGATCACAAAGCGCACAATCCCAAGGAAGAGGCCTGCCAGGAAGAGCCATGCCGCCACGCTTTCCGCGTTATGCGCCGCGAAGAAGGCCGCGCGCTCAACAAAAAGGGCCGCTGTCGGCGGAGGGCGCGGCATCAGCGCCGCGCGAGACAGGCCGAGAAGCTCGTGCGCGGTGACAAAACGCCAGCCGTCCGCCCGCAGGCGCGCGATAATGCGCGGCAGCGCCGCCACCGTCTGCGAGCGGTCGCCGCCGGAATCATGCAGCAGAACGACGTGGCCGCGTCCGGCCTCGACCTGCGCCATCGTCTCCTCGACGATTCGATCGGCGCCGGGCCGCGTCCAATCGCCGGGATCGACGCGAAGCCCCAGCGTTGTGTAGCCCAGCCTGCTGGCGATGCCGACAACGCGCGCATCGTCGATGGTTTCAGGCTCGATGTCTTCAGCGTAAGGCGGGCGGAAAAGCAGCGGACGCACGTTCGCGAGCGCCTCGATCACGCGCTCGGTTTCGTTGAGCTCGAATTCGGCGCCGGCGTCGGAGATCTCCCCGATGTTCGGGTGCGTAAACGTATGCGAGCCGACGTCGTGTCCCTCGCGCAGCATGCGGCGCAGAATTTCGGTGTGCGCGAGCACGCTGTCGCCCACAACGAAGAAGGTCGCGGGCGCATGCATGCGCCGCAGGATATCGAGTATGGGCGGCGTCCAGCGCGGATCGGGCCCGTCGTCGAACGTGAGCGCCACCAGCTTCCGGCTGGTTGCGCCCCAGCGGGTGAGCGTGACGGCCTCGGGCTCCCGAAGAACCGTCTCGCCGGTGATGAGGTTGTCGGAAGGCTGGTAGGCGAACGCGCGCAGACCTGCCCGCGGTTCGGCCGTCAGCCGCAGAGCCTCTCCGTCGCCGTCATAGACGATGTCGTAGCCGGCGTGCATGGCGCGCATCGCTGCAAGCGCGCCGGCGTTGGGCATGCGGCCGCGCGCAAACCAAGCCCAAACGCCGGGATCTTCCGATCCGAGCCGCCAGAGCGCCAAGCCGCCGGGATACATGCTGAGCGCCGCCGCCGCCTGATTGAATCCGGCCGCGGCGTCGAGGAACCACACCTGATGCTTGGCGCCGTCGTCCTCCACATAGGCGAAGGCCGGATTGAGCGCGGCTGGATCGAAATGAATCGCCGCCTCGCTTTCACGCGCGGCTTGCCACGCCTCTTGCACGCTGACGATGCGCCCGTGCGCGCCATTGCGCCAGTCATAGCCATAGGCGCCAATGGCCACGACCAGCTTGCCCGCGGGCGCATCGCGGAATCTTTGATCAAGCACATCCTCAAACCAGCCCTGACTCGCGACCGGTCCGGGATCGTTATCCATCGCGTGTTCATCATAGACCATGAGCACGACATGGTCAGACGCCTCCAGAAGTTCGCCAAACGGATACGCATCGTCCGTCGCCGGCACAGACACATCAAGAACACGTCCCTGCGCGTGCAGACGGGCGGCCAGCGCCCGCACCAGCGTCACATAGGCGTTCATCGCGCTGCGCGGAATCGCCTCGAAGTCAAGATGAAGGCCCTGGTCCGATGGGCGCAGATTATGAATGCACGCGGCGATAAACCGCGTGCGTGCCGCGGGCGAGGAAAGCATCGCAAGCGCGGCTTCCGTATTCCAGCGTTGCGTTGCGCTGTTGAAATTGTTGACGAGCGGCACGATCCGAACATCTGGCGCGTGCTCGCGCAGCCATGCGCGCACCTTCCCTTCGCGGGCGCTGTCGTCCGGGCGAACATCGCCCGCCGCGCTGGCCAGATGCATCCATTCCGGCGCCAGAACGTCGAGAGACCGTGCATTGTGCTTGAGCGATACGAAACTGTTGTCGTCCCAGTTGACGAAAAAGCCGTAACGGGCGACCGAGTCTGCGGGGAATTTGGCGCTCTCAACGCGGATGGGCGGTTCTCTTCGCGCACGCGGCGGCGCGACGGCCCGCAGCATGGGCGCGCGCCAGCTCAGCGGCAGGTGCGGCAGAAGCGGCGCGCTGAACGCGGCCCAGGCGAGGGTTGCGAGCACGAACAGCGAGAAGCACGCGATGGCCGTCGCGGCCCACCGGACCAGCGCCCAGCGCCGCACGGATCGTGCGGAGAATATCTGTGCCGATGGAGACATCAGCGGCGCGGCGTAAGGCTTGATCGCACTTGGATCGCTGCAGGAAACGCCGACGCGGAGGCGGGGGAGCTCCGCGTCGGCTTCGCGCGTCAGCTTATGCCGAGAGCACTCCTGGTTTCGGCGCTGAGTCGCCCGGTTGCGGGCAGGCGGTGCGCGCGCTGAAAGCGCTGCAGCGCCTGCACGTATGCGGCGTTGCGCGTCCCGTCGATCGGGCCGGCATAGAGTTTAAGGGTCTTCAGCTTCTCCTGCGCGTTGCGATACGTCGCGAGCGTAGCGGCCGCCGAAGCCGCCGCCGCCGCCGCTGGCGCCGCGGCGGCTGCACTCGGGTGGGACGTGCTCGGGGCAGGGGGCGTTGCCGCATGCGCCGTGCTTGGCGCGCCCGCCGCCGGCGCGCTGGAATGGGCCGGACTCGCCGGGGCCGCATGGGCCGGCGCGGGAGCGGGCGTGGCGGTCGTGGCCGCCAGCGCCGGCGCCGCCATCGCGATCGATCCGGCCACGCTCATCAAGAGAAGTCGGGACTTCATCGAGTGATCTCCTTGCCCGCTCGGCGCCTTGCGCGCCAGGGACGCCGGGGAACATTGCAACAGAACCCTGCTCCCCCATGCCGCCCGTCTTACATTCGTGAAAGCCGCGCCGGCGGCGGGCTACATTCCGCCAAAGTGTCGGTATTTGCTCGTTTCGGGAGGCGGCCGTGCCCTTTCGAATTCTGGTTGTTGAAGATGATCGCTCCGCCGCGGAGTTCGTGACGAACGGCCTGCGACAGGCGGGCTTTACGATCGAGCAGGCGCGAACCGGCCCGGACGCGCTCCATCTGGCGATCAGCGAGTTTTTCGACGCGATTATCCTGGATCGCAATCTGCCCGGGATCGACGGCCTGTCGGTTCTGAAGGCGCTGCGCGCCGCCAACAAGCAGACCCCGATCCTGATCCTCTCCGCGCTCGCGCACGCGGACGAACGGGTGAACGGCCTCATGGCCGGTGCGGACGACTACCTCACCAAGCCGTTTTCGTTCTCCGAATTGCATCTGCGGATTCAGATTCTGCTCAAACGAAGCGTCAACAGGGAAATCGAGACCGTCCTGCGCTGCGGCGATCTGGA
>JBFWWB010000056.1:0-17167 GCA_050246435.1 Hyphomonadaceae bacterium
GCGTGGGCGTGCGCGCGCTCTACACCGCGGCGGATGCGCCGGGGGGAACCAGCGTCGGGCGTGCGCGCGCCGGCGCGTGGGACATCCGTGCAGTTGTCGCAGCGGAAGCGGCAGGCCAGGCGCTGGAAGAGTTGGAAGGCGGCGCCACGTCGATCGAACTGCAGGCGTACGCGGACTTCACTGATTTCGCCGGCGCGCTCAGTGGCGTGCTGCTCGATCTGGCGCCGTTGGCGCTCGATGCGGGCGCGGCGTTGGGCCCGGCGCAGGCGCTGGCGGATTTCGCGCGCCGGCGCGGGCTTCGCGCGGCGCCCTTCGCGTTCAATCTCGATCCGTTCGCGGCGCTCGCGCGCGATGGCGCGGCGCCCGCGCCGGCAAACGTACTCTCGCTCGCAGCGAAGCTGCACGCGGAGTTTCCGAACGCGCTCGTCCTGCGCGCGGATGCGCGCGCCGTGCACGAATCGGGCGGTTCGGAAGCGCAAGAACTGGCGTGGATGCTGGCGGCGGGCGCCGGCTTGCTGCGCGCGGGCGAAGCGGCGGGACTGGCGCCTGAGACGGTTTCCGCAACGACGCTGTTCACCTTGGCCGTGGGGGACGATGCGACCTTGGAGATCGCCAAGCTGCGCGCGGCGCGCAAGCTGTGGGCGCATGCGCTGGCCGCGTGCGGCGCGTCCGCACCGATGACGCTGCACGCTGTCACCGGCGCACGGATGATGACGCGGCGCGACGCGTGGACCAATATGCTGCGCACGACGGCGGCGGGCTTCGCGGCCGGCGTCGGCGGGGCGGATGTCGTTTCCATTCTGCCGATGACGCATGCGCTCGGCGCGCCAACGCCGTTCGCGCGGCGCATTGCGCGCAACACGCAAATCCTATTGCTGGAGGAATCCCATCTCGCCCGCGTGGCCGACCCCGCCGCTGGCAGCTGGGCGTTCGAAAGCCTGACGGAGGAATTGGCGCAAGCGGCGTGGGCGCTGTTTCAGGAGATCGAGAAGCGCGGCGGGATCGCTACGGCGTTCGCCTGGTTTTCCGGCGAGATCGCGCGCGTGCGCGATGCGCGGATGCGCAATGTGCGCTGGCGCAAGGATGCGATCACCGGCGTTTCCGAGTTTCCGCTGATCGCCGCGCGCGAGGTGGAGGCGCTGCCCCGCCCCGCGCCGGGCCCGCGCGCCGGCTTGCCGGAAATCCGCCTCGCTCAACCATTCGAGAATTTGCGCGACGCCGCCCAGCGTGCGGGAACGCCGGCGATCTTCCTCGCCACGCTGGGCCCGCTGGCGCAGTTCAGCGCGCGCGCGATGTTTGCGAAAAATCTGTTCGAGGCCGGCGGTCTGGGCGCGTTGGGCGCCGAGCATGAGCATGAGAGCGAAGCGGCGCTGATCGCCGCCTACCGCAAGAGCGGCGCGAAAATCGCCTGCCTGTGCGGTGCGGATGTGGTCTACGCCGAGCGCGCGGAAGGCGCCGCGCGCGCGCTGAAGGCGGCGGGATGCGCGTTCGTGTTCCTGGCCGGCCGGCCGGGCGACGCGGAAGCACGCTTACGCATGGCGGGCGTCGATGCGTTCGCCTTCGCCGGCGGCGATGCGATCGAGACGCTGCAGGCTGCGCATGCGGCGCTGGGGATTGCGTGATGCGCCTCTGGCTCGCGCTCGGCGCGCTGTGCGCGACGCTGGCGATCGCGGCGGCGATCGGCCTCGGCGCATGGAATCCATGGGCGGTGAAATACGTCCACGGCGCGGACGTTTCGCGCCATCAGGGCGCGATCGATTGGCGCGCGCTCGCAAAGACGGACGTGCGCTTCGTGTACATCAAAGCCTCCGAAGGCGGCGATCACCGCGATCCGGCGTTCGCCGCCAATTGGCGCGGCGCGGGCGAAGCGGGCCTTTATCGCGGCGCCTATCACTTCTTCACCTTGTGCCGCGCGGCCGAGGCGCAAGCCGCAAACTTCCTCGCCGCGGCGCCGCGTGAAGCCGGCGCGCTGCCGCCAGCGGTGGACGTCGAACAGAAACACGCCTGCCGCCAGGGCCCGACGATCGCTGATCCCGCCGGCGAGGTACGCCGCTTTCTCGACATCGTGGAACAGCGCACGGGCGCCCGCCCGATCGTCTACACCACGCGTGAATTCCACGATGCGCATCTGGACGGCGCGCTGGCCGGCGAGCGCTTCTGGCTGCGCGCGCTGTTCGCCGAGCCCGACTTCCGCCAGAAGGATTGGGTGATCTGGCAATTCCACCACAATGCGCGGCGCGCCGGCGTGCAGGGCCCGCTCGATCTCAACGCGTTTCGCGGCGACGAAAAAGCGCTCGCCGCGTTCGCAGGGCGCCCGCGCGCCGCCGTTGGAGCCGGATCATGAGCCGCCTGCCCGATTTCGCGACCGTTGCATACGCTCCCGGCGCCGCGCCCGCACCCGGGGCCGACGCGCCCGCGTGGGAAACGCCGGAAGGCGTCGTGGTGAAACCCGCTTATGCCGCGGCGGACGTCGCGGCGCTGGACCATCTGAGCGGCTTGCCCGGCCTGGCGCCGTTCGGCCGCGGCCCTTATCCCACCATGTATGTCACGCAGCCGTGGACGATCCGCCAATATGCCGGCTTCTCCACCGCTGAAGATTCCAACGCGTTCTACCGGCGCAATTTGGCGGCGGGGCAAAAGGGCCTGTCCGTCGCGTTCGATCTCGCGACGCACCGCGGCTATGACAGCGATCATCCGCGCGTGATCGGCGATGTCGGCATGGCGGGCGTGGCGATCGATTCCATCTACGACATGCGCACGTTGTTCGCGGGAATCCCCCTCGATCAGATGACCGTGTCGATGACGATGAACGGCGCGGTGTTGCCGGTGATGGCGCTCTATGTTGTGGCGGCGGAAGAGCAAGGCGTGGCGCCTGAGAAGCTCGCCGGCACCATCCAGAACGACATCCTCAAAGAATTCATGGTGCGCAACACCTACATCTATCCGCCCGCGCCCTCGATGCGGATCATCTCGGACATCTTCGCCTTCACCGCGGAGCGGATGCCGAAATTCAATTCGATCTCGATCTCCGGCTATCACATGCAGGAAGCGGGCGCGACCGCTGATCTGGAGCTCGGCTACACCCTTGCGGACGGCGTGGAGTATGCGCGCGCGGGGATCGCTGCCGGCCTCAAGATCGATGCGTTCGCGCCGCGCCTCTCCTTCTTCTGGGCGATCGGCATGAACACGTTCATGGAGATCGCCAAGATGCGCGCCGCGCGCCTGCTCTGGGCGAAGCTGATGCGCCAGTTCACCCCGCAGGACGACCGCTCCCTCGCGCTGCGCACGCACTGCCAGACGAGCGGCTGGAGCCTCACCGCGCAGGATGTGTTCAACAACGCGCCGCGCACCTGCCTGGAAGCGATGGCCGCCGTGTGGGGTCACACGCAAAGCCTGCACACCAATTCGCTCGACGAGGCGCTGGCGTTGCCGACGGATTTCTCCGCACGCATCGCGCGCAACACGCAATTGCTTCTGCAGCAGGAAGCGGGGCTGACCCGCCCGGCCGACCCCTGGGGCGGCTCCTATTATGTGGAGCGGCTGACCGCCGATCTCGCGGCGCGCGCGCTGGCGCATATCGAAGAAGTGGAAAAGCTGGGCGGCATGTCGAAGGCGATCGGCCAGGGCCTGCCGAAGCTGCGCATCGAGGAAGCAGCCGCGCGCGCCCAGGCGCGCATCGACACCGGCGCGCAGACCGTGCTGGGCGTCAACAAATTCCCACCGCGCGAACCGGAAGACGTGCCGGTGTTGAAAGTCGATAATTCCAAAGTGCGCGCGCTCCAGCTCGATAAGCTCACGCGCCTCAAGGCCGAGCGCAACAATGCGCAGCTTGCCGCAGCGCTCGGCGCGCTGACGCACGCGGCGCAAACCGGCAAGGGCAATCTTCTTGCGCTCGCGATCGATGCGGCGCGCGCGAAGGCCACCGTCGGCGAGATCACGCAGGCGCTGGAATCCGTGTACGGGCGCCACCGCGCCGACATCAAGACAATCTCCGGAATCTATTCCGGCGAAGCCGATGCGGCGCGCGGGCAAAGCGAGGCCAAGCATCTCGTTTCGCGCGCGAAAGCCATGGCGCGCGCGTTCCAGGAAGCCGAAGGCCGGAAGCCCGCCATCCTCGTCGCCAAAATGGGCCAGGACGGGCACGACCGCGGCCAGAAGGTGATCGCCAGCGCGTTCTCGGATTTGGGATTCGACGTGGCCATCGGGCCGCTATTCCAGACGCCGGAGGAGGTCTCCGCGCAGGCCATCGCGGCGGATGTGCACGTGATCGGCTTCTCTTCGCTCGCCGCAGGGCATCTGACGCTGCTGCCCGCGCTGAAAGAGGCGCTGGACGCGCAAGGCCGCGGCGACATCACCGTCGTCGTCGGCGGCGTGATCCCACCGGACGATGTCGCGACGCTGAAGGATATGGGCGCGGCGGCCGTCTATCCGCCGGGCACGGTGATCGCGCAGGCCGCAATCGACCTGCTGGAAAAGCTCAACGAAAAGCGCGGCTATGCGCAGCCGCCGGTGGGCGCTACAGGCTAGACGCGATGCGCGTCCTGTTTTCATTTCCCGTTCTTTCGCTTGCGCTCTGCGCGCTCGCCGCGTGCGGCCCGCAGGCGCCGCAGCAGGGCGCGGGCCCCGCCTCCTCCGCCCCACCTTCCGCGGTCGCGAGCGCCGCGCCGCCGCCGGCTGCGCCCATCGGCCCGCCGCGCTTCTTCGATGCGATGTCGAACACCGCGATGTCCTTCACGGACGCGCTGGAGGTCGACGATCTGGGCCAGGCGCGCGCCCGCTTCAGCGGCAAAACCGGGCTCGTCTATGAGGGCGAGCAGGCCGCCAAGAGCACCGCCGGCGCGATGGTGGGCGGCATGGCGCTGACGGCGCTGCTGCCGACGGCGCCCGCCGGCGCCCCGCTGGCGATCTACCGCGTGACGAGCGAGCAGATCGGCCCGAAGGCGCCGAACGGCGGCTTTTGCGCGCCCGATAAGACCGGCCTGCTGGCGGTGGTGGAATACGCCGCCGCCGATGGCGCGCGCGAGATGCAGGTCGCGGCCTTCAAGGATTCCGCCTGGCCGCCCAAAACGCTCGACGGCCTGTGCGGCACGTTCGGCTACGCCGAGCGAAAAAGCGCGCCATAAAAGCTAACATAATCAAAGTGGTGCGCGCGACAGGGATTGAACCTGTGACCCCTACCATGTCAAGGTAGTGCTCTCCCGCTGAGCTACGCGCGCGCCGGTGCGAGGGAGCGCGTACATAGACCAGCGATCACCGGCGAGGCAAGGCGCACCGCCGCGAATGGCGGCCTCCGCCTCTGGGCTTCCTCAGCGCACGTGTTCGGAGTAGCCGCCCCGGATCCGCCCGGTTTCGTCGCCTTTGAAAGCCTCGTCCTCATCGGCGAACGCCATATCGCCCAGGGTTGGCGACGTGCCGCCTACGACGGCGCCGGCACGCTAGCATGGCGCCGGCAGCTCGCCGCGCTCAGTGCGCGACGCCGGGATTGAGATCCTTCGCGATCGTGCGCGACGCCAGATAATAGTGGAGCGCCGCCCACAAGATCAGCGGCGTGCCCAGCAGCAGCGCCCACTGCGTGCTTTTCGCCTGCGCCTGCGCGCACGCGGACTTGATGAAATCCGTCGCGGTTTGCGCCGCCACACCGCCCGGGCACATCGTCACGAAATCGCCGCCGCCGGCGGATGCGAAGAGCTGGCTGGAGAACACGTCGATCCCGTAGCCGGCGACCACCGGGCCGATCGACATGCCGATGATGTTCATGAAGAAGTAGATCGTCGCCGCGGCGGTGGCGCGCATCTGCGGGCTGACCATGTTGTGCACCGCCGCGAAGGCCGGCGCCAGATACGCCGCCTGCAGCAGCGTCTGCACCAGCAGCAATCCAGCCGTCGCCATCCAATTGGTTTGCAGATACGCCGCCAGCGTGATCGGCGCGCTGACGGCGACTCCGATCGCGGGCACCAACATGTACCAGCGCGGATGCAGCTTGCCGAGGCGTTCGGCGATCCAGCCGGTGGCCAGAGTGCCGACGATGGAGCTGACGCCGGACATCAAGCCGATGATCAGCCCGACCTCCGCGAAGTTCAGATGGAACTGGCGTACATAATACGGGCCGAGAAAAGCGCCCGAGGCGCTGCCGCTGGTGATCAGGATGCAGAGCGCGAATGCGATGTGGCGGAAGGTGGGCTTGCTGAAGAACACGCGCCACGTCGCCCACAAGGAGGGCGGCGGGCCGGTGACGGCGCTCGCTGCGGCCTCGGCAGGCGCTTCCATCCGGCCACGCGCGGGCTCCTTCACCGTCAGCTTCATGATCAGCGCAAGCACCAGCCCGGGCACGCCGACCGCGATCAGCGCCGCGCGCCAACTGATATATTCCGTGATCACCCCGCCCATGATCGCGCCGATCATGCCGCCGAGCGGCACGCCCAGGCTGTAGATGGCGAACGCTGTGGTGCGCTTTTTCGGTTCGAAATAGTCCGTCAGCAGCGAATGGCAGCCCGGCGCGCAGCCGGCCTCGCCCACGCCGACGCCGCAGCGGAACAGCACCAGCATCACGAAATTGGTGGCGAAGCCGCACAGCGCCGTCATCCCCGACCACAGGATCAGGCACACCGTCATCAGGTTGACGCGGCTGTATTTTTCCGCAATGCGCGCCAGGGGAAAGCCGAGCACGCTGTAGAAGATCGAGAAAGCGAAGCCGGTCAGCAGGCCGAGCTGCCAATCGGCGAGGCGCATCTCCACCTTGATCGCCTGGCCCAGCACGCCCATCACGGCGCGATCGACCCAGCCGGAGGTGTAGGTCGCCACCAGGATCGCGAGCACATAATTGGCGTAAAGCGGGTTTGGCCGCCCTGCCTGGCCTACTGCTGCTGCAATCGGCGCTTCCGGCGCGCTCGCCTCGGCCATGCGGGCCCTCCCCTTTGCTGGCGAAGGTCGCCCGGCGGCGCCGCTCGCTTCTTTCGGCGCGCATTTGCGCGCGTTATCGCGAAAACCACAAGCGCGGGTTCCAAATCCGCGGCGCCGCCAGCCCAGCCATTCGCGCCGGCGGGCTTTTTTCGCTAGAACCCGCCCCCATGCCGCACGCCGTCCCGATACGCAAAAACACTGTTCGCCACGCCCTGCTGGGGGCGCTCGCCGCGATGCTCGCCGCATGCGGCGGGCCATCGGACCGCGAGGTCGCCAGCTTCTCCAACGATCTCATGGGCAACGCGATCGCGATCGAGGCGTTGCCCGATCCGGCGATCCCCGCCGTGGTGTGCCATCTCGCCTATTTCGACCGCAGCTTCCTCGACCGCATCCGTCAGGGTAATTGGTTCGAGAACCCGTCCAACTCAGCGGTGTCGTGCGTGCGTACGGGGCCGATCAGCCTGGCGGGGGTGCCGCTGGGCGCCGCTGGCGAGGAGATATTCAGTCAGCGCCAGAGCCTGCTCTTCAAGCGCATGGCGCTGCGGCGCGTCGTCGATCGGCGCAATCGCGTGATCCTCTATATCGCGCACTCGCGTGAACTGGTCGAAGGATCGGCCAAGATCGCCATGTCCAGCGTCGCGCTGAACGAGAGCGAAACGAAAAGCGCGGACGCGAAATAGTCACGGCGCAGAAAGGCCGAGCCAAGCGCGCGCTGGCGCGATGCGGCGCAGCACCAGCCGCTCGGCGGCAAACACCGCAGCCATCGATGCGCCCAGCAGCGGAAACAGCGCCGCCAGAGCCGCCGCCCCCGCAAGCACGACGAACGAGAAGCGTGGAAGCGCCTGCAATTCCGGCGCACCGAGCACGCCGGGCGGCCGGCGCAGCAGCCACATCCACGCCGCGCTGACGCTGAGCACGATCAGACCCAGCGCCGCAAACAGGCTGAGCGCGGTGTTGAGCGGGCCAAACAGCTGGCCCTCATGCGCGGCGACGCCCACGCCGACCGCCTGATCGATCGGATGGCGCTGTGTGAAATCGCGCCGGCTGAGGATCGCGCCGGTTTCGCCGTCGAGCGTGAGGCTGGCGCGCAGCGGACGGTTCGCCGCGTCCGAGCGCGCGCCCCACACATGGCCGTAATCCGGTGGCGTCAGCAACACGGGGGGCGCCAGACCGAGCGCTGCGACGCGCGGCGCAAGGCGATCCAATTCTGCAAGCGAAGGCTTGATCCCCGCCATCATCGCGGCGTGATCGTGATGAGCATGGTCCATGTCGGCGGCGCCATTGCGCCAATCCTGCGGGCCATCCGCCGTGCGCGTGATCGCTCGCACCTCCTTGAAATAATCGCCCCAGAATTTCGCCCACGGCAGCCCAGTGATCAGCAGAAACAGCGCCAGCGCGGAAACCCACATCCCGGTCACGGCGTGGAGATCGCGCCAGAACACGCGCCCGCCCGCGTGCAGCCGCGGGTAGAACACGCCTGCGCCGCCGCCACCGCGCGGCCACCACAGCACAATGCCGGTGGCGATCAGCACGATCGCCCAGCACGCCGCGAGCTCCACGATGGCCGAACCCGCATTGCCCATCATCAATTCGCCGTGCAGGCGGAAAATCTGGCGAGTGAAGCGTTCTTCCTCCGGTACGATCTTCACCACCTGCAGCGTTGCGGGGTGCACATAGACGCGGATCGTTTCGCCGCCGCGATTGACAAGCACCCGCGCCGCGGCGTCCTCGGCGGGAAGCTGATAGGCGCTGAGGCGCGCGCCCGGAACCGCGGCGAGCGCGGCCGCCGCCTCCTGAGAGGGCGCGGCCCGCCGTACAACGGGAACATGATCGTAGGGCGCATCGATCGCATTCTCGATCTGCGCGCGGAACAGATAGATCGAACCGGTGGCGGCGAGCCACAGCACGAACGGGATGCACAATATCCCGGCGTAGAAATGCCAGCGCCAGAAGGCGCGGCGATCGGGCCAGGACTTTTTCACGGCGGCGCCCATCGCTTCTTCCCCGCTCAAAACCGCCACCGCACGCCGGCGATCACGCTCAACGGTTGGCCGGCATAGATCGAACCCGTCGCCGCCTGCAACGTCGCGAGCCCATTTTGCGCGCCTGTAGTGGTATTGAGACTATTGGCGAGGTTGGACGCCGAGGAGACGTAGGTCTTGTCCGTCAGGTTCTGCCCCTGCACGAACACGCGCACACCCGAAAGCGCGCCGGCGCTGCGCGAGAAATCGTAATGCAGATTGGCGTTCACCAAGGTGTAGCCCGGCGCCTTCGCGATATTGGCGTTGTCGATGGCCGCACTTTGACGCCAGCTGGTTTCGACGAAGGCGCCCCAGCCGCCCAGCGCGCCCGCTTTCGCGTCGTAGCCGATGCGCGCCGTCGCGGTTTGCGGCGCAACGCCGGGGATCTTGTTCCCCGCACGGTCGAACACGGAAGAGAACGCGCCCGCGCTCAGCCGCTCGTCATAGCGCGTGTAGATCTGATCGTTCAGAAGATACGCGGCGGACGCATAAAAGCCTGCGAACCCGGAGGGACGCCATTCGCCGGAAGCCTCGATCCCGCGGTGCTCCGAACGCGGCGCGTTGTAGGTGTAGGACAGAAGATTGGCGCCGGCCGATTGGCTGACCAGCTCGTCCTGGAAGAACTCGTAGAAGCCCGTCAGGCTGACGCGGACATCTCCCGCCGCGAAGGCTACGCCGAGATCGGCGCCGGTCATCTTTTGCGGATCGAGCGCGATGTTATTGCCGGGAACGCCCGCCGGGGTGACGAACAGATTCGTCGCCTGAGGCGTGCCGTAAGCGGCGGCCACCCGCGCCCGCAGCGTCCAGTTCTCGTCCGGCGTGAAGGTGACGGCGGCTTCGGGCGCAACATTGAAGAAGGTGCGATCCGCAGCGATGCGCGAGATCGCCGGCGCTGCGGCCGCGGGATACGTGTAGGCGCTCTGCGTCGCCTTCAGCCGCGTATGCTCGCCGCCGACGCCGAACGCCAAGGTCCAGCGCGGATCGGGCGTGATCTCGGCGCGCGCGCGCACCCCGGCGTTGAAATGCGTGCCCAGCGTCGCGGTGGAAAGCCCGCCCAGCGCCGCATTGCCGCCGGGCGCCAGATTGTAGGAATAGGAATTGATGTCTTCGTAGTTGGCGAACGCGCCGGCGAACAGGGTGGCTTTCGCGCCGCGCTTCGTCACGTCGCTGATGAGGTTGAAGGATGGAAATGTGCCTACAGCACTGGTAGCGCTGGTGGGTTGGTTGATGTCGCGGTTGTCCCAGACGAGTTGGCTGCGCCACGTCGTTTCAGCGTCGAAATCATGCTCCCAGCGGGCGCCCACGATGGTGCGCCGGTCATCGCGCTTGAGGCCCGCCTGATCGGCGCTCAGCGAAACACGCGCGCCGTTAAAGCCGTTGGCGAACACGCTGACAGAGGCGCACGCGGCGCCCGTAAGATCGTCGCAGGCCGCCTGATGCGGATTGGCCAGGAACTGGCTCAGCGACAGCCGGATCGAGAGATCGGCCCGCATGTCGTTGTTGATGAACTTCACCGTCAGGCGGTCGCGCGGCGTGAGCGAGAGCGTGGCGCGCGCGTTCTCGGTGATGGTGGAATAACCGGTGTGCTGGGTGAAGCCGTCGCCGCGGACGTAGGAAACGAAGGCTGCGTAGTCGCTGGCCTCCCCGGCGCCGCCGAACGCGGCGAACACGTTGGCGTAGCCGTCGGAGCCCGCATCCGCGCTCACCTCGAATCCATTGAGATCGCGCCCGGCGCGGGTGCGGAAAAAGATCGCCCCGCCCGTGGCGTAATTGCCGTAGAGCGCAGAGGACGGCCCATGCGCGACGTCGATCGCGGCATAGGCGTGAGGATCGACCAGATCGGTGCGGGCCAGGCCGTCCGGTTGCGTCACCGGGAATCCGTCCTCGAACACCTGCACGTTGCGCACGCCGAACGTGCTGCGCGCGTTGGAGCCGCGTACCGAGATCGAAATGTCGCGCGGACCGTTGCCGAAGGCGTAAGTCACGCCCGGCTGCAGCGCGATGATGTCGCCGATGTGGGCGGCGGGCGAATTCTCGAACGCCGCGCGTGTCACGCCGGTGGCGGACTGGCCGGCAGGGATGGCGGCGACATCGATCGCCTTGCCTGTGACGACGATGCTTCCATCGCGCGGATCGGCGAAGGCGGCGGGCGTAAGGGCGAGCGCGCCCAGGAGAGCTGCGTGAAACGTGCTTTGCATGATGGATGCGCCTGATCGATCGGCGCGAGCGCCGATAGTGAACCCTTGCGCCGCAATGAAAATGGGCGCGCTACGCGGAGGCGTTCAGGCGAAAAGCGGCGGGCCGCGCGCGGGCAACGGCGGGCCGGCGGGCTGCAGCGACGGGCGCTCAGCGCGTGGCGTGCGCGGCGCGAGCACCGCCGCACCGTGTGGCGCAGCAATGGAAACGCCCTGTGCGCCAGCGGCCGGGGCGTTCAGCGCCGCGAACGCGCACGGCGCCTTGTTCTTTTCCCCGCCGCCAGGCTTCGGCGCATGATCCGGCGCAACGAGCTTGCCCGTCGCCAGATCGAGCACAGCTTCGACCGGCCCCATGCTGGAGCAGAGCGTCACCGTCAGCCGGTGGTGGCCGTCGTTCGCCAGCATGAAGCCGGCGGGCACAGCCACGCGCAGGGCGAGCGCAATCACCGCGAGCAAAAGGCCCGCCGCGCGCCATGTATGCCGAATCCCACCCATGCGAAGCAGGCTCTTACGCGCACATGGCCTCACGCGCGCTTCGACAGATCGCCGCAACGCCTCAGAGCGGCGCGGTGATCCGCCCATGCTCGCGCAGCCCGTCAAGATCGAGGAAGACGCGCTTCTCCTTGATGCGGAAGCCGCCGCCTTCCTGCGCCAAGCGGTATTTCGTCCGCCCCACATAAGTCAGCGTGCGGCCGTGCGCGGTGCGCGCGGCGCTAAAATTGCACACTGCCGCAACCTCGTTCGCCGCCGGCGCGGAAACGCGCACGTTGGAGATGAGCCGGCGCATGCGCGAGTGGGGAAACTCCGCGAAGGCCGTCTTCTTCATCAGCCGCTTGGCGCGCTCGCGCAGGCGGTGATGATTGTCGGCGATGTAGAACAGGCTGTTGCGCGGAGACGCATCCTCGGGAAGATCGGTGCTGGGCACGAGATAGGCGCCGTCCTCGGTGAAGAGATCGACCCATTCCTCCAGGCGCCAAGAATCGAGCAGCTCGGCTTCCGCGAACAGGAATTGCTCCACTTGCGCGGCCAGCGCGGGATCGGCGGCGGCGCTCATCGCGCCGCTCCGTTCAGGCGCATCTGGGCGCGCCAGCGTTTCCAAAAGCCGCGCATCTGGATTTCGTCTTCCCAATCCTGCTCGTCGAAGCCTAGCCCCTTGGAGATGTCGGACCACTCGGCTTCCGGCGCGCCGCGATAGCCGCGCTGGCAGGACTCGAGCGCCTCGATATCGTCGGGCGTGGCGAAACCCGCAGGGCCCAGGAATTCGAGGTAGTTGTCGAGCCGGACGGCCAACATATCCTCCGGCTCATCCTTGGGCGCGAGCGCCCAGGAGTGCACGATCATGCTGTTCGCGCTGACCGGCTGGAAGGTGCGCACCGTCACCGCGCCAATATCGTTCAGGACGAAATTCGGGAACACCAGCATATTGCGGCTCTTGAGCGCGATACGATCGGCGCGCTCGGCGCTCATGCGTGTTTTCAACTCCTGATGCGCCGCCTCGACGCGCGATTTCGCCGCCTCGCCCCACATCGGAATCCATTGCGCGACGGGCCTGCCCCAGGGCCCGAAATATTCGACGACGCTGTGGCCATCGCCCAAATCGCGGGAGACGCCGCCCCCGCGCGCCAGCGGGTTCACCGCCCCGGTCGTGCTGGTGAGATATTCGATATAGGTCGGGTGAAGGGATTGGCCGTGATAGATGTCAACGCTGTTCTCCGCCATCATCTTCCAATTCGCGTGAATCACATATTCATGCGCGCCCGGCACGATGCGCATGCCCGCCTTCGATTGATCGAGCACCAGATCGATGAATTCACGCGCGTTGCCTAGGTAGGACTCCAGCGGCTCGGCGGCACGGTCGAAATTCACGAAAAAGAAGCCGCGATACTCTTCCAGGCGCGGCACGGCCGGCAGATTCAGCGACCCATCGGCGTTTATCTCCTTGGGATAGCGCGCTTCCCCCGGCCGCCCGAGGAGCTTGCCGTCCGCGCCGAACACCCAGCCGTGATACATGCAGGTGAAGCTGCGGGCCTGGCCGCGCCGTTCGGCGCAGAGCTCCGCCCCGCGATGGGCGCACAGATTGAAGAAGGCGCGTATCTGCCCATCCATCCCGCGTATGAACAGGAGCGCGCGATTGGCGATGCGGCGCGTGAGGAACGATCCCGGCTGGGCCAGTTCCGACTCGTGGCCGAGATAAAGCCATGTGCGCCGGAAGATGCGCTCCATCTCGTCGCGATAGACGCCCTCATCGTGATAAGCGCGGCGCGCGACGCGAAAGGCGCCGTGACCGTTATTCTCCACCACAAGCGACTCATAGTCTGCGGTTTCCGCCATGACGCCCTCGTGCTTCCCGGCCGCCACTATTCCCGAACGTCCGCGCGGCGCGCAACGGATTTACGCGAGACGCCGCGCGATCACGCGCCGCCGCCCGTCGCCGGTTCGGGCGCCTCAGTCTTGCTTTGGGCCGGATGGCGCTCAGCGAGCTTGCGGCGCGTCTCTTCGAACGTCTTCTGGTCGATCTTGTACTGCGCGTAGAAGAACACCGAGATCAGTCCTGGCGCCACGGCGACGATGCCGCCGATCCACGCCAGATGCGTGATGATGTCGTAATCGACATGGCCGGGCGTGGCGTTCTTCGGGAAATGCACGATATCCAGCGCCAAGCCGGCCAGGAGCTGCCCGACGGCGAGATCGATCTTCGCGAACAGCGTGCGCGTCGCGTAGAGGACGCCCTCCTGCCTGCGCCCGACACGCAGCTCGTTTTCATCGGCGATATCGCCCAGGGCCGATCCCGTGGAGATGAAAATCCCGCAGCTCACGATCGAATTGAGGCCGGTCGCGAAGATCAGGACCGGCAGGATGAGTGGATCGTTTCCGCGCGGCAGCACGCCCATCAGCCCCAGCGCGACGGGCACGGCGGGGATCACGGCGAGACCGAACACGCAGATCGCCATGGCCAGGCGCTTGCCGAAGCGGCGATGAAACCACGGGGTGATAAGAAAGCCGATATAAAAGCCGGTGATCGAGCCCAGAGCGAACCAGCGCAATTGTTCAGAGCTCAGCTGCCAGAAATACGTGTTGATATAAATCGCGAGGCCGACAGTGAGCCCGCTCGCCATGCTGATGAAGAAATAGCCGACGAGCAGGTACACGTAATTCATGTTCGACATCGCCGCCCCGATATCCTTGAAGAATTCGAAGGGCGAGAATTTCGGCAGATCGTCGGCGATCTTGTGCAGCGTGGGAATGCGGTCGCGCGTGAACCAGGCCGAAGCGAAGAGCAGAACGAGCGTGACACCGGCCAAGACGAACCCGAAGGGACTGTACGCCTCCGGGTTCAGCAGGCCCTTCGGGTATTCGGGCGTTTTGTGGAAGAACAGCGTGTACGCCGCGAAGGTCGTGATCGAGGTGCTGAGCAGCTGGAACAGCACGTTCCAGCTCAACAGCCGGCTGCGTTCCACGAAATCGCGGCTCATCTCGCCGGCCAGCGCCAGGTGGGGCGTATGGTACACGGCCATGCACACGCGCAGGCTGATGCAGAAAATCGTGAACCAGGCGAACAGCCAAATCCCGGAAAGCGCTTCCGGCGGATTGAAGATGGCGATGAAGGAGATCGCGATCGGGATGGGGGCGGCGAACATGTAGGGGTGGCGGCGGCCCCATTTGCCGCGCGTGCGATCCGAGATGGAGCCGATCAGCGGATCGGCCAGACCGTCCAGCAGGATGCCGAGGCTGATCGCCATGCCCGCCATGGTGGCGGGCATGCCCAGCACCTGATTGTAGAAGAACAGCGCAAAGCTGCCGACGCCGGTGAGCGCGACATTCTCCGCCGCCGAGCCCAACGCGAACATGATCTTGGTGCGCAGCGGAATGCTTATCGCGCCTTGCGCCGGCTCAGCCATTTCTCCCCCATCCAATTTGCGCGGCCTCTTGGCGAGGCGTCTGGCGCCAGTCTGGACCGGGCGGGCGGCGGGGACAACGCGGAACGGCCGCTACGGTCAAACACTTTGGTGATCGCGCAAGGTGCAACGGCCGGCGCTAGCGCGTGTTCTGCGGGGCCAGGCCCACGCCGGCGACGCCGCGCCAGAGCTTCAGCGTCAGCGCCGTCAGCACCAGGCCTTCGACGCCCATGATAATGACCGCCTTCTGCGCGCCGAATATCTCCGCCAGCACCCCGATATGGAGCACGCCCAGCGGCGAAAGCCCGATGCAGGTCGCCAAGAGGCCGAGAATCAGCCCGCGCGTTTCCGGCGAACTCAGCAGGTAGATCAAGGTCACCTGCATCACCGCGAAACCCGCCCCGCCGAAGCCGGACGCGAACAGAAATATTCCGGCCATCGCCGGGTTGGCGCTGGCGGCGAAGCCCACCATCATCACCAGGTAGAACACCATGCTGGCGCAGAAGATGCGGCCGTAGCTATCCGCCGGAGCCCAGTGGCGCAGCGCCAGCGCGGCAAGGAAGGCGCCCATCCCGTCGAGCGAGACCATCAGGCCGACTTGGCTTTCGGTGAGCCCGAAACCGCCCTTGGCGATCACCGGGGCCATGCTGACGGCGGGCCAGCCGACAAGATTGTAGATCGCGGTGATGACAAAGACGCCGGCAAGACCCGTATCCTGCTTCACCAGCTTCATGCCGCCGACGATCTGGCCCAAATAGGAGCGCTGCAGCGCCGCCGGCGCGCGCGTGGTGCGCAGATTGACGCTCGACACGGTGAGGAACACCCCCAGCAGCGCCGCTGCACTCAGCCAGAACACGCTCATGCCCATCGACGCCGCCAGCACGCCGCCCACGAGCGGCCCGGCCACGCGCGAAAGATTGTTGGTGGCGGCGTCCACAGCCATCGCCTGGCGCATACGCGCGGCGCCCACCACCTCGCCCATCATCAGCCGGCGGATCGGCAGGTCGGCCGCGGTGATCACCCCGTTCACGAAGATGAGCGGCCACAGCATCCACACCTGCAGCCAGCCGAGCGTGGCTAAAGTTGCGATCGTCGACGAGCTGACAATCGCCGCGCCGACGACGCAGCGCAGGATCGTGCGCGGCTGGAACCGGTCGACCAGCGCGCCGATAGCCGCGCCGAGGAACGCGAAGGGCGCCAGGCGGCAAGTCGCCGTCAGCGCCACCAGCAGCGCGGAATGCGTGGTCTGGTAGACGTACAGCGCCACCACCAGCATTTCGAGCCACTGCACGACGTTCGAGATGCAGCCCGCCATCCACAGGCGCACGAAATCACCGATGGCGAAAAGGCTGCCGCCCGCCGCCGCTGGCTCACGATCCGTCGCTGTCGGCATCGCCCTCTCGCCCGTGCGCGCACGATGCGCAGGCGCGCCCGTGCGCGCCGGCGCTCATTGTAAGATCAGTCGTGCGTGCTTTCGGCGTGCTTCTGGCCGTTCATCCGGGCGTTCCATTCGCGCCAGAACACCCGCATCTGCAACTCGCTCGGCCCGTTCGTATTGCCCTTCATGCTGCGCGAAATGTCGGACCACTCCACCTCCTTGTGGGTGGAGAAGCCCATCTGGCAGCCTTCGAGCCCCTCCACGTCATCCGGCGTGGCGAAGCCGCCGGGCCCCTGAAAGCCCAGATACCAATCGAGACGCGCCTTGCGCAGGTCCGGCGGGTCCTCCTTGGGCAGCGCGGCCCAGGCGTTGATCTCCATGTAATCGGGGCTCGTGGGATAGAAGGTGCGGAACACGCGCCAGCCGTCGATGATCAACAGGTTCGGGAAGATGAGATAATTCCCCGCGCCGTTCTCGATCTTCGTGGCCTTCTCCATCCCGTGCCTGGCGACGAGGCCGGCGCGGAACGCATCGATGCCGCCTTGAGAATATTTATCGAGATAGCGGCGCTGGCCGCCGCCGTCGCCGCCGAAACTGTTGTTGGTCGACGGCATGTTGGTGGTGACGTGGCCGTTGCCGAGCGGCGTGGGCGCGGGCCGGCGCGTGTTGGATTGCGGCACGGCGCCATCGCGCGCCATCGGCGCGCGCCCGTCGCCGAGATCGACGTCCTTCATGAAGTGCGTGAAGAAGCGCTCGTGGGTGAAGGCGGCGTGGTAG
>JBFWWB010000057.1:0-17069 GCA_050246435.1 Hyphomonadaceae bacterium
GGCGTAGCAGATGTCTTCCTTGTGCGGGCCGGCGATGCCGGGAAAGCGGCGGCGCAAAACCGCCACGATCGCCGCCGTATCGTCCACCGAGAGCGTGGTCTGGGTGACGTAAGCGAGATGCAGCGGGTTCCTCGGCGCGACGGCCTCCGCGCCGGGCGCGTCCTCCACCAGCAGAATTGCGCCGGGCGGCAGCTGGCCCATCGTGCCCACCACTTCGGGGTGGCCGGCATGGCCGATCAGAATGATCTCGCGGCCGGCCTTCCAGTGGCGCACAGCGTCGTTATGAACCTTGGAGACCAGCGGGCACGTCGCATCGACGAACACCATGTTGCGGGTCCGGGCGGCCTCCGGCACCGATTTCGGCACGCCATGGGCCGAGAAGATGACCGGGCGGTCGGTCGGGCACTCGTCCAGTTCCTCCACGAAGACGGCGCCGAGCTTCTCCAGCCGGCTGACGACGTGGCGGTTGTGGACGATCTCGTGGCGCACGAACACCGGCGCGCCCCATTTCGCGATCGCCGCCTCAACGATGAGGATCGCCCGGTCCACCCCCGCGCAAAAGCCCCGCGGGGCGGCCACCAGCACCTGCAGCGGGCGGCGGTTCGTGGCGGCGGCGGGCGAAGCGTCGGATTGCATGGACTTTTGCGCTGCGGCTTCAGGGCTGGCCGGCGCGATTGCGGCGGCGAGGGCGGGCCTGTATCACCCGCGGCATTAGAGGCTTTGCGCCCGGTTTTCCAGAGAGGCGGTCGATGATGGCAGGGCAAGCGCGGACAAAAGCGCGCCGGGGCGGGCTGCCGGCGCTGGCGCGCTTCGCTCTGGTGGCGGTCGCCGTGGCGCTGGCGGCGTGCGCCGGCGGGAATGACAAACCGCGGCGCAACGCCAAGAGCGATCCGAATGTCGGGCCGTGCCCGCTGATGGGCGTGCTCTATGACGCGTCGCGGCAGGTGATCTTCACCGGCGGCGACGAGCGCTTCGCCAGCGTGGCCTATACGGGTGAGGTTCAGGGCGTGAACGGGCTTTGCCGCTACCGCGGGACGGAGCCGATCGTGATGTCGCTCGATATCGACATGGCTTTCGGCAAGGGTCCCGCCGCGACGGAAGCCTCTCACACCTACCGCTACTGGGTGGCCGTGGCCCGGCGCGACACCGCGCCCATCGCCAAGCAATATTTCGACGTGAACGTGACGTTTCCCCCTGGCGCGGACCGTGTGGGCGGCGCCCAACACATCGAGCGCATCGTGATCCCGCGCGCGGAGGCTGGCACCTCCGGGACGAATTTCGAAATCCTGGTGGGCTTCGACCTCACGCCCCAGCAGCTGGACTTCAACCGGCAGGGCAAGCGCTTCCGCGTCGACGCGGGCGCGCCGAGCTAAGCGGAAACCGGTTGCGCGGGGGCCGCCCCGCTCACTAGACCAACGCTCATGCCCGCGCTCGTCCACGATCTGAGCCGCGCCCTCGGCGCGGCGTTCGCCGCCGCGGGGCTTGATCCCGCGTTCGGGCAGGCGCGCCCGTCAGATCGGCCGGAGCTGGCGCAGTTCCAATGCAACGGCGCGATGCCGGCGGCGAAAGCTGCGGGCAAGCAGCCGCGTGTGATCGCCGCCGCCGTTGTGGAAGCGCTCGTCAACCTTGATTGGATCGCGCGCGCAGAAGTCGCCGGGCCCGGCTTCATCAATATAGACGTGCGCGATGCGAAGCTCGCCCAGCGGGCGCAGGCGATCGCGGACGACCCGCGCGCCGGCTGCGAGCGGACCTCGGCCGAGCGTGTGGTGATCGATTATGGCGGCCCAAACGTCGCCAAGGCGATGCATGTCGGCCATCTGCGCTCCAGCATCATCGGGGAAAGCCTGAAGCGCCTGCTGCGCTTCCGCGGCGATACGGTGTGGGGCGACGCGCATTTCGGCGATTGGGGCTTCCAGATGGGGCTGCTGATCGTGTCGCTGGAGGATCGCTTCGGCGCGGTGGAGCAAGCGCACAGCGCGATCACTCTGGATCTCCTGGAGGAGATCTATCCCGTTGCGGCGGTGCGGGCGCGCGAAGACGCGGAATTCCGCGACCGCGCGCGTAAGGCTACGGCGCGGCTGCAGGCGGGCGAACCCGCGTATCGCGCGATCTGGGAGCGCATGCGCGCGGTGACGATGGACACGCTGAAGCGCGAATTCGCGGCGCTGGGCATCGCGTTCGATCTGTGGAAGGGCGAAAGCGACAGCGATCCGCTGATCCCTGAGATGGTCGCCGATCTGGAAGCGAAGGGCCTGCTCGTCGACGATCAGGGCGCGCGCATCGTGCGCGTCGCGCAGGAGGGCGATAAACGTGAGCTGCCGCCGCTGTTGGTCGTTTCCTCCGAAGGTTCGGCGATGTACGGCACGACCGACCTCGCCACTATTCTCGATCGCGCGCGCACGCTGACGCCCGACCGCATCCTCTATGTGGTGGACCAGCGCCAGGGTGATCATTTCGAGCAGGTGTTTCGCGCCGCCGATCGCGCCGGCTATTTCGCGCGTGAGCGGCTGGAGCACATCGGCTTCGGCACGATGAACGGCGCCGATGGCAAGCCTTTCAAGACGCGCGCCGGCGGCGTGCTGAAGCTCAACGATCTGATCGGCGAGGCAAAAGAGAAGGCGCGTGCGCGGCTGTGCGAGGCCGAGATCGGCGCCGATTTCTCAGCGGAAGAATTCGAGGGCGTGGCGCACAAGGTGGCGGTGGCGGCGATCAAGTTCGCCGATCTCGTGAACTTCCGCGGCACCTCCTACGTGTTCGATCTCGATCGCTTCGTGCGCTTCGAGGGCAAGACCGGGCCCTATCTTCTGTATGCCTGCGTGCGGATCAAATCGATCCTGCGCAAGGCCGCCGAGCAGGGCGTTGCCGCCGGCCCCATCGCGATCGCCGCGCCGGCCGAGCGCACGCTGACCTTGGCGCTCGACGCGTTCGAGAGCGCGCTGGAGGCCGCCGCCAGCCGTCGCGCGCCGCACTTCCTGGCCGAGCATGTCTATGCCCTGGCGCAGGCGTTTTCGGCCTTCTACGACCAGTGTCCGATCCTGCAGGAGAGCGACGCCGCCGTGCGCGGAAGCCGGCTCGCGCTGGCGCAGGCGGCCTTGCGCCAGTTGGAGCTGTGCCTGGACCTGCTGGGGATCGAAACGCCCGAGCGGATGTGAACCGCACTCGCCTGCGAAAGCGGCAGGGATTGCTTGTTTGTCAGTATCTGGACGGGCGCGTTGACAGCGCGTGCGGCCCCCTTGAAGGTGGCGGCGTTCGCTTACGGAGCTTCCGCAGGCGGGCGATCCCGCGGGAGAGATCGGGCTCCTGGCGACAGGGTCCTGGCCCCGAAGGCGCAACCGCCCCGGAAACGCTCAGGGAAAAGGACCGCGGGAGAAGCAGCACGCTGGAAAGCGCCGCGGGCACGCGGCCGCCGAAGGAGTAAGCGGAGCGCCCTCACGGGTTTCCGTGAATCTCTCAGGCTCATGGGACAGCGGGGGCTTGGCGTTTCGGGTTCGCCCGTGCGCAAAGAGCCGGAATCCCGCGTGCCGATCGAAGAAGCTCCCCTCAAAAAGCTGCCGCTCGATGCGCTGCATCGCCGCCTCGGCGCGAAGTTCGCGCCGTTCGCCGGCTATGACATGCCCGTGCAGTATGAGGGGCTTATCGCCGAGCATAACTGGACGCGCGCGAATGCGGGCCTGTTCGACGTGTCCCACATGGGCCCGTGCTTTTTCATGTTGCGTGAAGCCGGCGGCGAAGACGCCCATCGGCGGATCGCCGCGCTCGTGGAAAAACTTGTCCCGGCGGATATCGCCGGGCTGCGGCCCGGGCAAATCCGCTACACGATGCTGCTCAACGCAGAGGGCGGCGTGCTGGACGATCTGATGATCGCGCGCCCCGGCAGCGGGCCCGGCGCGCTCTATATCGTCGTCAACGCCGGCACGAAGGAACAGGACTTCACGCTACTGGAAGAAGCCGCCGGCGATGCGGCGCGTCTGCTGCGTTACGACGAGGCGGGTTATTCGCTGCTGGCGCTGCAGGGGCCGAAAGCGGCGGCGGTGCTTGCGCGCTTGGATGCGCGCGCCGGCGAAATCGCGTTCATGCACAGCGACGGCGCGCAGCTGCTGGGCGAGGACTGCGTGGTCACCCGCAGCGGTTATACCGGCGAAGACGGCTACGAAATCCTGGTGAAGCCGCGCCACGCGGAAAAATTGGCGGAATGGCTGCTGGCGCAGCCGGAAGTGAGGCCCGTCGGCCTTGGCGCGCGCGATACGCTGCGCCTGGAGGCGGGTCTTTGTCTCTACGGCCACGAATTGGACGCAACCATTTCGCCCATCGAGGCTGATCTCACCTGGACGATCCAGAAAAGCCGCCGTGCGGCGGCGGATTTTCCGGGCGCGCCGCGCATCCTTGAAGAGTTGAAGAACGGCCCTGCGCGCAAGCGCGTCGGCATCCGGCCAAGCGACCGCGCGCCCGCGCGCGACGGCACGGAGATTCAAAGCGGCGGGAGAAGGATCGGCGTCGTCACCAGCGGCGGCTTTTCACCCACGCTGAATGCGCCGATCTCGATGGGCTATGTAGAGGCCGCCTTCGCAGCGCCCGGAACGCCAGTGGAGCTGATCGTGCGCGGGCAGCCGCGCGCGGGAGAGATCGTGCGTCTGCCATTCACACCGCATCGCTACTTCAAGGGGGACCAGCCGTGAGCGTCAAATATACACGGGAGCACGAATGGGTGCGCGTGGAGGGCGACGTCGCCGTCTGCGGCATCTCCGCGTACGCGGCCGAGCAATTGGGCGACATCGTCTATGTCGAGCTGCCGGAGCCGGGCCGCGCGGTGCGGAAGGACGGCGAGATGGCGGTGGTGGAATCTGCGAAGGCCGCTTCCGACGTGTTCGCGCCGGTTTCCGGCGCCGTCGTGGCGGTGAACGAGACTTTGGCCGCCAATCCCGAGCGCGTGAACGAAACGCCGGAAGGCGATGGATGGATCGTAAAGGTAAAGCTGTCTGACAAGGGCGAACTTGCTGCGCTTATGGATAAGACCCAGTACGACGATTATGTGAGGAGCCTCTAGGCGATGCGTTATCTTCCGCTCACACACGAAGATCGCCGCGTGATGCTCGGCGTCATCGGCGCGAAATCGATCGACGATCTGTTCATCGATGTGCCGGCCGAAGCACGCCGCGACGGCCTCGTCGATCTGCCGCGCGCGCAAGGCGAGATCGAGGTGGAGCGCGCGATGGCCGCGTTCGCCGCAAAGAGCCGCTCGCCTGCGCAAGGGCCCTTCTTCATCGGCGCCGGCGCCTATCGCCACCACATTCCGGCGACGGTGGATTACATCATCCAGCGCTCGGAATTCCTCACCGCCTACACGCCCTATCAGCCTGAGATTGCGCAGGGCACGCTGCAATCGATCTTCGAATTCCAGACACAGGTCGCGATGCTCACCGGCATGGAGGTCGCCAACGCCTCCATGTATGACGGCTCCACCGCGTGCGCGGAGGCGGCCCTTATGGCGGCGCGCGTGACGAAGCGCTCGCGGGTGGCGATGTCAGGCGGTTTGCATCCGCATTACGCTGAAACCACGCGCACGATGGCTGGCGCCGGCGGCGTGACGCTGCTCGATGCGCCCCCCGCAATCGACGGCGAGACGGATGTGCTGAAGCTGCTGGACGGCGACGTGGCCGCCGTGATCGTGCAATCGCCGAACGTGTTCGGCGTGGTCACCGATCTGCGTCCGATCGCGGAAGCGTGCCACGCCAAGGGCGCGCTGCTGATCGCGGTGTTCACGGAAGCCGTCTCACTCGGCATCGTGGAGCCGCCCGGTGCGATGGGAGCGGATATCGTGGTGGGCGAAGGCCAATCGATCGGCGTGCCGCTTTCCTTCGGCGGACCTTATGTCGGGCTTTTCGCCACGCGCGAAAAATTCGTGCGCCAGATGCCGGGCCGGCTTGCGGGGGAAACAGTGGACGCCGACGGCCAGCGCGGCTTCGTGCTGACGTTGTCCACGCGCGAGCAACATATCCGCCGCGCGAAAGCGACTTCCAACATCTGCACCAATTCCGGGCTCTGCGCGCAGGCCTTCACGGTGCACATGACCTTGCTCGGCGCAAAGGGATTGGAGCGGCTCGCGCGGCTCAATCACGAGAAAACCTGCGCGCTGGCCGATGCGCTGGACGGCGTCGGCGGTGCGAAGGTGCTGTCGCCACGTTTCTTCAACGAGTTCGCGCTGCGCGTGCCGCGCCGCGCCGACGATGTGGTGGAATCGCTGGCCCGCCGCGGCGTGCTGGGCGGCGTCGCCTATGCGCGGCTCAACCCCGCGGGCGCGCGCAAGGCGAAGATGGAGGACGTGCTCCTCGTCTGCGCCACCGAAACCAACACCGACGACGACGTCAAAGCCTATGCGAAGGCGCTCAAGGAGGCGCTCTCATGAACCAGACGATTTCCGGCTCCAAGGGATTGCTGCAAGCCGAACCGCTGCTGTTCGAGATCGCCGGTGGCGCGCGCACCGGCGTGGATCTGCCCGAGCCGAAGGGAATGCCCGACCGCTTGGGCGGGCTCAAACGCAAGGCGCCGCTCGATCTGCCGGGGCTCAGCGAACCCGAGGCGATGCGCCATTATGTGCGCCTCTCGCAGCGCAATTACGCAATCGATCTGGGCCTCTTTCCGCTGGGATCGTGCACGATGAAGCACAATCCGCGGCTCAACGAGAAGGTCGCGCGGATGCCCGGCATCGGCGATATCCATCCGCTGCAGCCCTTCTCCACTGTGCAGGGCGCGTTGGCGCTGATGCAGGAGCTTTCGCGCTGGCTGCTGGAACTCACTGGGCTCTCCGCGGTGGCGCTGTCGCCGAAGGCGGGCGCGCATGGCGAGTTGTGCGGCATGCTGGCGATCCGCGCGGCGCTCGAAGCGCGCGGCGAGGGCGAAACGCGCAAGCGCGTGCTGGCGCCATCATCTTCGCACGGGACCAATCCGGCGACGGCGGCCGCCGCCGGATTCGTGGTGGAGGAAATTCCCGCCGCGCCGGACGGGCGCGTGCACATCGAGGCGTTGCGCGAGCGGCTGGGGCCGGATGTGGCGGCCATCATGCTCACCAATCCGAACACCTGCGGCCTGTTCGAGCGCGAGGTGAAGCAGATCGCCGATCTCGTGCACGAAGCGGGCGGCTTCTTTTATTGCGACGGCGCGAACTACAACGCCATCGTCGGGCGCGTGCGTCCGGGCGATCTCGGCGTCGATGCGATGCATATCAACTTGCACAAAACCTTTTCCACACCGCATGGCGGTGGCGGGCCGGGGGCGGGCCCGGTGGTGTTCTCCGCGGCGCTGGCGGCGTTCGCGCCCGCGCCCTACGTCGTCCAGCGCGAGCACGATCTGGCGCTCGTCGAGCATGCCGAGGAGAGCAAGGCGTTCGGCCGGCTGTGCGCGTTCCATGGGCAGATGGGCATGTATGTGCGGGCGCTGGCCTACATGATGAGCCACGGGAGCGACGGGCTTCGCCAAGTGGCCGAGGATGCCGTGCTCAATGCGAACTATCTGCTGGCGCGCCTCAAGCCCTATCTCTCCGCGCCGTTCGGCGGCCCCAAGGACGAACATTGGCCGTGCATGCATGAAGCGCTGTTCGACGATACCTTCTTGGAAGGCGCCGGCATCGAAACGGCGGATATCGCCAAAGCGCTGATCGATGAGGGGTATCATCCGATGACGATGTATTTTCCGCTCGTCGTGCATGGCGCGATGCTGATCGAACCGACCGAGACGGAATCGAAGGCCGAACTGGACCGCTTCGCCGACGCGCTGATCGCCCTGGCGCTGCGCGCCAAGGCCGGCGATGCGGCCTTCTTCAAGGCTGCGCCGCAATCGGCGCCGGTCCGCCGGCTCGATGAGACGCGCGCAGCCCGCCAGCCGAAGCTGCGCTGGACGGCGCCTTCCGCTGCAACCGATCCGGCGCGGGTCGCTGCGGAATAAACGAAAACGGCGCGCATTCCAGGCGCCGATACGGTGGGAGGAAGACCATGCGCAAGTTGATGGCGGCGTGCGCGGCGCTCGCGGCGTTGGCTGCGGCGCCGGCGGGCGAAGCGCAGAGCCGGGCGCCGATCGCGGGAACCTGGAGCGGGTTCTACGGCTATGCGGGCCGCGAAGAGACTGTCGAGTTTCAGGCGCGGCTTTCGGGCGCCGGCGCGTTCACCGGCGCGACGGTGGAGCCGGCGACGTTCGGCGACGGCAGCGTGCTGTTCTTGACGGCGAATATCCGCGGGAACGTGGCGGGCGACGGCGGCGTGCATTTCACCAAGACGTATGACGGCTCAGGCGGGCAGACCCACAGCGTCCAGTATGACGGCAAATACGACGCCAACGGCAAATGCATCGTTGGGGAATGGTCTCAAGGCGGCGGCAGAGGGCCGTTTGAGATGTGCACTGACGCGCACTTGCTGTTCTGATGCGGCGTGCGCTGCAGGCGGCGCTGTGCGCGGCGGCGGCGCTGACGGCGCTGGGTACACCCGCGCACGCGCAACTGCGTAGCTATGCCGATCCCGGATCGGTGCGCACGATCGACCGCGGCTCGTGCGATTCCGTGGCGCTTTCGCGCGATCCCGAGGCGGAGTTGAAAGCCGCGCTCGGCGCCCACCGCCGGCTGGCGGCCGGCATGATCGTGAAATTCCGCTTCGGCGAGTTCATGCCGCCGGCGACGGTTCCGGGCGCAGCGCCCGGCGGCGCGGAGGTGGCCGCGCGGCTGCGCGCGCTGGGCGGGGCGCGCACGGCGGCGCTGATCTACGCGGCCGATCCGGTGCGCCAACAGCGTTGCATCTGGCTTTTGGATGCGGGCGGCCTCGTTGCGCATGCTGCGGCGCCAACAGATGAGTTCGTCGTCGCTGGTCACCCAGGCGAGGCGGATGCGCCGGGCGCGCCGCAGGCCGCCGCCGCGCACGCCTCAGGGCGCTATCTGCGCGGCTTCCTGGATGGGCCCGCGCCGAACCCCGCGGCCTGGCGCGCGGCGCTGGCGGAAGCGGCGCGCTACGTGCTGCCCCCGGCGCTGGGCGATGTCTCGCGCTATGAGCGGCTGCTGATCCTGCCGATTGGATCGCTCAGCGATTTTCCGTTCGCCGCGATCGACGCCGGCGGCGCGCCGCTCGGCCTCAAGACGGCGATCGTGCAGCTGACGGACGTGAACGATCTACTGCGCGTGGCGCCGTTCCGGCTGGCGGACGTGGTCAGTGGGGCAGCGCTCGTCGTCGGCAATCCGCGCTACGCGCCCCATCCCGCGTTCGGCGCCCCTAGCGATCTGCCGCGCGCAGCGGATGAGGCGCGCGCCGTGGCCGCAAGCTTCCCGCGCGCGAGCCTGCTTCTCGGCGCGGAAGCCACCAAGCCCGCGGTGCTGCACGCCGCCGCCGGCGCGTCCTATCTGCATTTCGCGACGCATGGCCTGGCCGATGGCGAAAACCCGCAGGACGGCAGTGTGCTGGCGCTTGCCGGCGGCTACATCACCGCGCGCCAGATCGCCGGCCTCGATTTGCGCGCCAAGCGGCCGCTGGTGGTGATGAGCGCCTGCCAGACGGGGCTGGGGAAGAATTTTCCGAACGGCGTGTTCGGCCTCGCACGTTCGTGGCTGTACGCCGGGGCGGGGCAGGTGGTGATGAGCCAGTGGAACGTGAACGACGCCTCCACCGGCGCGCTGATGACGGCGTTCGCCCGCGCGCTGCAAAGCGAACCACGGCCCGAATACGCGCTGCGCCGCGCATTCCTGGCCGCGAGCGGGCAGGAAGGGTTCGCCGATCCCTATTTTTGGGCGGGGTTCACCGTTTTCGGCCCGCCCTCGGCGGCGCTGCGCTAGCCTTGCCGTCCCCAACCCCCTACATCAAGCGGCCATGACCGAACTGGACGTCCGCACAGCCCGCCCCGATCAGCTCGTCGCCGGCGCGCAGGGGCAATGGGAAATCGTGATCGGCATGGAGGTGCACGCGCAAGTGACCTCCAATGCGAAGCTTTTCTCCGGCGCTTCCGCCGCGTTCGGGGCGGAGCCTAACGCGCATGTGAGCCTCGTCGATGCGGCGATGCCGGGCATGCTGCCGGTGATCAACCGCAAATGCGTGGAGCAGGCGGTGCGCACCGGGCTGGGCCTCAACGCGGAAATCCATCTCTGGTCGCGGTTCGACAGGAAGAATTATTTCTATCCCGATCTGCCCTCCGGCTATCAGATCAGCCAGTACAAGGACCCGATCGTCGGCGAAGGCGAGATCGAGATCGACGGCGAGGACGGCGCGCCCGTGACTGTTCGCATCGAACGCATCCATCTCGAGCAGGACGCGGGCAAATCGATCCACGATCTGTCGCCCAGCGAGACATATGTCGATCTGAACCGCGCGGGCGTGGCGCTGATGGAGATCGTCTCCCGGCCCGATATCCGCTCGCCTTCGGAAGCCGCGGCCTATCTGAAGAAGCTGCGCGCCATCCTGCGCGCGCTCGGCACCTGCGATGGCAACATGGAGGAAGGCTCCATGCGCGCGGACGTGAACGTCTCCGTGCGCCGGCCGGGCGAGGGCTTCGGCACGCGCTGCGAGATCAAGAACGTCAACTCGATGCGCTATGTGCAGCAGGCCGCGGAATTCGAGGCGCGCCGGCAAATCGAAATCCTCGAGGCCGGCGGCAAGATCGCTCAGGAGACGCGCCTGTTCGACATGAAGACAGGCGAGACCCGCGCTTTGCGCTCGAAGGAGGACGCGCCGGATTACCGCTATTTCCCCGATCCCGATCTGCTGCCGCTGGAACTGGACGCGGACTGGGTGGAGGAAATCCGCAAGAGCCTGCCCGAACTGCCGGACGCCAAGCGCACGCGCTTCATGTCCGTGTACGGATTATCGGTCTACGATGCGGGCGTGCTTTCCGCCGACAGCGAGGCGGCGGCCTATTTCGAGGCGGTGGCGAAAGGGCGCGACGCCAAGCAGGCGGCGAACTGGGTGAGCCAGGATCTATTCGGCGCGCTCAACCGCCAAGGCCTGGAACTGGCGCAAAGCCCGGTTTCGGCAGCACAGCTCGGCGCGCTGATCGATCTGATCAAGGATGGCGTGATCAACGGCAAGATCGCCAAGGATGTGTTTGTCCGCATGCTCGAAACGGGCGATGCGCCGGGCGAAATCGTGGAACGCGAAGGTCTGCGTCAAGTGACGGATACGGGCGCTATCGAGCAGGCGATCCAGGCGCTGATGGCGGCCAATCCCGACAAGGTCGAGGAGGTGAAAACCAAACCGAAGGCGTTCGGCTGGTGGGTCGGCCAGGTGATGAAAGCCACGGGCGGCAAGGCCAACCCCGCCGCCGTGAACGAACTGCTGAAGAAGCGCCTCGGCGTCGACTAGAGGGCGCGCGGCAACCCTGCGGGCCGCGCCGGCTCGCCCAGCATCGTGTCGAAATAGTCTTCCACCGCGGCGGTGTAATAGCTCACGACGCGATCGCCGTGCGGGAAGAACGCTGACGTGGCGACGCACATCCAAAGAAACACGAGCATGACGCTCTCCGAACCCTCGCGCCGCAACCTCGGGCGCACCCTAGCTTTCAGGATTAACGAAGAAGGTTTGCCGAGCCGTTAAGACCTGGGGCCGAAACGGGGCGCGGGCGCTTCAGCCTTTGCCGAGCGGCTCGTCTCCCAGCCGCCAGCTGTAGGAGAGGCGGGTGACATAAGGGCCGACGGCGCTGGGCGGAGACACGGTCTGCGAAAGCGGCGCCTTCGGGGCGGCGGCTTCTTCCGCCGCCGTCATGCGCACCGCGCGCTCGCCGCCAACCGTGACCATGCCGGGCGTAAGGATCATGCGCCGCCCTTCCGTTGCGCAGGATTGTGGGCGGGACGGCGGGCGCGGCCAGCGCGCAGCGCAGTTGGCCGGGGCGGCTCTTTGTGAAAGATATGCTATATTATTCAATAAGATACGCCGATCTCTGCCGATTGAATTGCGACAACGACATGACGTTTCTGTGTGCAAAATCGCCAGGCCGACGGGCTTGGCGCAGGGTTCGCGACGCCTATGTGAGCGTGGCGCGAAGAGGGAGATCGCCATGCCGCAGCCGGTGGAGCTTCATTATTGGCCGACGCCGAACGGCTGGAAGGTGTCGATCGCGCTTGAGGAAATGGGGCTCCCCTACACGGTCGTGCCGGTGAATATCGGGGCAGGCGATCAGTTCAAGCCGGATTTTCTCACACTCAGCCCGAACAACAGGATGCCGGCGATCGTCGATCCCGAAGGGCCGGACGGCGAGTCGATCTCCGTGTTCGAGTCGGGTGCGATCCTGCAATATCTCGGGCGCAAAACCGGGCGCTTTTATCCGCGCGACGAGCGTGGCCGCGTCGAGACGGACCAGTGGGTGTTCTGGCAGATGGCCAATCTCGGGCCCGTCGCCGGGCAGGCCAACCATTTCCGCAATTACGCGAAGGCGATGGTCGACGATCCGGCCCAGCTCAGCTACGCCGCCAATCGCTTCACCAATGAACTGAACCGCCTGTTGGGCGTGATGGAGCGACGCCTGGGCGATCGCGATTACCTGGCCGGCGACTATTCCATCGCCGACATGCTGAGCTTTCCGTGGGTGCTGGCGGCGGTGCGGTTGATCCCGGAAATTCTCGATGCATTCCCGCGCGTCGCCCCATGGCGCGACCGCATCGCGGCCCGCCCGGCCGTGATCCGCGGCCTCGCGGTGGGTGAAGATTTGCGGAAAAACCAGCCGCAGCTAGGCGATAAGGAAGCCGCCGATCAGCGCCGGATCCTCTTTGGCCAGACGGCGGGCAGCGTGGCCGCGGCGGCGGACGCCCAAGCAAAAGGGTAAACAATTCTTCGGGGAGTTTAAACCAGTTTAGGAATAAACTTGGTTATGCCTGTTTCGACTTAACCCTATTTAAAATTCTCCCGGTCAATTCTTCCCGTGCGGCGCGAGAATTGCGTCGCCATGGGGTGTGACAGCGGCGGAATACGCCTGAGACGGCCAGAAAGGCCGCGGGAGACAAGGGTTATGGCTTTTACGGACGTGGAAATCGCGCAATTCCATCAGGCGGCCCAAATCGGCGCCATGGCGGATGATCTCTACAAGCTCGGCCTCGTCTATTCGACGGGCCAGGGCGGGGCGGTCGATTATGTGGAAGCCCACAAGTGGTTCAATCTGGCCGCCGTGCGCGGGTCGGAAGCCGCCAAGGCGTGCCGCAAGGAACTGGCCGACCAGATGACCTCGGCGGACATCGCGCAGGCCCAGAAGGCCGCGCGCGAGTGGCTGACGCGCCACTGAGCCGGCGTGGGCGCGCGCCGAGCGCGCCTGCGATCTTGTTCGCCTGCGCCGCAGCGGCTAAGTCCAACCGCGCCTTGCGGAGACGTGGCCGAGCGGCTGAAGGCGGCGCCTTGCTAAGGCGTTATACTCGAACAGGGTATCGAGGGTTCGAATCCCTCCGTCTCCGCCAGTGTCTCGCCGCACGCGCCGCGAATGCATACACTCCCAGACGATGGCGGCGGCCGTTCTCCGCGCCGCAGGGAGGAAGTCATGGCCACGAAAACGCGCGTGCTGCTGCTGGGGCTGGAGCCGGAAATCGTCGATTATTCAAAATCCCCGATCCCCGGGCTTACGGCGGAGAAGGTTCGCGCCGCCGTGGAGGGTGATCGCGCGAACTTGGAAGCGGCGGGCTACAGCGCAACGTCGCTCTATGTCGATGCCGGCGCGACCGCCGAGGCGGTGCTCACGAACACGCTCGCGGCCGGCGCATATGATTGCATCATGATCGGCGCGGGGTTGCGGATCGTTCCACCTTATTTTTTGCTGTTCGAGAAGCTGATCAACGTCATCCATCGCCATGCGCCGGCGTCAACCAAGCTGTGCTTCAACACAAATCCATCCGACACGGCCGACGCCGTGCGGCGCTGGGTTTAGGCGCGCTTCGCCGCGCGGTCAGAACAGCACGCCTTTTTCGAGCATGGCGTGTACGCCTTTCTCGCCGTTAACCACCTGCGTCACGCGGAAATCCACCGCGAGAGAGCAGAATTGGTAGGCGTGCACGCGCGAAAGATTGCTGCGTGCGGTGATGAAATCGATCATGCGGATGAGCGCGAGGCGCATCGCCTGATCGAGATCTTCGTGAAAGCCCATGGTGATGTGGTGCGTCGCGGTTTCGGCCTGCGGCCAGGGCCGTTCTGCGCCCAAACGCTTGTGCAGCACGAAACTGAAGACGCCGGTGAGGCCCATCTCCAGCGCATTGACGCACACCTCGCCGTCGCCCTGGCGGCCGTGGCCGTCGCCCACCGAGAAATTGGCTCCATGCGTCCACACCGGCAGATAGAGCACGCCGCCGGCGCCTAGTTCCTTGTTGTCGATATTGCCGCCGTGCTCGCGCGGCTCACGGCTGGACAGCCGCCCGTGCGCCGGCGGCGGCGCTACGCCCATTGTGCCGAAGAAGGGCCGCAACGGCAGCGTCGGCCCCCAATCGGGTGTGCATTCGCCGCGCGCACGGTCCACCGCGATATGGCTGACGACGCGTTGGGGGAAGAGATCGGGCAGCGCACCGGCGAGCGGACGCACGGCGCAATAGCCCCAATCGTTGTTGGGCGTCACCGCCTCGATGCGCACCTCCAGCCGGTCGCCAGGTTCTGCGCCCTCGATGGCGATGGGGCCGGTCAGGATATGCGGGCCCATGCGCTCGAGCTTCGCGTCATGGATCGCCTGCAGCGCGGGCGGTATCGTGAAGGGGGAACCGGGCGGCGGCATCACCTCCACGCCGCCGGAAACGCATTCGATCTCGACACTATCGCCCGAGCGCACGGTGAGCACGGGGGGAAACGCCGCATCGAACATGCCGAAGCGCACGGTTTCCGGCGTGGCGGCGAGGGTGTGGCGCATGGGCGAGTGACCTTCGGGCGAAACTATAGCGCGTGGGCTTAGGGCGTCATCAGCGAGACGTGGGCGGCGACGACGCGCCAGCCTTCGGGGAAGCGCGCCCAGGTTTGCGATTGACGCCCCACCGCTTCCGAATTGGCGCGGCGATATTCCGTGTGGGCGAAACCGAAATCGTCGCCAAAGGTTACGATCTCGGTGCGCGTCAATGTGCGCGGTGGGGCGCCGCCGGGGCGCGCGCGGCGAAAGGCGGCGATCGCCTCGTAGCCGTAGAGATTTTCGCCCTGGCCGTAACGCACCGTGAACGCAGAGCGCCAGAAGAAGCCGTCGAGCTTTTCGATGTCGTTCGCCATGAGGGCTGCTTCATAGCCTTCGAACGCGGCGGTTAGCTCGGCATGCGGGCCGGGGGCGTTGACGATCATGGCGCGACCGGCGCCGCAGCAAGGCCCGCGCGCTCCAGTATGGCTGCGGCCTGGAATGCCGCGCGCTCGTTCCAAGGCGCGGCGACGATCTGCACGCCGATCGGCAACGCGCCGGGCCGCACGATCGGCGCGACGACGATGGGCAAGCCGATGAAACTCAGCGGCTGGGTGTAGATTCCGACATTGGCGCGCGCGAGCACTTCGACCCCTCCCACGGTGATCATGCGTTGGCCGACGGGCAGCGCCGGGCAGGGCGCCGCCGGCGCGAGCAGGATGTCATATTCGGCGAAGAGCGCATTCACGCGCGCCTGATAACCGCGCCGGAAGCGCTGCGCCTGCAGCACCAACGCCGCCGGCAGCAACGCGCCGGCGAGGAAGCGGTCCCGCGTGGCGACGTCGTAGGCGTGCGGTTGGCGGCGCAGATTTTCGAGATGCAGGTTTGCGCCTTCGGCTGCGGTGATCGCGAACGCCGCGGCGCGCGCGATCGCGGCGTCCTCGATCGTCACGCGCGCCTTTGCGCCGAGCGTTTCGGCGGCGGCGTCCACCGCTTCGTTGACGCCAGCCTCGGCGGAGGCGCGGAACCACCCATCGAGCACGCCGATGCGCAGCTTTTGCGGCGCCAGCGCATTGGACACCGGCTCGATCGCGCGATCGACGCAAACCGGATCGCTTGCGTCGTAGCCCTGCATCGCGTCGTACGCCAAGGCGAGATCGCCGACGCTGCGCGCCATTGGCCCTACGTGATCGAGACTGGCGACGAAGGGAAACGCCCCGGTGCGCGAGAGGCGGCCGAATGTGGGCTTCAGCCCGAACACGCCGCAAAACGAAGCCGGCACGCGGATCGAACCGTTCGTGTCGGAACCGATGCTGAGCGGCGCCATGCCAGCGGCCACGGCCGCCGCAGCCCCGCCGGAGGAGCCGCCGGCCAAGCGGCTTGGGTCGCGCGGATTGCGCGTGGGGCCGAAGAATTCGTTCTCGGTGACGAAGCCGTAGGCGTATTCGTCCATGTTGGTGAGCGCGATTAGCACGCCGCCGGCGGCGCGCAGCTTGGCGACGGCGGCGGCGTCATGCGCAGCGGGCGGCGCATCGCGGCGCTGGCGCGCGCCGGCCAAAGTGGTCACGCCCGCGACGTCGAACAGGTTCTTGGCGACGAAGGGCGCCCCGGCGAGCGGACCTACATCTTCGCCCCGCGCGATGCGCGCATCGATTGCGGCGGCCGCGGCCAGGGCCTGCGCCTCCAGCACCGCTGTGCAGCAATTGAGATCGCCGTCGCGCGCGGCGATGCGGGCGAGAGCGGCCTGCGCGATGTCCACCGCGCTCGCCTTGCGCGCACGCACCAGCGCCGCCGCTTCCGCGGCGCCCAGGCCGGCGAGACCGCTCATGCGCGGAATACCGGCGCTGATTCTTCCGTATCGGCGAAGGTGAGCGCCATCAGCGGCGCGCTTTGGTTCAGTATGATCTTGAGATTGGCGATCACGTTCGCGCGATACTCAGGCGGGATCGGCAGGCCGATCGCGGCGGAAACCGCATCGGCATACGCCGCCAAAGCTTCGTCATCCATGCGCGTCCCCATTGTCGCCGCCGGAGTGTGCGCCAGCGCGGGCCGCCGCGCCAGACGCGCTCGGCGGCGAAATGCGCTTATGATCTAAAAAGAGGCGGTCACACAAAAAGAGGGACGGCGTGAACCGTCCCTCCCGCTGTGCAGAGATGCGCCTAGCCGCTCAGAGAACGGCGTCGGGCAGTTCGGCTTTCCACAAATCGCCGATGCCGGCCTGGAAGGACAGCACCCGCGGCTTGTGGTCGTCCTCGAGCTGGGCATGGTCGAAG
>JBFWWB010000058.1:0-16858 GCA_050246435.1 Hyphomonadaceae bacterium
ACTTCCAGGGCGGTTACGCCGAAATCTACTGGTCGCCGACGGGCGAAGGCCGCAACTACGGAGCGGCTGATGGCTCGTGGGGCAGCGTCACCCCGCTGCGCACGCTCGGGTCGGACGGCGGCATTGGCCATATCATGCTGCAGCTTCGCTACGACTTCCTGGACCTGAAGGATGACGCCACCTATGGCGGTTATCAGCAGGGCTACATCGCCGGGGTCACCTGGAAGCCGATCGCTTACGTGAAGTTCCAGCTCAACTAATCGGACTTCAACGTCAGCCGTTCGAGCCTCGCCGGCGTGGCGCAAGGCTTCGACGGCGACGTGAAGGCGATGTCGCTGCGCACGCAGTTAGACTTCTAAGGCAAGCGGCGGCCGGCGGGGCGCGCGCTCCGCCGGTCTGTCACGTGAGTGTCATGCAGGGCCGCTAGCTAGCCCTGTGGACGAACCGAAAGACCCGCGAGGGTCGAGGAGACTTCCATGTCAGCAAAGAATTTGAGCGCCCTGCGCAAGGCGGCCGCCGCGGTCATCGCCGCTGTCACCGTCGCCGTTTCCGCGGGCGCGGCGCACGCCGACGACATCACCGGCGCGGGTGCGACCTTCCCGCAACCGATCTACACCCGCTGGGGCGAGCTCTATGGGGCCGCCGGCGGCGATAAGCTGAACTATCAAGGCGTGGGCTCGGGCGCCGGCGTCACCCAGATCGTCAACCGCACGGTCGATTTCGGCGCTTCCGATACGCCGGTCGCGCCGGAGCGTCTCTCCAGCCAGCAATTGCTGCAATTCCCCGCCGTGATCGGCGCCGCGGTGTTCGCGGTGAACATCCCCGGCGTGGACGGCAATAACCTGAAGCTCACCGGTCCGGTGGTCGCTCAGATGTATCTGGGCAGCATCAAGATGTGGAACGACGCGAAGATCAAAGCGCTCAACCCGGGCGTCAATCTTCCCGCGGTGCCGATCGCGCCGGCCTACCGCGCCGACAGCTCGGGCACGACCAATATGGTCACCACCTATCTCGCTTCGGTGGATTTGAAATTCTCCACCACGATCGGCGCCGGCAACTCGGTCGCCTGGAAGACGGGTATCGGCGCGCCGGGCAACGCCGGCGTTGCGGGCGCGGTGCGCAACACGCGCGGCGGCATCGGCTACGTCGAGTACGCCTACGCGACGGAAAACGGCATGCAAACGCCGATCCTGCAAAATCGTTCGGGCGCGTTCGTGAAGCCCAGCCAGGCGGCGTTCGCGGCGTCCGCGGCGACGGCCGATTGGGCGAAAGCGCCGAACATGGCGGCCAGCATGATCAATACGGCGGGCGCGGCCAACTGGCCGATCGTCAGCGCGAGCTACATTCTGCTGCCGCTCAATCCGTCGGATGCGGAGCGTTCGCGCAACGTGATGAAGTTCATCGATTGGGCCTGGAAGAACGGCGCGCCGGCAGCCGACCAGCTGCACTACATCATGGTGCCTGCTGCGGTGCAGAACCAGGCGCGTGCGAAGTGGAAAACCGTGAAGGCCAATGGTCAGGCCGTGTGGTCGGGCAGCTGACACGCGAAAGCGGGCGGAGAATTGGAGCCGGGTGCGCGAGCATCCGGCTCCTTCTTCCTCGAAGATGCGCCGCCGCGCCGATGCAGGCGCGAGGCGCAAGAACGTTGGGGCGCTAAAGTAGACAGGCGGGCGGGGGATGGCGAACGTGGCGACTTTCGAGGCCCAGCGCGGCGCTCAAGTACAGGATGTGCTGTTCAAGGCGCTCCTGACGGTGGCCGGGCTGATCGTGCTGATCACGCTCAGCGCAATCCTTCTGATCTTGTTCAACGCCGGCTGGCAGGCATTCGCCGCCTTCGGCCCCAGCTTCATCTGGAGTTCTGACTGGAACCCGCCGTTGGAGCGCTATGGCGCGCTGCCGGCGATCGTCGGCACGCTCGTGACCTCCGCCATAGCGATCGTGATCGCCTGGCCGATCGGCTTCGGCGTCGCCTATTTTCTCACCGAAACTTGTCCGCGCGTGTTGCGCGCGCCGCTGGGTATAGCGATCGAACTGCTCGCGGCGGTGCCGAGCATCGTCTACGGCATGTGGGGCTTCTTCGTACTGGCGCCATTCATGTCCGCGCCGGGCGGTCCCCAAGAATGGATGACCACGAATTTCTCCGGTTTGCCGGTCGTCGGCGTGCTATTCCAGGCGGCGCCGCTCGGCGTCGGACTGCTCACCGCGGGCATCGTGCTCGCGATCATGATCCTGCCCTTCATCGCCGCAGCCACCCGCGACGTGCTGCTGACGACGCCGCAAATCCTGAAAGACGGCGGCTACGCGATGGGCGCCACGCGTTGGGAGGTTCTGGTCGACATCGTGCTGCCCGCGGCGCGCGCGAGCCTCTTTGGCGCCGTGTTCCTGGGCCTCGGCCGCGCGCTTGGCGAAACGATGGCCGTCACCTTCGTGATCGGCAACGCCAACCGCCTGCCCGACAGCCTCTACGCGCCGGCGGCCTCGATCGCCTCGATCGTGGCGAACGAGTTTCCGGACTCGGAGCAGGGCTCGCTTAAATTCGCCGCGCTCTTCGCGCTCGGCTTCATCCTCTTCGTCGTCTCCTTCTTCGTGCTTGCGCTCGCGCGCATCCTTCTGCGTCAGGAGCGCATGGTCTGATGCAAACCTCCAAGTCCGCCAACTATTACCGCCGCCGCATCGGCGACGCCGTGATGAACGGCCTCTGCACGGTGGCGGCGCTGATCGGCCTCGTCCTGCTGCTGCTCATCCTCTACATGCTGATCGAGCGCGGCGCCGGGGCGCTTTCCGGCAACGTGTTCTTTCATTCGATGGCCACGCCGGGTCAGGGCGGGGGGCTCGCGAATGCGATCGTCGGCACGCTGATCCAGGCGGGCCTAGGCACGCTCATCGGCGCGCCGCTGGGTATGCTCGTCGGCGTTTATCTCTCGGAGATCGGGCGCAACGGCAAACTCGCCTCTCTCGTGCGCTTCGTGAACGACATCCTGCTGTCGGCCCCCTCGGTGCTGATCGGCTTGTTCGTGTATCAGATCGCGGTGGCGCCGTTCGGCGGGTTCTCTGCCTGGGCCGGGGCAATCGCGCTGGCGCTCATCGCCATGCCGGTCGTGGCGCGCACCACGGAAGACATTCTCCGCTTGGTGCCCGATGCATACCGCGACGGCGCGATTGCGCTCGGTTCGCGGGATAATGAAACGATCCGCCGCGTGGTGCTGCCGGCGGCTTTCGGCGGCATTCTCACCGGCATTCTGCTCGCCGTGGCGCGGATTTCCGGCGAGACGGCGCCGCTGATCTTCACCTCGCTCGGCAATTCGAACTGGTCGCTGGATCTCGGCAAGCCGATGGCGAGCCTGCCGATCGCGATCTACCGCTACGCCTCCAGCCCGTACGACGAATGGAAAGCGCTGGCTTGGGCCGGCGCGCTGATCATCACCGTCGGCGTGCTGGCGCTCAACGTGGCCAGCCGGGTGACGCACCATGTGGCGACGCGCGGGCGCTGAGGCGCCCGTCGGCTAGCTCTCGCTGATCGCCTTCAGATTGGCGAGGCCGACGGAGAAATCCTTTCCGATCATCTCGTCCATATCGATGAACAGGCACATCACGCGCGCGATCAGCGGCTGCGGCCCATCCATCGACCAGGTGACCGTGGTCTCGCCGCTCTTCTCTTCGAGGCCGAACGTCACGATATTGTTGGCGGGGAACGGCTTCACGAATTCCAGACGCACCACGAGCTTGGTCGGCGCGGCGGCGTCGACGATCTGCATGCGGCCTTGGCCGGCCTTGTCGTTGCCGCTCCAGGCGTAACGCGCGCCAACACCCTTCTTCGCGCCGCCATAGACGCGCTGCATCGCCGGATCGAGCCGCTCGTAGGGCGACCACGCGTTCCAGGCGCGGAAATCATCAATATGGGCGTAGATGCGCGCCGCGGGGGCGGCGATCCGGATGCTGCGCGCGACATGGAAGGTGTCCGGCTGCGTCAGCGCGAAACCGAACAACCCGACGATCGCCAGCACGACGACAAGCGCTGCGATCCCGATGAATTTAAGCATGCAATCCTCCCCCAAGCCTGATTTGCGTGCGGCTTCAGCTCAGCATGGCGCGTATCTTCTCGGAAAGCGCCTCCACGGCGAAGGGTTTCGTCATCAAATCCATGCCGGTCTCCAGGAAGCCCGAGCGTACGGCGGCGTGCTCGGCGTAGCCGGTGAGGAACAGGATTTTGAGCTCCGGGCGCTGCTTGCGGGCGATGTCGGCGAGTTGGCGCCCGTTCATGCCCGGCAACCCCACGTCGCTCACCATGAGATCGAGCCGCTTGGGGGAATCCAGCACCGTAAGCGCCGCCTGCGCGTCACGCGCTTCATAGATCGCGTAGCCGAGCTCGGAGAGCACATCCACGATCAGCATGCGCACGAGCGGCTCGTCCTCCACGACAAGCACGGCCTCGCCGTTGCCGGGATGGGGTTGGGCGTTCTCCTGCAAGGGCGTGGTCTCCGCGATGTTGGCCAGGGGCAGATAGAGGCGCACTTTCGTGCCGGCGCCTACGGCGCTTTCGATTTCCGCGTGGCCGCCGGTTTGCTTCACGAAGCCGTGCACCATGGAAAGACCGAGGCCAGTGCCGGCGCCGGTGGGCTTGGTTGTGAAGAACGGATCGAAGGCGTGCGCCAGCACGTCGGGCGGCATGCCGGCGCCGGTGTCGGCGACGGTGAGCATCACGTAAGCGCCCGCTTCGAGATCGGGTTTCGCACCTTGGGCGACGCTGGCGCGCGCCGTGGCGATGCGCAGCGCGCCGCCGTTGGGCATTGCGTCGCGCGCGTTGATCGCCAGATTGAGCAATGCGCTTTCAAGCTGGTTCGCGTCGGTCATGGCGATCAGCGCATCGGGCGCGAGATCGAACGAGACGGCCATGTTCTCGCTCGTCGTGCGACGCAAGATGAGCTCGAACGAATGGATCGCGGCGTTGACGTCCACGGGTTTTACATCGAGCGATTGGCGCCGGCCGAAGGCGAGCAGGCGCGAGATCAGCGCTGCGGCGCGATTGGCTGATTCGATCGCTGCGGTGATGTAGCGGCCGGCGTCCTCGGTGCGCCCGGAGGAGACGCGCAGCTCCAGCAACTGCATCGCGCCGATGATGCCGGCGAGGATATTGTTGAAATCGTGCGCGATGCCGCCGGTGAGCTGGCCGAGGGATTCCATCTTCTGCGCCTGGAACAGGGCTTCGCGCGTTTGCTCCAGCGCCGCAGCGGCGGCGCGCTGCTCGGTGATGTCGCGCGTCACCTTCGCGAAGCCTACGATGTCGCCCGCCGCATCGCGCACGACATCGATGACCACGCTGGCCCAGAAGCGGCTGCCGTCTTTGCGCATGCGCCAGCCCTGCATCTCCGTGCGCCCAGCATCAAGCGCGCGGGCGAGGGCCGCCTTGGGTACTTCCGCCGCGCGCTCCTCCGGGGTGTAGAAGAGGGAGAAATGCTGCCCGATGATCTCATCTGCGGCGTAACCCTTGATGCGCGCGGCGCCGGAATTCCATGTCCGCACGCGCCCATCGACATCCAACAGATAGATCGCGTAATCGACGACGCTGTCCACCAACAGCCGGAATTGCTCGCTCGTTTCGTGCGCGCCGGCGATGTGCGCCTGCAGCAGCGCGTCGGATGAGCGAAGTTGTCCGGTGCGCTCGTGCACGCGCTTCCGCAGGGCTTCGTTGGCGAGGCGCAATTCCTCTTCAGCGCGTCGGCGGCGCGCCACTTCCTGCTGCGCGGCCTGGTAGAGCCGCGCATAGTCGATCGCGATGGCGGCCTGCGCGGCGATGCTGATGGCGAAGCGCTCCGCCGTTTCATCGAAGCGCGCGGGTTCAGGGTGGCCGAAGAAGAGCCCGCCCAGCACCTCGCCGGATCGCGAAACGACCGGCACGGCCAAATAACTGCGCAACGGCAGGTGACCCTTCGGCATGCCGAAGTGCGGCCCGCTCCCGCCATAGCGTGGATCTTTCAGAATGTCGTCAGAACGAACGGGGCCGAGGCCGTCGAAGGTCGGCGCGAAAATGGCGGTCTTTCGCGGCATGGGTAATTCCGCGAACGCCTCGCGGGGTGCGCCGGCGATGGCGTAGAGCGTGTAGCTTTCGCCCTGCTTATCCGAAACGTTGTAGAAGAACGCGCCGAATTGCGCGCCAGTAAGCTCGGTCGCCGCGTCGGTGACGATCTGCACCGCCTTTTCGAGATCGAGTTCGGCGGCGATCGCGGCGCCGACGCGGTTCAGCGCTTCGATCGTGCGCGCCTCGACGCGTGTTCCCCTGTCGTCCATGTACCGCCGCCACGCCAAACCGGAGGTAACGCCTTCGCCCGCGCTCGGTTCCCCACGGCGTTGCGCTTTACGATGATTTGTCCGCGATGTCTGGCGGGCCGCCCCCGAAAGCTCGATAGACCCCGATCGCGGCGGAGGCGGCGGCGGTCTCGGCCTGGATGCGGGTCAGCCGCGCATCCAGCAATTGCTGATCGGAGCGCAACCGATCGGCGAGGCTGGCGATGCCGGCGGAATAGGAGGCGCGGAAGCCCTCCGCCGTCCGCGCCGCCGCCGCCTCGGCGCGGCGCGCAGCCTCCAGCCTGCGTTGGCCCTCGCTCAATTGCGTGAGCGCCAGCGAGGCCTCCGAGACGCCCTGGATCACGGCGCTCTCATAGCCGATCAACGCCTGCTGGAAGCGTGATTTGCTGGCCCGGATCGCGGCGAAGCGCTTGCCCCAATCAAGCAGCGGGATGGAGATCGCGGGCTGCAGCTGCGCTTGCGTCGTCGGCCCCGGCAGCGCGGCGCCGAGCACGTTCTCCGAGGCGAGCAATGTGCCGGTCAAGGAAAGGTGCGGCAGCAGATCCGTGCGCGCCGCGCCGACGGCGGCCGCCGCGACGATGGCTTGCGCTTCCGCCACCGCGACATCCGGGCGCAGCCGCACGAGATCGGCGGGCGCGGCGGGGGCGGCGCTGAGCGCGATCGTCGGCACCGGGGCGGATGCGGCGAGCTTCTCCGCGACCGCCGCCTCTTCCGTGCCGGGCGCATGCGCGCGCAATACCGCGAGCTGGTTGGCCGCTTGCCGCGCGGCGATCTCCACATCGCTTAGCGCCGCTTTCGTGGTTTCCGCTTGGCGCAAGGCGTCTGCGGCGTCGGCCTCCGAGGCGAAGCCCGCATCGGCGCTGACCCGCACGATCTCGGCGAGCGCGCGGGCGATGTCTGCGCCTTCGCGCAGCGCTGCGCGCCGGTTTTGCGCAGCGCGCAGCGCGACATAGGCCTCGGCGACATCGGCCGCCAAGGCGGCGCGGGCGCCACGTACATCCGCCAGCGCCGCCCGCGTATTGGCCTTGGCGCCGATCGCGGCGGCCTCCACGCGTGAGAAGAGCGGGATTTCCCAGGACACGCTCGCGCCATAAGAGCCGATCGCCTGCTCTTGCTCCGGCGTCGGCGGCGCGTTGGGATCGAAGCCGGCGATGGTCGAGCCGTAAAGGCCGGGCCCGCGCAGCGCACGGGTGTATTGCCCGCGGCCCGTGGCGCTGAATTCCGGCAGATAGCCGCTCACCGTCTGCCAGCCCTGGCCACGCGCCTCCTTCACGCGCAGCACCGCCTGGCGCACCGAGGGGCTGCGCGTCAGCCCTTCCGCGATCAACTGGTCAAGCAGGGGATCGTTGAAACCTTCCCACCAGCCCACAAGCTCGGCCTGCGCGGGATCGGTCACAGCTTCGGTCCACGCTTCGGGCAACGGCGGGGGCGCCGGCCGCTCGCGCGGCATCGTGGAGCAGCCGGCGAGGCCCGCCAGCGCGATCAAAGCAGGGGCCAGGCGGCAGGCGGCGTTGGACCGATGACGCATCGTCGCCTTCTTGACCCGCAACCCGTTAGTATTTAGAGAACGAACATTCGTTTTATATGTGGCGCAGCACCCTGCGTCAACGAGGTGGGCGATGGCCCGAACCGCCAATCCCGGCCTGGCCGAGCGCCGCCGCCGCCAGATCATGGATGCGGCGCTCTCCTGCTTTCGCCGCCGCGGCTTCCATCTTTCCTCGATGCACGAAATCTGCGCCGAGGCGCAGATGTCGCCTGGCGCCGTCTACCGCTATTTCCCTTCGAAGACCGACATCATCGCGGCGATCGCCCAGGAGGATGGTGGCGATTGGCGCGCCGTGTTCGACGACGTGAACGACGCGGAAAGCCTTATCGCGCGTTTTGGCGTCGTCGCGCGCGCGGTGGTCGCGAAAGTGAACAAAAGCGGAGACGCTCCGCTCATCGGCGATATCGTGAGCGAGGCGTTGCGCAACCCGGATCTGGCGCGTCGCTTGCGCGCGAAATCCGCGCCGCTGAAGCAGCATCTGCGAGGCGTGCTCGCCGAATGCCAGGCGCGCGGCGAGGTGGACGATGCGATTGCGCCCGAGCGGTTGACGCATCTGATGCTCGCCGCATTCGATGGCGCGTGCCTGCGCGCCGTCGTGGACGGGCGGGAGATGACGCATGTCGAGGCGGACGTACGTGAAATGATGCGCCGCCTGCTGCGCCCAGCGGGCGCCGCACGCAAGCCGGCGGCGAAAACAGCGCGCGCGAGAAGTGCTGCGCGCGAGGAGCACGCGAAATGAACAGCCCGCCGTGGACCCTCAAAACGCGCTTGCGCGCGCGCGCCACGGTCGGCGGCGTCATGCTGGCGGCGGCCGCCTTCGGCGCATACGCCGCCGTCACGCGGGAGGGCGAAAAGCCCGCCGCCACTGAAAGCGAAACCGCGCGCGGCCAGCTTGTCACCGTGGCGCGCGTCGAGCTGCGCCCGTTCGCGCGCGTCGTGCCGCTGTCGGGTGAAGCGCGCCCGCGCAAGGACGTGCGCGTGGTCGCGCCAGCGACGGGAGTGCGCGTGCTGGAATTGCTGGCGGAGCAGGGAGACGTGGTGCAGCGCGGCCAGCCGCTCGCCCGGCTGGACACGACGCTTGTCACCGCCCAAGGCGCAGCGCAGCTCGCGGCCGTGAAAGAGGCTGAAGCCGCCGAGCAGCGCGCGACGAGCGCCTATGAACGCGCGGAATCGATCCGCGAGTCCGGCGCGCTCTCGAAAGAGCAGATCGAAACGCGCAAGGCCGATTCCGAAGCCGCGAAAGCACGCCTCGCGCAGGCGCGCGCGGCGTACGAGGAATGGAATTCGCGCATGGGAGGCGGCTTCGTGCGCGCGCCGGTGGCAGGCCTGGTGATCGAGCGGCCGGCGCTCGTCGGCCAGCCGGTGGACGGACAAACCCTGTTCCGCATCGTCGCCGATAATGCGCTCGAGGTGGCCGCCGATGTTTCCGAGGCAGACATCTTGAAGCTGAAGGTCGGCCAGACCGCGACGTTCCGCATGGTGGACGGTCAATCCGTTTCGGCGCGCCTGCGCCGCCCGCCCGCCGCGATCGACAGCCGCACGCGCGTCGGCGCGGCGCTGTTCGATCTGCCGCGCGATGCGCGCTTGCGTTCGGGTATGTTCTTGCGCGGGGAGGCGGAATTGCCGACCGAACCGATGCTCGCGGCCCCGCAAACCGCAATCTCCTACGACAAGACGCAAGCCTACGTGTTCGTGATCGACGAACAGAATCACGCCCGTCGCACGCCGGTGACGGTGGGTGATCGCGATGACGACAGCGTGGCGGTGCTTTCCGGTCTGCGCGCCGGCGCGCGCGTGGCGGCTGGCGGCGCCGCCTTCCTGCAGGACGGCGATTTGGTGCGTCCGGTTGAACGCGAGGCGCCTTCCGTTTCCGCCGCGGGCGGCGGCGAACAGGGCGGCTGACGCCATGGCGCTCAACATCTCCGCCGGCGCGATCCGCAATCCGATCCCGCCGATCGTGCTGTTCCTGGCGCTGCTGTTCGCCGGACTCACGGCCTATTCGCGTTTGCCGATCAATCAGATGCCGAACATCGAAGCGCCGGTGTTCCAGGTTACGGCCGCGCAGCCCGGCGCTGCGCCGAGCGAACTCGAAACGCAGGTGACACAGCGGATCGAGGCCGCGCTCACCGGCGTTGAAGGCGTCAAGCGAATGACGTCGACGGTCAGCCAAGGTCTTTCCACCACCACGGTGGAGTTGCAGATCGGCGTCGACATCTCCCGTGCGGTGGACGATGCGCGCGACGCCGTGACCCGCGTGCGCGCCGATCTTCCCGCCGACATTGAAGAGCCCGTGATCGCCCGGCTGGATTTCGCTTCCGAGCCGATCGGCTATTACGCGGTCGAAGCGCCCACGCTGTCGGACGTGGACCTTTCCTGGTTTATCGACAATCAGCTGACGCGCGATCTGCTCGCGGTGCGCGGCGTCAGCCAGGTGAAGCGTTTGGGCGGCGTCGATCGTGAAATCCGCGTCGAGCTCGATCCGCAGATTTTGCTGGGCTTCGGCGTCACCGCGGACGAGGTGAGCCGTCAGCTGCGCGCCACGAATGTCGATCTCTCCGGCGGGCGCGCGCAAGTGGGCGGCCAGGCGCAAACCATCCGCACGCTCGGCTCCGCACAGACGGTGGCGGAACTCGCCGCCACGCGCATCACCTTGCCGGATGGGCGCTCCGTGCGCCTGCAGGATTTGGGCGCAGTGCGCGACGGCGCCAGCGAGCTCTCCCAGATCGCCCGCTACAACGGCGAGCAGACGACCTCCTTCATGGTGCAGCGCGCGAAGAACGCCAGCGAGGCGCACACTTTCGACCGCGTCGACGCGAAGCTCAAGGAGGTCGAGAAGGCCAATCCCGGCGTGCGCATCCGCCTGATCCAGACCGGCGCCGAGTGGATCAAGGAGATGCACGAATCTTCGATCATGTCGCTGATCGAAGGCGCGGCGCTCGCCACTTTGGTTGTGTTCCTTGTGCTGCGCGATTGGCGCGCCACGGCGATCGCGGCTACCGCGATCCCACTCGCCACCATCCCCACCTTCGCCTTCATTGAACCGTTGGGCTTTACGCTCAACATGATCACGCTCATCGCGCTGTCGCTGGTGGCGGGCGTTCTGGTCGACGATGCGATCGTGGAGATCGAGAACATCGTGCGCCACATGCGTACCGGAAAGACTCCTTATCAGGCCGCAATCGAGGCGGCCGATGAGATCGGCCTCGCGGTGGTGGCCACGTCCTTCACGATCATCGCAGTGTTCCTGCCCGTCAGCTTTATGGGCGGCACCACGACGGGGCAATTCTTCACGCAGTTCGGCGTAACCGTGGCGATTGCGGTGTTTCTATCGTTGATGGTGGCCCGCCTCATCACGCCGATGATCGCGGCGCATTTCCTTCGCGCGCATGTGGTGGAAGAGAAGGACGGCGCGCTGAAGCGCCTTTACGAAAACACGCTGCGCTGGGCCATCGTGCACCCGTGGAAAACCGTCGGCCTCGGCGTCTGCGTGTTCATTGGCTCGCTCGTGCTCGCCAGCCGCGTGCCTGCCACGTTCGTGCCGCGCATCGACGCCGACGCCGTGATGGCCTCCGTAGAATTCCCCCCGGGCACGACCCTCGTGGAGGCCGATCGGCTGCTGCATGACGTGACGGCCCAGGCGCGCGCCATGCCGGAGATGCGCGGCGTATTCACCTCCATCACCGGAGCGGAAGGGGCCGCGGGCGAGGCCTCGATCAGTTTCCTGCTCGTGCCGCGCAGCGAACGCAGCATCAGCGCGTATGACGTGCAGCAGAAATTGCGCCCGATCCTTCTGGCGATCCCGGACGTGCGCTCCAGCTTCCAGAATTTTCAGGGCGGCGGCCGCGGCGCGGACATCACGCTTTCCTTCGTCGGCGAAGATCGCGCGCAGGCCGAGGCGGCGGCGGACCGCCTCGTGGCTCAGATGAAGCAAATTCCGGAACTGGCTGATGTCCGCAGCGCCGCCAGCCTGAAGCGCCCGGAAATCCAGATCACGCCACGCGCCGATGAGGCTGCGCGCCTCGGCGTTTCCGTTGCGGCGATCGCTTCGTCCGCGCGCATCGCCACAAGCGGCGATGTCGATCAGAATTTGGCGAAATTCGATCTGCAGGATCGCCAGATTCCGATCCGCGTGCTGCTGCGCCCGGATGCGCGCGAAGACGCCGACGCGATCCGCGCCTTGCGCGTGCGCACCGCCGCCGGCGAAGCGATCCCGCTCGACGCCGTGGCGGATGTGCGCTTCGACGTGGGCGAAACGACGGTCGCGCGACGCGATCGCCAGCGCGAGGTGGCCGTTTTGGCGAACGTAACCAAAGGCGATATCGCGCCGGCGCTGCAGAAGGTAATGGCGTTGCCCGCGGCGAGACCCGCGAGCGAAAAACCGAAAGAGCCGGGCGTCGTAACGCAGGTTCTTGCGAGGCTGCATCTTGCGCCGCCGCCCAAGCCGCAGGCCGGCGGCGAAATTCCGCCCAGCGTGAAGCTTGTCTCCGGCGGCGATATAGAAGAGACGCAGGAATTCCTGAAGATGTTCGGCCAGGCCATGCTCTGGGGGATCATCCTCGTCTACGGTGTGCTGGTTTTGCTGTTCAAGGATTTCTACCAGCCGATCACCATTCTCACGGCGTTTCCGCTGTCGATCGGCGGCGCGTTCGTCGGCCTGTTGGTGACCGGGCAACCGCTTTCCGTGTTCGTCGGCATTGGCCTCATCATGCTGATGGGCATTGTGACGAAGAATTCGATCCTGCTCGTCGATTTCGCCGTGGAGTCGATGCACAAGGGTATGACGCGCAATCAGGCCCTGTTCGAGGCCGGCATGAAGCGCGCGCGTCCCATCGTGATGACGACAGTCGCGATGTCGGCGGGCATGCTGCCGCTGGCGATGGGTTTCGGGCCTGACGGGTCGTTGCGCCAAGGCATGGGCGTGTCGGTGATCGGCGGGCTGGTGATGTCGACGTTGCTGAGCCTCATCTTCGTGCCGGCGATGTTCGTGCTGATCGATCGCCTCGAGCGCGTGGTCGGCCCGTTCTTCGCGCGTTTTTCCTCCACCAGCGCGGAGGGCGGCGCGCGCGCGCCGCACGAAACGCCGGCGGAGTGAGGCTCAAAACGACGCGCGCACGAGCAGGCGGATGTCGCGCCCGGGCTGCACGACCTCGTCCTTGTTGAGCGCGGTGGCGTTGCGCTGCACGTCGTCGGTCAGGTTGCGCCCGACGATGGCCAGCTCCGGCCCCTTGTCGCGGCCCTTCGGGCGCCACGCGGCTTGCGCTTGCAGATCGGCATACCCCTTGGTCGGCGTTTCGAAGGCCGCCACATCGTCGCGCGCGCCAACATGCACCAGCATGAAGCCCACGTCATAGGACGGGCTCGTCCAGGAGAGGCCGCCGCCCGCGCGCCAGGGCTGCACGCGGGGAATCTCGCCGCCTCCGGCGAGCTGCGCGCGCACGAGATCGGCCAGGGCATCGATCGTCAATGCGCTTTCGCCGTGGCGGATTAAATCGTAGGAGGCCTTCGTCTCCGCGCCCCAGAAGTCGGCGTCGTCTTGCGCGTAGAACAACTCCTTCAAGTCCTGGGAAGCGTCGCTTACGCATAGGCCGGCATCGTCGCATGTACGCCCGGTGAGGCGGCCATAGATGTAATTGTCGAAGCGCGCGCCCCAGAGCGCGGCGTCGATCTGCAGGCGCTCCGCGCGCACCCGCAACGTCGCCTCCACGGAATTCGAGCGCTCAAGGCTAAGCGCCGGGTCGCCCGTTTCAAAGGTGCCGGGACCGTCGTGCGGGCCGCGCGCGAAAAGCTCGACCTGGCCCGGCGCGCGCGCTGCGGAGGTGATTGTGAAGCCCAGCTTCAGCGTGTCCGTCGCGTCCCACAGCGCGCCGATGGCGCCGCTCACCGGCGTAAAGGCGAGATCGACAGGCGCGCCGGAGCCGGGCGTGCCTTTGATGTCGAGGCGCTCCACGCGGCTGCCGAACTGCAGCCGCAGGCGTTGCGCCAGCGGCGCTTCCGCGAAGGCAAACAGCGCCTCGCTTTGCGTCTGCGTGGGAAACAGGAAATCGCCGCCCTCGCCGAGCGCCGAATAGCGCCGGTTCTGCACCTGCACGCCCAACGCGGCGCTGGAGAGCGGACCTAGCGCACCGAACAACGCTTCCGTGCGTCCGTCCCATTCGCGGTTTTTGAAGGTCGAGAGGTTTTCGCCCGTCACGGGATCGCGCTCATCGTGGAGATAGGTGGCGTAACCGAGATCGAACGTGACGGTCTCAAGCGGCCCCGCACCAATCGCGAACGACGATTTCGATAGCGCCTTCGTCTGGCGCATGACGATGAACGTGTCGTCGCTGGGGATGCCGTATTGGGCGTCGTAGTGCAGCAGAGCCGCGCCGGCGCGGCTCTTGTCCTGCGGGCCAAAAAAATACGAGCCGCCGCCGGAAAACCCGTCGCCGCGGAAAAAGGAGTTCGGCTGTTCGCCGCCAGGAGTGTCGTAATCGCTCGCCCGCCGCGCAAACGCATCGACATGCGCCGCGAACTGGCCGAGCCGCGCATCCAGCAACACGGAACCCTGGCCCGTTTCCGCCGCGCTGGCGTACGAGGCGGCCGCTTCGCCGGTCAAACTCTCTTCGGGCAGGGTCAGCGGCACGCGGTTGTTGATCGCGTTGATCACGCCGCCGATCGCCTGGCCCCCATAGCGCAACACGCCCGGCCCACGGACCACCTCGATGCGCTGCGCCGAGAGCGGATCGATTGGCACGCCGTGATCGGGCCCCACCTCGGAAACGTCGAAACTACCCACGCCGTCCTCCAGCAGTTTCACGCGCTGGGCGTCCATCCCACGGATCACGGGGCGGCTCGCGCCGGCGGCGAACCCCGCGCCGGCGACGCCAGGCACGTTCGAGAGCGCGTCGGCCAAATTGGCCCCGCCAGCTTTCAGGATTTGATCGCGATCGAGGGTTTCGACGATGGTGGCGAAGTTTTCCGCGCCGCCAGCCAGCGGGGAGGCCGTGACGATCACCGGCGCGCTTCGCCCAGCGGTTTGAGCGAAGGCGACGGCAGGTAGGCTGGCCGCGAGCGAGGCGGCGAAGATTGTGCGCAGCATAGGTTCCCTCGGCGTTACGGCGAGCCCAGGGGGCTGCCATCTGTTATAGCATAACGTTACACTATAACATTTCGCTGATGCGCAAGGGGTGTTGGCGCTTTGCCGCACAGGAGTGTGTTTCATCATCGCGTCGCAGGGGACCGCGATTGTGGGGGAAATGGTTAATGCTAGAGTGCCCCTGGGGCGTTGCGCGGGTGGGGCGCGGCGGCCGCGCTCGCGGCGCACGCCTGCGGCGTGGGGCGTTTTCGGACGGGCTCTGGCGTCACGGGCTCTGGCGTCAGGGCGGAAGGCCGCGAAGCGGCCGGCGGGGGATGCGCGATGGAGAAGATAGTCACAGCAGTGCTGGCGGTTTGCGCCATCATGGCCGTGCTTTCCACCGTGGTGACGGTCGGCCAGGAAGCGGTGCACAAGGCCTTTCAGTCTCGCCGCAAGGGCATGCTGCGCCTGATGGAGCAGCTCTATCTGCACAGCTTCGCGCCGCGCCTGCGCAACGACAATCTGCTGCCGAAAGTCGGCGAGAAGGATGCGCTGTCGGCCGCCCAGCGCTTCGCACTGGACATGACGGCGAACGAAACCATGCCTCAAAAAGGCGCGTGGAAAACGGCGAGCGAGTCCGCCGTGCTGCGCCTCTATTTCGGTGGACGGCTGGAAAGCATGACGACGCGCCAATTCGTCGAGCAGTTGGCGCGCTCCAATCTCGGCTGGCTCATCAAGCACAAGGATGATGCGGCGCTCGCAGCCACGCTGCATCAGTTCGCCTACGATTTCGACCGCTTCGGCGAGAAGCAATCCGCCATGTTCGCGCGGCGCGCCAAGGCGATGGCGGTGGCGCTGGGGATCGCGCTGGCGCTCGCGCTCAATGTCGACGTCCTGCACGTCTTCCGCACCTTCATGAACGATAGCGCGCTGGCCTCTCGTGTGATCGATGCATCGAATGAGGCGCTGCAGGCGCAGCAGCAGCGCCAGGCGGCGGAGGATGGCGCAGCGCCTGCGCCGGATGCGCCGCCGGCGCAGGCCGCCGTCGCTGATGAAAGCGGCGACGCCAACGGCCAGGCTGCGCTGCAGCAAACCACGGCGCAGCTCGCCAGCGCGGTGCAAGGGCTGCGATCGGAGGTGCAGGCCTTGCGCGGCACCGCATCGACCTATGAGGAATTCGGTTTGCCTGTCGGCGCGCGCGTGTTCCCGTTCTGCAATCCGCCGGTTGCCGCGGGCGCCGCCGCCGCGGCGCAACCCGTTTCGCTCGATGTCCGCTGCGGCCAGGGCGGTCCGGCCGGCGTCGGCTTGCTCGCCCCCATGCGCGATCGGTCGGCTATCGCGCGCTTTGCAGGACAGAATGATGCCGCGTGCCACATCAGCCTGTTTGGCATGTGCTACAATGGCGATCAGTTGGCGCGGCTATGGGCGCGCATCCGTTCGGATGACGGTCTCATCTGGCTGATTTCGGTGTTGGCGGCGGGCGGCGGCTTCGGCCTCGGCGCGCCCTTCTGGTTCAACGTGGCGCGCAAAATCGGCGGCTCGACGCCGGCGGGCAAAGCCGCGCAGCTGGGCAGCCTCGATGCGCCGCAGGCGCAGGGCTTCATGCCCGCGGTGCGCGGCGGGCAACCGCTCACGGGGCCGGATCTGGTTCACGCCTTCCGCACGGTGGCCAGCGTCAACGGTTGAGCGCGCAGGCTTCGCGCGAACGATAAGGAGACGGCATGCTTTCGATCCTGAAAGCGATCTTCTCGGCGCTGTTCGGCGGCGGGGCCAAGCGCAGCGAACCGGCGGCGCATCCAGCGCCCGCGCCGCCGCCGCCGCCCGCGCCGCCCCTCCGCCGCCCGCCGCGGGTTCGCCGCCGGCCCCGCCGGAGCCGTCCCCGGCGCAACCCGCGCTCGCTTTCGTCTCTGAAAGCCGCGTGCTGGCGATCATGCAAAAGCATGGCTTCGCCCGCT
>JBFWWB010000059.1:0-16718 GCA_050246435.1 Hyphomonadaceae bacterium
GCCTGCAGCACGCAGCCGGACGGCCCGCTCGAAGTGATCGACCCCAACGCTTCGATCCCGTTCGCGGATTTCGGCGGCGTCCGCAGCTTCCAGACGCGCGAGGATGGCTCCTTGCTGCTCGAGGGCGCTGCCGGGCGCTGGTACCGCGCGACCTTCCTGCGCAGCTGCCCGGCGCTGCGCAGCGCCGGGATGACCATTGGGGTGCAGAGCGACCCCTCCGGCCATGTCGACCGCTTCTCCGGCGTCGTGGTGGACGGGCGCTATTGCCCGTTCCGCACCCTGGAGGAGGTGATCGACCCCAACTCCCGCGCGACGGCGGCGCCTTCGGCCGCCGTAGAATCCGCCGCCCCCTTGCCGCCGCCGGCGAAAAAATAAGCGCCCCATAAGCCGCAAAATCGGCGCCTGCGCCCTCGCGTCGCGGGGGCGCGCCGTTTCGGCGTCCAAATTGGCGTGCTGATGCAAGAATGCTATCGAGGGGCGGGGGCGCTCATGAGGGAGAGCGGGCCGCATGAAGTGGCTAGTTGGGGTGGTGGTCTTCGCGGTGCTGGCCGCGGGCGCGCTGTTCGGCGTGGGCTATTTCGTTTTGCCCGCGACGAGCGCTGTGGCGCGCACGGTGGAGATCGATCGCCCGCGTTCGATCATATTTCCTCTGCTCGCCAATCTGCGCACCTTCAACGAATATTCGCCCTGGTTCGACCGCGATCCGAAGGCCGATTACATATTCACGGGCCCGCGCGCGGGCGTCGGCCAAACGGCGCGCTGGTCCAGCTCGGTGCCGGCCGTCGGCGGCGGTGAGCAAACCATCACCGCCGTCACGCAGAGCGACGAGGTGCGCACCAAGCTCGTGCTGCACGGGGCTGCGGCGGAAAGCAGCTGGAAGCTGACGGCCGGGCGCAACGGCGCCACGGCAGTGACATGGACTCTTAGTTTCCCGTGTGGGCAGGCGCCGGAAAGCGTCATCTGCCGCTACGTGAATATCGTCAACGCCGCGACGATGGCGTCGCAGGTGGATTTCGGGCTGCAGCGGCTGAAGAAACTGGCCGAGGAGCTGCCCGCGCTCGACATCGAGCAGCTGAAGCCGGAATTCGTCACCGTCTCGGCGCAGGATTTCGCCTATGTCGAGGGCGAGACGACGCAGGACGACGCCGCCGTCGACGCCGCGATCGTGCAATCGCTCACCACCTATGTCGGCCCCTTTCTGCGTCAGAACGGGCTCACCCAGGCGGGCCCGCCGCTGGCGGTGACGACGACATGGGCCAACGACAAATTCGCCTTCCGCGCCGGCGCGCCGTTTCAGGGCGCGATCCCGCTCGTGCAGGTGGGCGCGAAGGTGGGCAAAACGCCGGGTGGGCAGGCGCTGAAGGTCACCCATACAGGCCCGCGTGCTTCGATGCGCCCGGTCTACGCCCGCATCGAAGCCTATATGCGCGCCAACCGGCTGGATCAGGCCGGCGCGCCGTGGGAAGTGTTCCTGGACGATCCGGCCACGCCCGATCAGGCGGGCCGGCGCACCGAGATTTATTTCCCCATCCGATAAGGACCCATGCCCAACGATCTTCTGCGCCTCGCGGGCCCGCCCTTGCTGCTGGTCTGTTCCAACATCTTCATGACGTTCGCCTGGTATGGGCACCTGAAATTCAAATCGACGCCGCTCATGCTGGCCATCCTGGCGAGCTGGGGGATCGCGCTGGTGGAATATTTCTTCGCCGTGCCGGCCAACCGGCTGGGTTCGGCGGTCTATTCCACCGCGCAGCTGAAAACGATGCAGGAAGTCATCACCTTGATCGTCTTCTCGGGCTTCAGCGTGCTGTTCCTGGGGGAGACGCTGACCTGGCGCCACATGGGCGGGTTCGCGCTCATCGCGGCCGGCGCGGCGGTGGTGTTTTCCGCGAAAGCGTGAGCCTGCGGGCTTAACAAAGGCCGGCGGGGCGCCTATGGTCCGCCCCCTCGTCAACCAGGGGGAACTCATGTCCGCCGCGCCGCTTTCCGCCGCTCTGAAGCGCATCAAGCCTTCGCCCACGATGGCGATCACGGATCTGGCGCGGAAGCTCAAAGCCGATGGGCGCGACATCATCTCCTTGAGCGTCGGCGAGCCGGATTTCGACACGCCCGACAACATCAAGGAAGCCGCCATCGCCGCCATCCGCCGCGGCGAAACGAAATACACCAATGTCGACGGCATCCCCGAGCTGAAAGCCGCCATCGTCGCCAAGTTCAAGCGCGAGAACGGGCTCGACTACAAGGCGAGCCAGATCAATGTCGGCGTCGGCGGCAAGCAGGTGCTGTTCAACGCGCTGCTCGCCACCGTCGATCCGGGCGACGAGGTGATCATCGGCGCGCCCTATTGGGTGAGCTATCCCGACATCGTGCAGTTCGCCGGCGGCACGCCCGTGTTCGTCGCGATGAGCGAGGCGGATGGCTACAAGATGCGCCCCGAAGCGCTCGAGCGCGCCATCACGCCCAAAACGAAGTGGCTGATCCTCAATTCGCCGTCGAACCCCTCGGGCGCCGCCTATTCGCGCGCCGAGATCAAGGCGCTGACCGACGTGCTCGTGCGCCATCCCCAGGTGTGGGTGCTGACCGACGACATCTACGAGCACCTGATCTACGACGATTTCAAATTCGCCACGCCGGCGGAAGTGGAGCCGCGCCTCTATGAGCGCACGCTGACGCTCAATGGCGTTTCGAAAACCTATTGCATGACCGGCTGGCGCATCGGCTACGGCGCCGGGCCCGAGGCGCTCATCAAGGCGATGGGCAATTTGCAATCGCAATCGACGTCCAATCCCACCTCCGTCGCGCAATGGGCGGCGGTGGAGGCGCTGAACGGGCCGCAGGATTTCATCCCACGCAACAACGCGCGCTTCAAGGAGCGCCGCGACCTGGCGGTAGCGATGCTGAACCAGGCGCGCGGCCTCAAATGCCCGACGCCGGAAGGCGCATTCTACGTCTATCCGTCGTGCGCCGCGCTTATCGGCAAGCGCACGAAAACCGGCGCGGCGATCGCCAGCGATGAGGATTTCGTCAAGGCGCTGCTGGATGCGGAAGGCGTGGCGGTGGTGCATGGCGGCGCGTTCGGTGCGAGCCCGGCGTTCCGCGTGTCTTATGCGACCTCGAACGAGGCGTTGGAGGAAGCGTGCCGGCGCATTCAGCGTTTCTGCGCAAGCTTGGAATAGAAAGCGCTATTCATCGTAAGTCTTGGCCTTGACCCGCAGTGGTTTGGAATTATTCTAAACTACTGCGGCAGCCAAGGAGCGAGCGGATGGAACCGGATATCGGCATCAAAAAGAAAGAGCGCGAGGACGTCGCGGATTCGCTCGCGCAGGTGCTCGCCGATACCTACGCGCTCTATCAGAAGACGCATGCCTATCACTGGAACGTGACGGGTCCGCGCTTCTCGCAGCTCCATCTGATGTTCGAGACGCAATACCGCGAATTGTGGGCCGCGCTCGACACCTTGGCGGAGCGCATCCGCAGCTTGGGCGTGCTCGCGCCGGGCCCTTCGGCTGTGGCCAAGCGCACCGGCGTCGTCGCTGACAATGGCGACGCCTCGGCCGAGCAGATGGTGCTCAATCTGCTCAAGGGCCACGAGACGGTCGTGAAATCCGCGCGCGACGCATTGAAGAAGGCTGACGATGCGGGTGATGACGCCACTGTGGATCTGCTGACGCAGCGCATTGCGGCGTCGGAAAAAACCGCGTGGATGTTGCGCGCGACAGCGGAAGGGTGACCGCGCTGGCTTAGCGTGCTCGGCTTCAGCGAAAGCTGGCGCCCGAAGCAGTGCGCGCGCCGTATCCGACCCGTCGCCCGCCGCGCGTAGAATGCGCGCATGCAGCGTGAATCGTTCGAACTGGAGCAGGCCTGGGCGCAGTTGAGCGCGATGATCGGATGGGTCGCAGCGCTGTTCGGCGCACCCGCCGAGATCGCGGCGCGCTTGGCGTTCCTGAAGAAGGACCGCCAGGATTTCCTGTCCTGGCTGGCGCCGCTCGAAGCGCTCGCGCGGCGTTTATTGTTCATCGAGGCCGCCGCTTTGCCGGCGCTGAATGCGGCGGTGCATTTCACACCCGCTGGCCGCATCGCGAACGCCTATCGTGACGCGCAGCCCGCGGAGCTGGACGGGGAATCCGCGCGCTGGCGCGTGATGTTCCGTGTCGGTCCTAGGAAGCCGGCGGGACAGCCGGCTTCCAGCCGGCGCGAGAAGGCCGTCCGTGTCCGCCCGGATCCGCTATACAACGCCATCCCGCTTGCGCGCCGTCTCGAAGCGTTGGCGCGCCTGGCGCAGAATCGCGCCGCGATCGTGCGCGCACTCGCGCGCAAGCTGCAGGCCCGGCCGGCCCATGTCGCGCGCGCCTTCGCGCCGTATCGCCATCCTGCGCGCCATTGCGCCGAAGCGCTCGGCGAAGCGCAAGAACACGCCGATGCCGCGCGGCGGCGTTTCGCCGACACGTCCTAATTTGATTGTTGCGTCTCGATTGACGGCGCGTGCGGCTCACGCCGCCGCGCGGCTGCGGCGCTTGCGCTCGTTAGGATCGAGCCAGCGCTTGCGCACGCGCACCGCCTTCGGCGTGATCTCCACCAATTCGTCGTCCGCGATCCAGGCGATCGCCTGTTCCAGCGTCAGCCGGCGCGGTGGGGTGAGGCGCACGGCCTCATCCTTGCCCGCGGCGCGCACATTGGTGAGCTTCTTGCCCTTCATCGGATTGACTTCGAGGTCTTCGCGCCGCGCGTTCTCGCCGATGATCATGCCTTCATAAACCGGCTCGCCCGGATCGATGAACATCACGCCGCGTTCTTCCAGGTTCCACAATGCATACGCCGCCGCTTCGCCCTGATCGTTGGAAACGAGTGCGCCGTTGCGCCGGCCCGGCACGTCGCCGCGCCAGCCACCCCAATCGTGGAACACGCGGTTCATGACGCCCGAGCCGCGCGTATCGGTGAGGAATTCGCCGTGATAGCCAACAAGCCCGCGCGCCGGCGCAATGAACACCAGGCGCGTCTTGCCGCCGCCGGATGGTTTCATCTCCTGCAATTCGCCTTTGCGCATCGATATCTTTTCGATGACCACACCGCTGAATTCATCGTCGACGTCGATCGTCACTTCCTCGATCGGTTCGAGCAGCACGCCGTGCTCGTCATGGCGCGAAAGCGCGCGCGGGCGCGACACGGAAAGTTCGAAACCCTCGCGGCGCATCGTTTCGAGCAGCACGCCGAGCTGCAGCTCGCCTCGGCCGGCCACCTCGAACGCATCCTTGTCCGGCGTATCGGCGACGCGGATCGCCACGTCGCGTTCGGCCTGCGCATAAAGCCGCTCGCGGATCACCCGCGATTGCACTTTGTCGCCTTCGCGGCCAGCGAGCGGGGAATCGTTGATCGACACGGTGATCGCCAAGGTCGGCGGATCGACAGGATGCGCCGCGATCGGATCGGCGACGTCGATCGCGCAGATCGTGTCGGCCACGGTTGCGTCGCCGAAGCCGGCCACCGCCACGATGTCGCCCGCCTGGGCGACATCCACCGGCGTGCGCCGCAGGCCACGGAACGCGAACAGCTTGGAAAGCCGCGCGCGCTCGATCTCGCGCCCGTCACGCGAGAGGCCACGCACCCAATCGCCGACGCGCGCCTCTCCGGACTCGATGCGCCCGATCAGGATGCGCCCGACAAACGGATCGGTATCGAGCAGGGTGGCCAGCATCGCGAACTTGCCGCCGGCGCGGGCGGCCGCCTCCGGCTCGCGCACATGCTCCACGATGGTCTCGAACAGCGGCGCCAGGCTTTTGCGGTCCTCGCCCAGATCGCGCACCGCCCAGCCTTGCCGGCCGGAAGCATAGAGAATGGGGAAGTCCAACTGCTCTGGCGTCGCCCCCAGCTTCTCGAACAGGTCGAACACAGCGTCGAGCGCCGCATCGGGCTCGGCGTTGGGCCGGTCGGCCTTGTTCAGCACCACGATCGGCCGCAGGCCCTGCGCCAGCGCCTTGCCGAGCACGAATTTGGTCTGCGGCATCGGGCCTTCTTCGGCGTCCACCAGCAGCAGGCAGCCGTCGACCATGGTCAGGATGCGCTCCACCTCGCCGCCGAAATCGGCGTGGCCGGGCGTGTCGACAATATTAACGCGCACGTCCCCCCAAACGACGGAGGTGCACTTGGCCAGGATGGTGATGCCGCGCTCGCGCTCCTGGGGGTTGGAGTCCATCGCGCGCTCGGCGCGGGCCTCGTTGTCGCGGAAGGCCCCGCCCTGGGTGAGCATCTGGTCGACGAGCGTGGTCTTGCCATGATCGACGTGCGCGATGATGGCGACGTTGCGGAAGGTGGGCATCGGGGACCTAGAGGAGGGCGGAAGCGGGCGCTTTTATCGGTAAAATAATGCGTCGCAACATGTAACTTGAATTACACGCTGCGATGCAACGTAAGATACACTGTAGCATGTGTGCATTGCAAAAATGACGGGCTACACTCAACACATTGAAAATGTGTAACATAATGTTGAGAGGTGCGAATGGTCGCAAGGCTTACGCCGAATTTCCACTTGCGGCTTTCGCAGCGCAGCGTAGATTGACCTCGTTACGGCGTCCCTGACGCCGTCGCCCTTCTCGGGCGTTTCCTCCCTATCACCTTGCCGCGCCCTTCGGGGCGCGGTTTTTCTTTATGGGGATTCGCCGTAGCTTGCGGGCCTTCAGCGCAATGTGGTGTTGAACTCGGCGGTCGCCAGCACCTCGGTCAAGCGCGCCATGTCGGCATGCAGGCGGGCGAAGCCCGGCCCCGGGCGCAGGGTGTTCTCGTCCAGATAAAGCCCGCGATTGATCTCGATCTGCAGCGCGTGCTGGCGCACCGCCGGCTGGCCGTAAATCTGTGTGCTGTGCCCGCCGGCGAACGGCGCGTTGCGCGCCACGCGGTAGCCCAGCTTGGTTAACGTCGCCTGCGCCAGCGCGGTGATCGCGGCGTGGCAGGAAACGCCATAGCGGTCGCCAAGGACGATGTCCGGCGCCAGTGGCCCGCGGGCGGCGCTGGGCATCGAATGGCAATCGATCAGCACGGCGCAGCCGAACCGCGCGCGCGCGCCGGCAAGCAGCGTCGAAAGAGCCGTGTGATACGGGCGATGCACCGCGGCGATGCGCCGGCCGGCTTCGGCGGCGGAAAGCTTGGCGCGGTAGATCGGGCGCCCGTCGCCCGCCACGCGGGGGATCGCGCCGAAGCCCGCCTGCACGCGTGCGGAGGCGGGGGCGAGCCCTTCCGGGATCGGCGCGTCGAACATGTCGGGGTCGAGTTCGTCGGGATCGCGGTTAACGTCCACATAGGCGCGCGCCACCGCCGCGCAGAGCACGACCGCGCCGTGCTTGGCCGCGCCAGAGAACAATTCATCCACAAAGGCGTCTTCCGCGCGGCGCAGGCTGTCGAGCCCCACTTGCGCGTGCGCCAGCATATCTTCCGGATAGCGCCGCCCGCTGTGCGGCGAGGCGAAAACCAGCGGCGTCGAGCGGCGCAGCGGTTCGATCAGCGTGTAGGGCGCCTCGCCGGCGGGCGCGGCCTCGCCGTCATACGCGGCCTCGAGGGAGTCCGGCCAACCCTGCATGCGGGCCATTCTTCGCGGCGCGGGCGCCCAGCGTCAATATCGGGCCCCCGGCTCGCCGCGAAGGCGCCTGAAAGGCGGCCTTTACCTTCTTGGGCCCAAAATGCAGTCTCGACGGCGGGCGGAGTGACCCTGAATGGCGCGTATCTTGTTGGCGGAAGACGATGACTCGTTGCGCGTCTTCTTGAAATCAAGCCTGGGGCGCGCCGGGCACGACGTCGAAGCCTATCCCGATGGCGACACCGCCTGGGAGGCGCTCGAGCGCGGCTCTTATGACCTGCTGCTGACCGACATCGTGATGCCGGGACTGGACGGGATCGAACTGGCGCGCCGCGCGGCCGACGTCGATCCCGCCATGAAGATCGTGTTCATCACCGGCTTCGCAGCGGTGGCGCTGTCGCAAGGATCGCCCGCGCCGCGCGATGCGAAGGTGCTGTCGAAGCCGTTCCATCTGAAGGATCTGGTGGCCGAAGTCGAGCGCGTGATGGCGGCCTGAAGGCCGCACTAGCCCTAATGCGGCATCGCAATACACGCGTGCGTGAGGCGCGCGTTTTCCCTTGAAACAGCACGCCCCCGGCATGCGACTTGCGAGTTGGCCGGCGCAGTCGCTCTCAGGGGTCAGATTGAGATGAAAGTTCTCGTTACAGGCGTCGACGGCTACATCGGCGCAGTGCTCGCGCCGTACCTGATGCAGCGCGGCATGGACGTCACCGGCCTCGACACGGGCTTTTATCGCCAGGGCTGGCTCTATCCGATGGCCGGCCCGCGGCCGAACACAATCACCAAGGATCTGCGCGAGGTCACCCCCGCCGATTTCGAGGGCTTCGACGCCGTCTGCCATCTGGCCGAGCTGTCGAACGATCCGATCGGCCAGCAGGATCCGGGTCTGACGCACGAAATCAACCATATGGGCTCGGTGCGCGTGGCGCAGGCGGCGAAAACCGCTGGCGTGAAGCGCTTCGTCTACACCTCTTCGTGCAGTGTCTATGGCGCGAACCCGCCGGACGCCGAATTCGTCGATGAAACAACCCCGCCCAATCCGCTGACCGCGTATGCGGAATGCAAGGCGAAGGTGGAGCGTGACGTGGCGCCGATGGCGGATGGGAATTTCGCGCCGTGCTTCCTGCGCAACGCCACCGCCTACGGCGCAAGCCCGCGCCAGCGCTTCGACATCGTGCTCAACGATCTCTGCGGCCTGGCCTGGACGACGAAGAAGATCAAGCTCGCGAGCGACGGCACGGCCTGGCGCCCGCTCGTCCACGTGCTCGACATCTCGCAAGCGATCCACCAATCGCTGCTGGCCCCGGCCGACCGGATCAGCGGTCAGATATTCAACGTCGGCAGCTCAGATCAGAATTACCGCGTGATCGACATCGCGCGCGCGATCGCGGAGGTGTTCACCGATTGCGAGATCGAGATCGGCCAGTCGACGGCGGATAATCGTTCGTACCGCGTGAACTTCGACAAGATCCAGCGCCTGCTGCCGGAATATCATTGCGAATGGACGGCCAAGAAGGGCGCCCAGCAGATGCACGACATGTTCGCGCGCATCGAGATGACGGAAGAGATGTTCCGCGCCGATCCCTATACGCGCCTCAAGATGCTGATGCGCTTCCGCAAGACCGGCCTTCTTAACGACAAGCTGTTTTGGCAATTCGCCTGAAGCGAACGGAGAATCCTTCGTGAAAGCGGTCATTTTCGCCGGCGGTTTCGGCACCCGGCTCGCCGAGGAAACCGCCATCCGGCCCAAGCCGATGGTGGAGGTGGGCGCGCGCCCGATCCTCTGGCACATCATGAAAATCTGCGCCCACCACGGGATCAATGATTTCGTGGTGCTGGGCGGCTACAAGGTCGAGTTCATCCGCAACTGGCTGCTGAATTATCGCCAGAGCCTTTCGGATTTCACGATCGACCTGCATTCCGGCCACGTCGAATTCCTGTCGAACGGGGTGGAGCCGTGGCGCATCACGGTGCTCGACACGGGCCTCGAAACGATGACCGGCGGCCGGTTGAAGCGCGCGCGCCAGGTAATCGGCCAGGATTCCTTTTTGCTGACCTACGGCGACGGCGTGAGCGACGTCGATCTCACCGATCTGATCGCCTTCCATAAGCGCCACGGCAAGATGGCCACCGTCACGGCGGTGGCGCCGGCGGGGCGTTTCGGGATTCTCGGATTGAGCGAAGACAGCGACACGGTTTCGTCTTTCCGGGAGAAGGACCGCCGCGACACCGGCCTCATCAATGGCGGCTTCTTCGTGTGCGAGGCGGGCGTCTTCGATCTGATCGATGGCGATGCGACCGTGTGGGAGCAGGAACCGATGGATCGGCTCGTGCAGCAGGGCGAACTGGCCGCATATCGCCACCAGGGCTTCTGGCAGGCGATGGACAATGTTCATGACCGCACCGTGCTCGAGCGGATGTGGTCGGCCGGCAAGGCGCCGTGGAAGGTCTGGGCTGATTAACCGGAACGGCGCGCGGCGGCGTGAGATGAATGGGGCAGGATGGCGCGCGCGGGCAGCGCAAATGCTTGCCGCGGCGGCGCTGTTGGCGGCTGCGCAGACAGCGGGCGCGCAAAGGCTCGACCGGTCGAACCTCACGCCGACCTTCAACGACGACTTTTTGACGTTCAGCTGGGACGAGAAGCATCACGGCGCGGGGCCAAACGCCGGCGTCTGGCGCACCGCCTACATGAACGGCTGGACGCCGAACGACATTCACAACCGCACCTTGCCGGGAAACCGTGAGCTGCAAGTCTATCTCGACAAGGCGTTCCCCGAGATGGGCGCGCATTCGCTCGGCGTGCACCCGTACGAAATCCTCGAGGGCGGCGTGTTGCGGATCACCGCCAATCCCGCGCCGGCGGCGATGCGCCGCAAGATTTGGAACCGGAAATACACCTCCGGCATGATCACAAGCTGGGGGTCGTTCGCGCAGCGCTACGGCGTGTTCGAAATCCGCGCCCGTATGCCTGCCGGAAAGGGATTATGGCCGGCCTTCTGGATGCTCAATCAGGCCGGCGGCTGGCCGCCGGAGATCGATGTTTTCGAGATCATCGGACAGGATCCCACCAGCGTATTTTCTGCGGTCCATTCCGCAGAAAAGGGCGAGCACACTGGCGCAGGAAAGGCGACCACCGTCGCCGATACGGCGGATTTCCATACCTACTCGGTCGATTGGGGCCCCAAAGACATCATCTTCTATTTCGATGACGAAGAGACGTGGCGCCACAAAACCCCGGCCGACCTGCACGAGCCGATGTTCCTGATCGTCAATCTCGCCGTTGGCGGAAAATGGCCGGGCGCGCCAGACGCACGCACCGTTTTTCCCGCGCACCTTGATGTGGATTGGGTGCGCGCATGGCAACGCAGCGAATATATTCGCTGAGGCGGCCGTGACGGCGCGGCGCTTGCGCGAAGCCTGCGGCCTAATTTATCCAGGAGACGTAAAGCGAAAAAACGCCGGCCCCGTTCGGAGGCCGGCGTCTTCGTTTCCCCGCCTATCGAAAGTTCAGGCCGTGCGCGCCAGGCGCGTGCCTTCCAGGATCTCCAGCAGCGAGCGGCAAACGTAATCGGCGTCGGCCTCGGTGGTTTGTGCGGAGGAGGGCAAGTTGATCGCGTAGAGCGAGGTTTCCGCGCTGACGACGTTTTCGTTGGCGTGGCGCATCGCGGCGGGCTGATCGGCGAAGGCCGGCATCGTCGAGAGCGGCGTGAAGAAGGGGCGGGTGTCGATCCCGCGCTCGTCCATCGCCGCCATGAGATCGGTCTTCGTCAGCCCGAAGCTCTTGTCGACCACCACCGTCGGCATCCAGAAGCAATTATAGACGCCTTCCGGCTCCACATTGATCTGTACGCCGTTCCTGCCGCCCAGGCGCTCCTGATACCAGAAGAACGTCTGGCGCTTGTGGGCGATCAGCTGATCGATGCGCTGCATCTGGCTGTAGCCAAGGGCGGCCTGCAGCGCACTCATCTTGTATTTGAAGGCGATCTCGCTGTTGTAGAACACCTGATACTTGCCGGCGATCGAGGTGCGTCCGTGATCGCGCAGGAACAGCGCCCGCTTGAAGAGCTCGGCGTTGTTGGTCAGCAGCATGCCGCCTTCGCCGCACGTCACCGTCTTGGAGCCGTGGAACGAAAGCACCGCCATGTCGCCGAGAGAGCCGGCGGGGGCGCCGTCGAGCTTCGAGCCCAGGCTTTCCGCGGCGTCCTCGATCAGCGTGAGATTATGCTTGTCGGCGATCGCGCGCAGCGCCTTCCAGTCGCACATGGAACCGTAGAGATCGACGCCGAGGATCGCTTTCGTGCGCGGCGTGATCGCGCGCTCGACGGCGGCGGGATCGATGCACCACGTGTCGGGCGTGATGTCGACGAGCACGGCGTGCGCGCCGGTCTGGTAAACCGGGGCGACCGAGGCGATCCAGGTCACGTCCGGCACGATCACCTCGTCGCCCGCTTTCAGGCCCGCCACGGCGAACGCCAGATGCAGCGCAGAGGTGGCGTGGGGCACCGCGATCGCGTGCTTGACGCCGCAATAGGCCGCCACCGAGGCTTCGAACTTCGCGATATACTCGTTCCAGTTCTCATACCAGTTCGTACGTGTCGCGTCGGCGACCATGGCGACATCGGCTTCGGTAATGAGAGGGCCCGCGACGGGGATGCGCTTGCGCGCCGTCGCCTTATCTTGGTTGACCGAGTTCACCTTACGCTCCGTTCGGCGCACTTCGGCGCCTGTTAGATTCAAAGCCTGCGGTTCAAGGAACGTGCCGCGCCGAGCCCGGCTGTTCACGCCCCAACAAGAGACGACGCGCCCCTTGCAGTGCGCTCGGTCCGGCGTTGTGCAGGGTCAATCCGACCTCGCGCCCCAGGAATTGCGGCCAGCGCCAGGCGCTATAGCCGCCCAGCAGAACGATTTGAATGATCAGGAAGGTGGCCAGATTGCCCCCCAAGAGACCGGCGACGACGATTCCCAGCGCGACCAGGAATCCCGTGACGACCACCGCCCCCAAATAGGGCACCCGGTTGCCGGTCGAGATCAGGGCCGTCGACGCAGCGATGGCGAGATCGAGTGCGCCCACGCACGCCATGAGGATCAAGATCGACACTTCCGGCAAGGTCGTGTGGGAGTGAACGAGGCGCAGCAGAAAATCGCCGGTCACCATCAAGGCGATCGAGCCACAGATGAAGACGCTCAGGACGACTGTTAGGACGAATGCCGAAATCTCGCGCAAGGCCTGGTCGTCGCGCCGAACGCGCGCCGCGGCCGCAGCGGGGGTTAGCAGCCCCACCACCACGTACGATACGGTCGACAGCGCGGAAAAGGCCTGCAGCGCGACGGAGAATTGGCTGGCCGCAGCCACGCCAAGAAACGCCGAGATCGAGAGCAGATTGAAGCGATTGCCCAGAAACGCCCCGAGCTGAGCCCAGCCTGTGCGCGTTGCGCTGTGCGAGACCGCCGCGAGCGCCTGCTTCACCTCCGCATTGGGCGGCTTGATGCCGCGCACGCTCGCCACGATATCGGCGACGAAGCGTTGGTTCATCAGGCGAAGCACCAGAATCGACGCGGCGTAAGCGAGGCACAGGGTCGTCACATTGGGCGCGATCATGAGGCCGATGACGGACAGCGCCACCTGCGTCGTTCGGCTGGCGATGAGCACCAGATAATTCTGCCGCATGCGGTCAGCGCCCATCAGCAGGCTGGTCTGCCAGTTGAAGTACGTGCTGAGCGACATGGTGGCGATGAGGATGAACCAGGCCCGCCAGGCGCCGCCGTTCGGGCCGGCCATGAATTGGATCCAGCCGGAAACGTCGAACAGCGCAGGCGTGGCCAAGTGCTCACGGGTCAAAACATAAAGGTAAATCGACCCACCCACGCCGAGGACGCCCAGCGCCAATGCGGCGAGGAAGAAATAGAAGCGCTGCGCCGCCACCAGCACGGCAGCTAGCAGAGCGGGGCCGCCCTGGCCTTCAGCCTTTTGCGGCGCACCCTGAGCTTGAAGGGACGCCGCGCCGGCGAACACATAGGTGAAATTGCGCGAAAAAGCCGGCGTGAAGCCGAATTCCATCAGCGTGTTGACAGCCTGGAACGTGAGAAACACGGACCATATCGTGATTTCCGCCGGCGACAGGTATGCGACAGTCAGCGGAATCATCACGAGGCCGCTGACGATCTGCATCGCCATCGCGCCGATGGCGACGGCGAAATCGGCGCGACGGTTTTTGTTGGCCGGCGAGGCAGCAGGGCGCTGGGTCATCTCGCTTTCCTCTGTCTCAAGCGAGGTCACCTAGAAATCCTTAACCAGCGCGCCGCGCTTCTGCGGTCCGACGTTCGTCACCATAACGCTCAACTTTAAACAATAGACCAAGTCGCCGAAGCCTCGTCGCTCCGGCGCGCCCTGAGGCGCAGGCGGCCGAGCACGTCGCGCAAGAAGCGCGGGCGCGATTGAGGGGAGAACCGCCAGAGCGCGATATGCTTGCTGATCGGCTTGGGCAGCAGCATCACCGTGACGACCCATACGATGAGAATGACGCTTGTGCGCCCGTTGCCTTGCGGGGTTAAGAAAGCCCGAATGGCGTCCCGGAAGAGGCGAAAAAAGTTGTCAGAGGCGATGGGGTGTTCGCTTCGGGCGAACTTGTAGGAGGCGGCGCGGTAGCAAAGCAGCCAAAGGCTGTTCCACGGCGCAGCGCGCGATATGGAGGCGCCGCGCCGGGCCGCGATTTTTCGCACATACGCATCTTGCGCCAGCGCAAGGACGATCACCCGCTTCATTTGCTCCACATCGAGGCCAGAGGCCGCGCCCGCGTTGCGCCCGTGCACGCGGTAGCCGCATAACGGCTTGTTGATGGTCGTGACATCGCCGAAGAAGGGCGCCGCCGAGATGCAATACAAATCGGTGAAATGCGATCCCTCGTTTTCAAGCGGAAAAATCTGCTCGAGCATTTTCCGGGCGTAGATATTTCCGGACGCCGGCGGGCCGGGATAGTAGCTGGTCAGCCGCTGCCATAGGCGGATCTCATCCGGCGTAGGCGCCTTCCTGAGCTGGGGGATGACGGATGGAAGCGGCGCGCCTTGCGCGTCGATCGCCTGCATCAGAACCTGGGCCTTGACGGTGGAAGGCGTCCATTGGCTGGCCGCTTCGCGCATGATGGACGGCGCAAGCACGTCATCGGAGTCGAGAAAAATGACGATGTCGCCGGTCGCGCGCGCGAAGCCGGCGTTGGAGGCGGTGAATTGGCCGCCATGCTCCTTGAATACCGCGGTGATGCGATCGCCGAAGGCTTCCAGGACGGCGCGCGATCCATCGGTCGAGCCGTTGTCGACGACGATCACCTCTTTGGAAGGCCAATCGACGGCGAGCGCGCTGTTCACGGCTGCGGCGACGAATTCCGCGTAATTGTAGTTCGAGATGAGGATGGATAATTTCGCATCCGCAATCGAGGGGACGCCGTAATCGTTGATCATAACATTCCCTCAAGAGTGGGCGCCTTGGCTGGATTGCCAGCACTGACGCGGCTTGCGCGCAGGATGCGCAAGCGGCCGAGCAGGCTGTGCAAGAAGCGCGGACGCGATTGCGGCGAGAAGCGCCAGAGCGCGATGTGTTTGCTCAAGGGCTTAGGCGACAGCATCACCGCCACAGCCCACACGGTGAGCGCGATGCTTGCGCGTCCGCTGCCTTGCGGGGTCAAGCAAGCGCGCATGGCGTCCAGGAAAAGGCGCAGAAAGTTGTCGGAGGCGATGGGATGTTCGCTTCGGCCGAACTTGTAGGAAGCGACACGGTAGGGAAGCAGCCAAAGGCTGGTCCAGGGCGCGCCGTGCGACAGCGGAGCGCCGCGCCTCTCGCCGAGCTTTTGCGTATACTCGAACAGCGCGAGGGCGTGCCGGAGGTCGCGCCGGATCTTGTCAGCGTCAAGCACCGACACCGCGCCGGCGTTGCGTCCATGCACACGATAGCCGCATAGCGGCTTGGCGATCGTCACGACGTCGCCGAAAAAGGGCGCCGCCGAGATGCAGTAGGTGTCCGTCCACTGGAAACCTTCGTCCGCGAGCGGAAAAATCTGCTCGAGCATTTTTCGAGCGTATATATTTCCAGACGCCGGCGGCGTGGGATAATAGCCGGTCAGGTGCTGCCACAAACGGATCTCATCCGGCGTGGGTGCTTTCCGGAGCTGGGGGAAGACGGAAGGAAGCAGTGCGCCTTGCGCATCGATCGCCTGCATCAGCACCTGCGCCTTGACGGTGGAGGCCGTCCATTGGCTGGCCGCTTCGCGCATGATGGACGGCGCAAGCACGTCATCGGAGTCGAGGAAGATGACGATGTCGCCGGCGGAGCGCGCGAAGGCGACGTTGTAGGCGGCGCGTTGGCCGCCATTTTCCTTGAAAATGGCGGTGATGCGCTCACCAAAGGAGGCCAAGACGGCGCGCGACCCATCGGTCGAGCCGTCGTCGACGACGATCACCTCTTTGGAAGGCCAATCGACGGCAAGCGCGCTCTCCACAGCCGCCGCGAGGAAATGTTCGTAATTATAGTTGGCGATCAGAATGGAGAGCTTTGCGTTCGCGATCGAGGACGCGCCGCCGACTTGGGTCATCGCACTCCCTCTTCAAACACAAGATCGGCCGCATAGGGCTGCGCAATCCATCCCGGCCCCGGTTCAGGCAGAAGCGCCGCAATTGCCAGGCCGCCAACGGTCTTCAACAGAGACCAGCTATTCTTGGAGGCGCGCTTTGATTTCACGGGGCGGCTCAACAGGCCGACCTCTTCGAGAGAGGTCCAGTCTTTATACCGCCGGCTGCCTTCGAACATGAAGGAGAGGGGTTTGCCCTCGTCGATAGCCGCCTGATAACCGTTATAATCGGGGCAATGTTCTTGCCGCGTTTGTTCCTCGGCGACCTTCTCGTAGAATTGCGGGAAAAACTTGAAATGGAGCAACGCGCTCGGCATGCCGCGCTGATCGGCATAGGCCTGATCGGCGAGGTTCGGCGGCCATACAGCTGAGGCCGAGCCCTGGATGAAAGCGAAGTGCCGCTTCCATTCGATGAAAACAGTCTTCTGAAGCCACGGGCTTTCCCGGGTGACGAACACCCGGCTCCTCGGTCCCCCGCGAACGAACTTGACGCTGAGAGATGTTTCCACGGACTCGACGTAGCCGTAGGCGTCGAA
>JBFWWB010000060.1:0-16388 GCA_050246435.1 Hyphomonadaceae bacterium
GCTGGCGGCCTGCATCTTCGTCATCACGTTGGCGCGGTAGATGTCGACCGTGCGCGGGCTTATCCCCAGCGCCTGGGCCGCGTCCTTGTTGGATTGGCCCGCCACCACCGCACGCAGCACCTGCTTTTCGCGCTCGGTGAGGCCGGCGAAGCGCCGGCGCACCTCTTCGCGCGCCTTGCCTTGCGCGTCGGCGGCGCGGCCGCGCTCCAGCCCCGCGCGCACCGCCTTGATCAACGCGTCGTCGGAGAAGGGCTTCTCCAGAAAATCCATCACGCCCGCTTTCATCGCCTCCACCGCCACCGGCACGTCGCCATGGCCGGTGATCATGATGATCGGCGCTTCGACCTGCATCTCCTTCAGCCTGCGGGCCAGCTGCACGCCGCTCATCCCCGGCATCCGCACGTCGCTGATGATGCAGCCGCCGCGGATCGCGGGCGCCGTTTCAAGAAAATTCAACGCCGAAGCGAAAGCGCGCACCGTGAACCCTTCCGTCTCCAGCAGGAAGGCCACGCTGTCGCGCAAGGCGGCGTCGTCGTCGATCAGATAGACGTCGTGCTCACTCATGCAGATCGCCCGGATGCACGCGCGGCAAGGTGAAGCGGAACGTCACGCCGCCCTCGCCGTTGGCCTGCGCGGTGATCATGCCGCCATGGGCCTCCACGATAGTGCGCGAAATGGAAAGCCCCACGCCCATGCCGTTCTGCTTCGTCGTCACGAACGGCTTGAAGAGGTTTGCGGCGGCCTCCTCGGAAAGGCCGCCGCCAGTATCGGCCACCGCAACCTCGGCCCATTCCCGGTCGATCATGCGCGAGGAAATCGCCAGATCGCGGCGCGGGCGCTCCTGCATGGCTTCCACCGCGTTGCGGATCAGGTTCACCATTACCTGCTGGATCTCCACCCGGTCGGCCAGCACCAGCGAAGGCGCGCGATCCAGATCGAAGCGCACGCGCACGCCTTTCTCGTGGGCGCCCACCAACGCCAGCGCGCTTGCCTCCTCGATCAGCTTGGTTAGCGGCTCGGCGCGCCGGTCTGCTTCGCCATGCGCCACGAAATCGCGCAGCCGGCGGATAATCTCGCCCGCGCGCAGCGCCTGATCGGCGGCTTTGTCGATCGCCTCGCGCAGCCGTTCGGAGCCGCCCTCGCCCTGCTCGATCAGCCGGCGCGATCCTTTCAGATAATTGGCGATGGCGGAGAGCGGCTGGTTCAGCTCATGCGCCAGCGCCGAAGCCATGTTGCCCATCGTCGTCAGGCGCGACATCTGCACCAGTTCGGCCTGCAGCTCGTGCAGGCGCGCATCGGTCATTTGGCGCACGGTGAGATCGCGCACGAGCCCGGTGAAGAAGCGCCCTTCCGGCGCATCCATCTGGCCGACGGAAAGCTCCATCGGAAACGTCGAGCCATCCTTGCGCTCGCCGACGACGACGCGGCCCGTGCCGATAATGCGCCGTTCGCCGGTTTCCTTGTAGCGCTGGAGATAGCCGTCATGCGCCTCACGGTAGGGCGACGGCATCAACTCGCGGATATTCTTGCCCAGCGCCTCCGCCGCGCTCCAGCCGAACGTTCCCTCCGCTGCGGGGCTGAAATAGGCGATGGCGCCCTGCTCATCGATCACGATCAACGCATCGGGCAGCGTGTTCAGCACGGATTGCAGGAAGGCGCTGCGGTCCATCAGCCAGGCTCCGGCGGGAAGGCGCTGGCGATGCTAGGTTTTTCCCGCACTGCGGACAAGGCGGACGCGGCCAGCTAGGGGATTTCACCTAAGCGTTCGCACGGAATTTCCCGACCTCGGCCGCTCCGTCAGCATGTACGGGCAGCTCAGGAGATCACCCGTGCTCAGCCAAACCGCCGCCCGCCCCGCCCCCGCGCCGCTCGCGCCGGACCTGCCTGCGGCCGTCTTCTCGATGCGCTTCGCGCGCGACGAGGAAATCTACGGCGAGGGCGAAGAGGCCGAATACGTCTACAAGGTGATTTCCGGCGCGGTGCGCACCTGCGCGTTCGACGCCGAGGGGCGCCGACAGATCGAAGGCTTCTATTTGCCGGGCGATCTTTTCGGCCTCGAATGCGGCGCGGCGCACCGCTTCGCCGCGGAGGCCCTGTGCGACACCGAAGTCGCCATCATGCCGCGCGCAGCACTCGACCGCGCCGCGTTGGACGACGGCGCCGCCGCCCGCGCGCTCTGGTCGCTCGCCAGCGAAGCGCTGCGCCAAACGCGCGAGCATCTGCTCGTTCTCGGCAAAAAGGGCGCGGCCGAACGCGTCGTCGGCTTCCTGCTGCAGATGGCGCAACGCTGCCGCGGCGGCGTGGTGCGCCTGCCGATGTCGCGCACGGATATCGCGGATTATCTCGGCCTGACGATAGAAACCGTCTCACGCACGTTCTCGAAACTAGAGCGCGACGGCGCCATCGCGCTGGAGGGCGCTCGCCAGGTGGCGCTCAATCTGGGCCGCCTGAACGCGTTCGCCGCCTAGCGGCGATAGGACAGCGTCACGCCGATCGTGCGTGGGCGCAGGGTCGTCGCCTCCATCAGCTCGGTGTACGCATCGAGGTGATAGAGATCGAGCTGCGGGTGCGCATCGAACAGATTGTTGACGAAGAACGACGCGTTCCAGCCGTCCGTCCGCGTTCCCGCCCGCACGGAAACGTAATGCGTCTCCGGCTGCGGCTTCAGCATCGGATCGTAATTCGTCGTGCGCGGATCGTGCTCGGCGCCGCGATCCTCCGCGCTGGCGAAGGTGTAATCCGCCCGCGCGAAGGCGTTCGTACCGAGCAGCAGGAAATCGTATTGCGCGCCGAGCGCGGCCTTCCACGGCGCACCGCCCAGCGAATCCCCCTTGCCGACGATTACTGGCGCGCTCGGCGCCGGGCCGGAGCGTGAATCTCGTGAATAGCGCGCATCGGTGTAGCCCAGCGCCGCATCGACGGTGATCGCATCGCTCACGCGGGCGCGGGCCTGCAGGTCGAACCCCTCGCTGACCGCCTCGCCCAGATTGGCCGTATATTGGAAGCCGCACGAAGGCAGGAAATTCGCCTGCTGGATGCCGCTCCATTCGGCGCGGAACACGCTCATCGCCGTGGTCACCCGCCCATCGAGGAAGGCGTTGCGGGCGCCGGCCTCGTAATTCCACACGGTGTCGGCGTCATAGGATGTCGGCACGCTGGTCAGTTGCAATTCGTCGAGGTCGGCCTGGCATAGGCTGAAGGAGAATTCCGGGTTGGCGCCGCCGATGCGGAAGCCCTTCGCCGCGTTCACGTAATAGAGCTGCGTGCGATCGGGCGCGAACGAAACGCCCACCTTTGGGGTCAGCGGCTTCTCCTCGATTTCGCCCCTGCTCGTGGTGCGGCCGAAATTGAGCGTGCCATCTGCAAAGCTGTTGAAGCTAAAGCGCGCATGCGTGTAGCGCAGCCCGCCATTGACCTTCCATTGGTCCGTGAGGCTGTAGGTGAGATCGGCGAACACTGCGGTCTGCGTGTCACGGCCGACGGTATCGCTCACATATTCCACGAAGCCCGGCAGCTGCGGCACGCCCCAGATGTCGTCAAGCGTCTTGCCGAAGAGGTATTCCGCGAATTGCGGCAGATAGGGATCGACGGAAACGTCCTGACTGTGCTCCCACAGCCGCGCATGGAAGACGCCGACCTGCCAGACGAGCCGCGCATCGGGCTTGGTCGACTGCAGGCGGATTTCCTGCGTGAAATTCTTCTGCCGGTTCGAAACCGTGGATTCCGCACGGAATTGCTCGAAGCCCGGGAGATTGATCCCGCCGGCTTGCAACAGCGGGAAGAGATCGCTGCGGCAATCCGGGCACGGCGCATACGCGGGATCCACCGGCCCGCCCGGCAACGCGGGGTCGATCAGCTGCTGAAAATAGGAAAGGTCGTAGAGCGTGCCGCTATAGCCGTTCACGTGCTCGATGCGGTTGAAGTAGCCGGTCGTCGCGGTCAGCTTCGCATCGTCGAATTCGTATTCGAGCGTCAGGCTCGGCAGATAAAAGCGGTCGCGGTCGGCCATCCGGTTGGGCGTGGCGTTGACGAAGCGCCCCTCGCCCACGTCCGAAAGCGCCACCCAATAATAGTCGCTCGCCTTGCGCTGGCGCTCCTGATACTGCGCCGCCAGCGTCACGCGCGCACGCTCGTTCGGCGCCCAGGCCGCCGCCGCGCGCAGCACCTTGGCCATGTTCTTGTTGGCGTTGGGATCAAGGGTCGCGCCGGTGAACGGATCGGCCACGTCGATCCAACCGCCCTCTTCGCGCACCCACGCGCTTGCGCGCACGCCCAGCTTGTCGGTCACGATCGGCCCGCCGGCCGCAATCCCCAGCTCGCCCGTCGCGCCGGCGTTTTCCGTGACCGCTACTTCCGCTTTGCCCAAAGCGCCGAATTCGGTGAGGCTCGGCTGGTTGGTGATGTAGCGGATCGCGCCGCCGACGGAGCCGGCCCCGAACAGCGTGCCCTGCGGCCCGCGCAACACCTCTACGCGCGCCAGATCGAAAACGTAGGGCAGCGTGTTGTTCGGATAGAAATAAAGCGCACGCATCTGCACGGGCGCATCGTCGATATAGATGCCGGTGACGCCCGCCCCCGCGGTCGAGCCGATACCCCGCACCGCCACGTTATTGGTCAGCGGATCGTAGTCGACGCCGGAGGTGAACTTCGCCAGCTCCGCGAAGGATTTGGCGCCCAGCGTCTCCATCCTTTCCGCGGTGAAGGCGGTGACGCTTTCAGCCACGGTCGCCAGCGCCTGCTCGCGCCGCGTCGCGGTGATCACGATCTCATCGGAGCTGCTCGCCCCCGCGCCCGCGCCGTCATCGGCGGCGGCGGGTTGGGGCATGGCGGCGGCAAGAAGAGTGGCGGAAAAAAGCAGCGTCGGGGCGCGCGTCGTCACGGGGCGGACCTTATCAGGCGGAATCACACCGCCGGATCGTCGCCGAATCGTAGTTAACGCGCGTTTAGTCTGGCCGCCTCAGGCCGCGTAAGCCACCCAGACGTTGGGCTCTTTATAGCTGCCCATGCGCGCATCGAGATCGATCTCGACCGGCGCCAGCGCCCCATCCACCATATAGGCCCCGGATTTCTCGAACCGCCGCTTGGTGAACGTTTCCCAGAAGGCCAGCGGCTCCTCCACCACCATCGAGCGCGTGCACGGCGCCACGATCCGCCCACCGGCGGACACGTGATTGCGCAGCCAGGGATCGAACACCCGCCCGCGATCGTCCGTCCAGGTGATGTAATCCTCAATCGGAACCGTGGGATATTGCGCCTTCGCCGAAGGCCGCACCGGCACCACCAGGCCCGCGAACTGCTTGCTGCGCGCCAGCTCGAGCAACGCGTTAATCATAATGCGGGCGTAGCCCTTGCCGCGATGAATTTCCGGGACGGAAACCGCGAGCGCGGCTAGCATGTTCTTCGGCCCATCCCCGTCGCGCGCGGCCGTCTCCACCACCCAGTCCCAGCCCTCGGAGGGCAGGTTCGCCGGATTGTCGCATACGATCGGCACGGAGTTCGCGCTGGCCAGGGGATAGCCTGCCGCAACGGCCACCAGGCAAAGCTGATAGGCCGCGTAGCGCTCGCGCAGATCCGCATAGTGATCGTAGTGCGAACGGGTATAGTTAAGATATTCGAGACCACCCCAGGCCGCCTGCTCAATTACGGCGGCCGCCTTCTTTAGCGATGCGTTCTCCGCGAGCGACTGGATCTTAAGCGAAGGAGGCATTTATATTTTTCCATCTCTAATCGCCCGATTTCGCGCCCTCGGACACTGCTTAATAAACAGTAAATTAGGAAAAAATCAACCTCCTCGCGAAAAAGTATTCGTTAACACGCCATCCGATCTATTTATTAATATTGATTAATTCTTAAGGCCTAGGGCGAACGTCCGTCCGCCTACGGAACGTGCCCGGAGATCGTCCGCCTACGGACGAGGCAGGTCGTAAGCACTATGCCGCCGCCGGGGTCATCGTAAGGAAATCTTGAGGCGGCCGTGGTTTCATCGGCCGCTTGAGGGTTCACAAGGTTATGGCGCGCAACGGGAGCAATCTCTCCAAGAGCGACCTCACCCGGTTGACATGGCTTGCCGGCGCGGCGCTCGCCTTCTTCGGCGCCGTGCTGCTGGCTGTCATCGCGTATGCAGGATGGTCGGCCAATCAGACGGCGTTCGAGCGCGAACGCACGCTGGTTGAGAACGCGCTCAATCAATCCATCGCACGCGTGCTCAACGAGCAGAAGAGCGTCGCCTGGTGGGACACCGCGGTCGAGAAAATTACGCCGCGCAAGATCGATTACGCATTCACCGACACCGAATTCGGCGTCTTCCTCACCGAAACCTACGCGCAAGACGAAATTTATATTCTCAACACCGAGAATGAGCCTGTTTACGCGTTCACGAATTCCGAACGCGCCCCGCCCGCAACGTTCGAGCGCCATCGCGCCGCGATCGCCCCGATCATCGCGGAAATTCGTTCCGGCGCGCGCTCCCGCTTCCGCCCGCGCCCGGATTTGTTCGGCGAAGGCCAGCGCAACTACCGCGTTTTGGTGCCGCAGGCGCAAACCGGCTGGGCCGGGCATATCCTCTCGGTGGAAGGCCGCCCCGCGATCGTCGGTGCGATCACCATCGTGCCGAACGTCGATCTCAAGATTTTGACCGGCCCGCCGATGCTGCTGGTCAGCATCACCTACATCGACGCGCCGCTCGTCGCCGATATGGGCCGCTCGCTGTTGCTCAACGATCTGCGTCTCAGCGCGCAGCGTCCGCGCGGTGAAAACGTCGTCGCAGAACCATTCGTGACCGACGACAATGTGAGCGTCGGCTATCTGAGCTGGACGACGAAGCATCCCGGCCACGTGCTGCTGCGTGTGATCCTGCCGCTGGTGGCGGCGGCGTTGCTGGTGGCCGGCGCCGGCTTCGCGAACATGCTGCTGGGGCTGCGCCGCGCCTCCGCCGAGCTGGAACGCAGCGAATCGCAGGCGCGCCACGAGGCGTTGCACGATCCCCTTTCGGGTCTGCCCAACCGCCAACACTTCCTGTTCAAGCTTGAAAGCCTGCTTGAGGCGCGCACGCGCGATCCTGAGCAGCGCGTCTTCGCGGCTTATATCGACGTCGACCGGTTCAAGGACATCAACGACACGATGGGCCACCACGCGGGCGATGTGCTGATCAAGACCGTTTCCCAACGCCTGCGCGCGCAAACGCGCCAAGAGGATTTTCTCGCCCGCTTCGGCGGCGACGAATTCGCCATCCTCGGCGTTTCGCGCACGGGCGGCGAATCCGGGGAAGCGTTGGCGCAGCGCCTGGCGCGCGCCTTCGAAGCCCCCTTCGTGATCGACGGGCAGAGCATCAGCGTCACCGCCTCCGTCGGCATTGCGGCGGCGCCCGAGCACGGCGACAACGCAGAAGAGTTGATGCAGCACGCCGATATCGCGCTCTATGAGGCCAAGAGCCAGGGCCGCGACCGCGCGATCCTGTTCGCCTCCAGCATGGGCGAGAAGATCGCCCGCCGCCGCCTCATCGAGGTGGAGCTGCGCGCCGCCATCGAACGCGACGAACTGGAGCTGCATTATCAGCCGCTCATCCAGGCGCGCAGCGGCAAGATCGGCGGCGTCGAAGCGCTGCTGCGCTGGACACACCCCACGCACGGCCCGATCGCACCCGCCTCCTTCATTCCGGTCGCTGAGGAATTCGGCCTGATGGGTGCGCTGGGCGACTGGGTGCTGCGCCGCGCGATGCAAGCTGCGAAGCGCTGGCCCGATCTTGAGATGTCGGTCAATCTTTCACCGGTGCAGTCCCGCCACACCGATTTGCTGGCGCGGCTGCGACAGATGACGCGCGAATATGACGTGGCGCCCGAGCAGATCGTGCTGGAAATCACCGAAGGCGTGCTTATGGATACAAGTAAGGGCACGCGCCAAACGCTAGATGCGCTGCGCGACATGGGCTTCAAGCTCGCGCTCGATGATTTCGGCACCGGTTATTCGAGCTTGGCCTATCTCTGCCAATTCAAGTTCGACAAGATCAAGATCGACCGCACCTTCGTGGCCGGCTTCGCGCGCGGCGACGTGCCCCAGGTGGTGCTTACCTCGGTGGTGGCGCTCGGCGCCGGCCTCGGCATGGACATCGTCGCGGAAGGCGTAGAGACCGAGTTCGACGCGCTGACGATGCGCTATTTCGGCTGCACCGAGCTTCAGGGGTATTACTTCTCCAAGGCCGTGGACTCCAAGGCGCTCGACGCGCTGCTCATGGCCGAAAGCGATCAGCGCTCCACCCACGCCTACGCTACGCTTTGAGCGCTTTCTGAGCATCGCGCGCTTACGCCATTGCGCGGGGCGGCGGCTTCGGGAATAGAGCGTATGCGGCCGGCGATTCGCGCGGCGCGCGCAGTGCTGGAGGCCCCTCGTGACCGAGAAAGCCGCCCCCAAAGGCAACGCCGATTACGAGTGGGCGAACTTCGATTCCGAAGCTTATTTCCAGCATTATTACGGCGAGCCCCACCCGGACGACGATCTCGTCATCCAGCGCGCGGCCGCCGCCCTGCGCCGCGCCGAGCCGCTGGGCGCGAAGCTCGATATCGTCGACGTCGGCACCGGGCCGAACCTGATCCCGTTCTTCTCGGCGTTTCCCCGCGCGGCGCGCCTCACTGCGTGGGAATACGCGCCGAGCAACGTCGCCTGGCTCGAGGCGGAATTGCGCAGTAAGACGCTGCGCCCGCAATGGCGCCATTTCTGGGATGTCGCGCGCAAGGCGCACGGCCAGGACTTGCCCGACAATCCCCTGCCCGCGCTCGCCGCGATCGCACAGGTGCGCCAAGGCTCGATCTTCGATCTGCCGCGCGCGCAATGGGACGCGGCGACGATGTTCTTCTGCGCGGAATCGATCACCGAGCGCATGGAGGAATTCGAGGCCGCGTGCGCCTGCTTCGCGCGGTGCGTGAAGCCCGGCGGCGCGCTCGTCGGCGCGTTTCTGGTGCGCTCCGGGGGTTACGTCGTGGCCGATCATCCCTTTCCGGTGCTGCACCTTTCCAGTGAAAACATCATCGCCACGTTCAACAAGTTCGCCCATGACGTGCAGGCCGAGCATATCGGCATCGTCGAGCGCGAGATCCGCAGCGGCTATGCGGGCTTCGTGCTGCTGACCGGCAAGGCCGGCGAGCGCTGAGCCGCGCGGGCGCGCGATGAACATCCTGATCAGCGGCGCGGGGATCGCGGGTCCCACGCTCGCCTACTGGCTGCGCCGCCACGGCTTCACGCCGACGATCGTGGAGGAAGCGCCCGGCTTGCGCGCAGGCGGCCACATCATTGATTTCTGGGGCGCGGGCTACGACATCGCCGAGAAGATGGGCATTGCGCCTCATCTCAAGTCCTTGGGCTATGCGCCGCGCGCGGTGAAGCTGGTGGACCGCCGCGGCCGCCGCGTCGGCGGCTTCTCCGCCGAGGCGCTCGAAGAGGCGACGGGCGGGAAATATGTGAGCGTGCCGCGCGCCGATCTCGCCGCCGCGGTTTACGCCACCATCGCCGGCGATGTCGAAACGATGTGGGGCGATGGGATCACCGCAGTCGAGCACGCCGGCGCCGGCGCGCGCGTATCGTTCGCGAACGCCGCGCCGCGCACGTTCGATCTGGTGATTGGCGCCGACGGGTTGCATTCAGCGGTGCGCCGCCTCTGCTTCGGCGAGGCCGACGCGTTCGAGAAACATCTCGGCTACAACGTCGCCGCCTTCGAGACCGCCGGTTATGCGCCGCGCGAAATGGACTATTACGTCTGCTATACGCTGCCGGGCGTGGAGATTTCGCGCTTCGCTTTGCACGGCGATCGCACCATGTTCCTGTTCGTTTATCGCGAGCCTTCCGAAGCGCCGTTGCCGCGCGATCTGGCCGCGCAGCGCGCGCACTTGCGCGAACGCTTTACCGGCGCAGGCTGGGAGTGCGATGCGATCCTTGCCGCGATGGACGGCGCGGACGCCATCTATCTCGACCGCATGAGCCAGGTGCGCATGGCGCCCTGGTCCGCCGGGCGCGCGGCTTTGGTGGGCGACGCCGCCTTCTGCCCGACTTTGCTTTCCGGCGAAGGCGCAGCACTTTCGATGCTGGGCGCTTATGTGCTGGCGGGCGAATTGGCGCGCGCCGAGGGCGATCACGCGCGCGCATTCGCGGCATACGAGGCGCGCTTGCGCGCCTTCATGACGGCGAAGCAGGAAAATGCGCTGGCCCTGGCGGATGCCTTCGTGCCGCGCACGCCGTTTGCGATCTTCGTGCGCAACCTCATCACCCACGCTTTCTGGATTCCAACGGTGCGCGAGCGTTATCTCGGCCGCAATCTGCGCAACGATTTCGATCTGCCGGACTATGAAACCGCGGCGTGATCGGCGCCGGCGCGCGCAATTGACCTAGCGGCGCCCTGCGCCGCGCTCGCGGGCGCCGGCGCCTGCTCAACACGCGCCTTTGCGGAAATTCTTGCGAAATATTCGTGTCATAGACGAATACTGTAACTTTTGCCGTGGCAGTCTTGGAGACACGATCAACACGCCCTATCTGCCCGAGGCGCGCCTCGGCGGGGGCGTAGGACGACGCACGTATGAACGATTTATTGATTTTCCGCAGGACGGAGCGGATCGCTCCGTTCCTGAAGCCGCCGCGCGGCGCCGTGCTGGCGGCGGCCGCCCTCGCCATGCTCGCGGCCTGCGGCCCGCGCAATCAGGGCGGCCAGATGCCGCCGCCGGAAGTGGGCGTCGTGGCGGTTGCGCCGCAGCGCTATGAGCCGACAGTGCGCCTGCCTGGCCGCGTTTCGGCGTTTCTGGTCTCCGAGGTGCGCCCGCAGATCGGCGGCATCGTACGCAGCCGCAATTTCCGCGAAGGCGCTGCGGTGCGCGCAGGCCAAGTGCTCTATGAGATCGATCCCGCCTCGGCGCGCGCGGAATTCGCGCAGGCGCAGGCCACGGCCTCCGCCGCCAAGGCGCGTTCCGAGCGTTACCAGCGGCTGATCGACATCAACGCGGTGAGCCGCCAGGAACTGGACGATGCGAAGGCCGCCGCCGAGCAGGCCGCCGCCGCCGCGGACGCCGCGCGCATCAACCTTGCCTACACCCGCGTCACCGCGCCGATCAGCGGCGTGATCGGCGCCTCCTCGGTCACGCCGGGCGCGCTCGCGACGCCATCGCAAACGCAACCCTTCGCGGTGATCCAGCAGATTGACCGCGTCTACGTCGACATGACGCGCTCCATCGCCGAGCTGATGGCGCTGCGCCAGCAGGCCGCCGCCGGCGGCAAGGCCAGCGTGCGCATCATGACAGCGGATGGCGGTTATTATCCGCAAGCGGGTGAGCTGCAATTCTCCGACGTGACGGTGAATGAGTCCACTGGCACGGTGACATTGCGCGCCCTGTTTCCCAATCCCGGCCGCACCCTGTTGCCCGGCATGTTCGTCAACGCCGAACTTTCCCAGGGCGCACGCGACAATGTCATCCTCGCCCCGCAACAAGGCGTGACGCGCAACGCGCGCGGCGAAGCGGTGGCGCTCATCGTCAACGCGCAAGGAATCGTGGAAGAGCGCGTGCTGCAGACCGGGGGCACGGCCGGCGATCGCTGGGTCGTGCTTTCGGGGCTCAATCCAGGCGACAAGCTGATCGTGGAAGGCGTGCAGCGCGTGCGCCCCGGCGCGCCCGCGCGCGCAGTCCCAGTGCAGGAGCAGAACGAGACGTCCGGCGCGCCCGGCGGTCGCGAAGGCTGAGGGCGCATGTCGCGCTTCTTCATCGATAGGCCGATCTTCGCATGGGTGATCGCGCTGGTGATCGCGCTCGCCGGCGCGATCTCGATCTTCAATCTGCCGGTCGCGCAATATCCAGAAATCGCTCCGCCCGCCGTCACCATCCAGGCGACGTATCCAGGCGCTTCCGCGCAGACGGTGGAAGACACGGTCACCCAGGTGATCGAGCAGCAGATGAACGGGCTCGACAACCTGCGCTACATGAGTTCGACGAGCGATTCCTCGGGCTCGGCCTCGATCACGCTCACGTTCGATCAAGCCGCCAACCCCGACACCGCCCAGGTGCAGGTGCAAAACAAGCTGCAAAGCGCGCTCGCGCTGCTGCCGCAGGTGGTCCAGCAGCAGGGCGTGCACGTCTCGAAGGCGTCGAACACCTTCCTGCTGATTGTCGGCCTGATTTCGGATTCTGACCGCGTCACCGCATCTGACCTTTCCGATTTCGCCTCCTCTACGCTGGTCGACTCCATCGCGCGCGTGGAGGGCGTCGGCAGCGTGCAATTGTTCGGCGCACCCTATGCGATGCGCATCTGGCTCGATCCGAACAAGCTTGCCGGCTTCTCGCTGACGCCGGGCGACGTGGCCACAGCCATCCGCGCGCAGAACGCGGAGGTTTCCGCCGGCCAGATCGGCGCCGAACCCTACGTCAAAGGCCAGCAGCTGAACGCGACGGTTTCGGCGCAATCGCTGCTGCAAACGCCGGAACAATTCCGCGACGTGCTGCTGCGCACCCTGCCGGACGGCGCGGCCGTGCGCCTGGGCGATGTCGCCCGCGTCGAGATCGGCGCGCAAAGCTATGGCTTCGACAGCCGCTACCTGGGCCGCCCCGCCACCGGCGTCGCCGTGCGTCTGGCCTCCGGCGCCAACGCCGTGGACACTGCGCGCGCCGTGCGCGCCCGCGTCAACGCCCTCAAATCGGCCTTCCCAGCCGGCATGCAGGTCATCTACCCGTACGACACCACGCCCTTCGTGGAGAAATCCATCAACGACGTGGTCCACACGCTGATGGAAGCGGTGGTGCTGGTCTTCCTGGTGATGTTCCTTTTCCTGCAGAGCTGGCGGGCGACGATCATCCCCACGATCACCGTTCCGGTGGTGCTGCTGGGCACGTTCGGCGTGCTCGCCGCCTTCGGCTACAGCATCAACACGCTCACCATGTTCGCCACCGTGTTGGCGATCGGCCTGCTCGTCGACGACGCGATCGTCGTCGTCGAGAATGTCGAGCGCACGATGCGCGAACAGCACCTCTCCGCACGCGACGCCACGCGCCAATCGATGGATCAGATCACCGGCGCGCTGATCGGCATCGCGCTGGTGCTGTCGGCGGTGTTCGTGCCGATGGCCTTCTTCCCCGGCTCCACCGGCGTCATCTACCGCCAATTCTCGGTGACGATCGTCTCGGCGATGACGTTATCGGTGCTGATGGCGCTAACCCTGATACCGGCGCTCACCGCCCACCTGCTGCGCCACGAGCCGCCTCGGCGCGAGGGCTCGCGCGTGGGCGCGGTGTTCACGCGTTTCAACCAGGGTCTCGCGGTCGTTTCGCGGCGCTATCAGGGCATCTTGGGCCGCACGCTCGCGCCGAAGGCCGGCGCGCGGGTGATCGGCGTCTACGCAGTGCTGGTGCTGGCGCTGGGCCTGCTGTTCACCCGGCTGCCCACGTCCTTCTTCCCCGATGAAGACCAGGGCTTTTTCATTACCATCGTGCAATTGCCGCCCGGCGCCTCCGCCGAGCGCACGCGCGCCGTGATGGACAAGATCGAGGCCTATTACAGCCAGAACGAAAAGGACACGATCCGCTCCTATTTCTCGGTCGTCGGCTTCGGCTTCGCGGGCGTGGGCCAGAACCAGGGCATCATGTTCGTGCTTCTCAAGGATTGGTCGGAGCGGCCCGCCGCGCGCCAGCGCGCGCCGGCGATCATCGGGCGGGCATTCGGCGCGCTCAGCCAGATCCGCGATGGCATGGTGTTTCCGATCCTGCCTCCGGCGGTGACCTCGCTCGGCTTCGCCACAGGCTTCGACATGCAGCTCGTCAACACGGCGAACCTCCCGCGCGAGCAATTCCTCGCCGCGCGCAATCAATTGCTCGGCATGGCCGCGCAGGATCGCCAGCTCATGCAAGTACGCCCCAACGGCCAGGAAGATACGCCCCAACTGCATCTCAACATCGATCAGCGCGCCGCCTCCACGCTGGGCGTCTCTATCCCCGACATCAACACCACGCTGGCAGGCGCCTGGGGCGGGGTCTACGTGAACGACTTCATCGACCGCGGCCGCATCAAGCGCGTCTACATGCAGGGCGATGCGCCCTACCGGATGCGTCCGGAAGATTTAGGCGTCTGGAACGTACGCGCCGCTTCCGGGGAAATGGCGCCCTTCTCGGCCTTCACCACGGCGGACTGGGCTCTCGCCTCACCACGGCTGGAGCGATTCAACGGCGCGCCCTCGTTCAACGTGCAAGGCCAGGGCGCTCCGGGCGTCAGTTCCGGCCAGGCGATGATGAAGATGGAAGAGCTGGCCAAACGCCTGCCGCCGGGCGTCACCGTCGGCTGGCAGGGCACTTCGTTTGAAGAGCGCCAGTCCGGCGCGCAGGCGCCCGCGCTCTATGCGCTGTCGCTAATCGTCGTCTTCCTGTGTTTGGCCGCACTCTATGAAAGCTGGACGATTCCGATCGCGGTGCTCGTCGTGGTGCCGCTGGGCCTGCTGGGCGCGGCGCTCGCAGCCAATCTGCGCGGCCTCTCGAACGACATCTATTTCCAGGTCGGCCTGCTCACCACGATGGGCCTCGCCGCCAAGAACGCGATCCTGATTGTCGAGTTCGCGCGCAATCTCGCCGAGCAGGGCCGCACCTTGTCGGAAGCCGCGATGGAGGCGGCGCGCATTCGGATGCGTCCGATCCTGATGACGTCCTTCGCATTCATCTTCGGCGTGCTGCCGATGGCCATCGCCTCGGGCGCGGGCTCGGGCGCGCAGAACGCGATCGGCACCGCAGTGATCGGGGGCATGTTCGCCGCCACCCTGCTCGTCACCGTGTTTACGCCCTTCTTCTTCGTGGGCATCAGCGGATTGTTCGCGCGGAACTGGTTCCGCCGCCCGCCCGCCGTCGCTGCGCCTGCGCCTGCGCCGCAACCGGGCCCCGCAGAATGAGCGCGCGTCTGCTTCCCTTCGCCGCCTTGCTGCTGGGCGGGTGCGCCGTGCTGGAGCCGCACTATAAGCGCCCTGCGCTGCCGACGCCGGCGGCGTGGCCCACAGGCCCCGCATACGATGCTGCAACCCAAGTCGCGGGCGAACCGGCGCTGCCCGCCTGGCGCGATTTCTTCACTGATCCCAAGCTCAACCAACTGATCGAGACCGCGCTTCAAAACAATCGCAATCTGCGCGTCTCGGCTCTCAACATCGAACGCGCGCGCTCCCTCTATCGCATCCAGCGCGCCGCGCGTGTTCCCGCGATCGACGCGACTGCCGGCGGCCAGATCCAACGCGGCGTCGCCGTTCCCGGCAGCGATACGATCACCCGCGCCTACACAGCCGGCGCCAGCGTCACCGCCTTCGAGGTGGATTTCCTGGGCCGCGTGCGCGGCTTGAGCCGGTCGGCGCTGCAATCCTATCTCGCCACCCGCGATGCGCGCGATGCTGCGCAGATCAGCCTTATCGCCGAGGTCGCCACCGCCTATCTCGCTTATGCAGGCGATCTTGAATTGCTGCGCCTCGCACAGGATACGCTGAAAACGCAGCGCGAATCCTACGACCTCACGCAGCGCCGCTTCGAAGCGGGCGCTTCCTCGCAGGTCGCCGTCTTCCAGGCGCAAACTACGGTCGAAACCGCCCGCGCCGACGTCGCGCGCTACACCGCGCAAACCGCGCAGGATGAAAACGCGCTGGAGCTGCTGCTCGGCGCGCCGATGCCGGATGCACTGCGCCCGACTACGGTCGACGCGATCGCCTTCGGCGCTGCCGAACTGCCCCCAGGTCTGCCATCCGAGGTGCTGCTGAGCCGGCCGGACATCCGCGAGAGCGAGCATCGCCTGCGCGGCGCCAATGCCGACGTGGGCGCCGCGCGCGCGGCCTTCTTCCCCAGCGTGCATATCTCCGCCTTTGGCGGCAGCGCCGATCCGCGCTTTGAAAACCTCTTCTCCGGCGCCAACGGCGCCTGGAGCTTCACGCCGTCGGTCAATATCCCGATCTTCCGCGGCGGCCAGCTGATCGGCCAGCTGGGCGCGGCCAACGCTTCGCGCAAGATCGCCGTGGCGCAATATGAAAAGGCCGTGCAAGCGGCCTTCCGCGAGGTCGCCGATGCGCTGGCTGACCGCGCCGCGTTGGGCGAACGGTTGGCGGCCCTGCAGGCGCTCGCCGGCGCCGCCGATCAAAGCTTCAAGCTTTCCGATGCGCGCTATCGTGAAGGCGTCGACAATTACCTGAACCTGCTCGACGCGCAGCGTGCGCTCTATGCGGCGCAGCAGAATCTCGTTTCAGCCCGCGTCGCGCGCGCGGCGAATTTCGTGGCGCTCTACAAGACGCTGGGCGGCGGCGGGCGCTAGGCGCGCGTCAGCGCCGGCCGAAATGCGCGCTTTGCGGACGCATGATCGCAAAGAGCGCGACCGCGATGCCGGTGGACAGCGTGATCACCAGCGCCATCGGCCGCGGA
>JBFWWB010000061.1:0-16275 GCA_050246435.1 Hyphomonadaceae bacterium
GCGGCGCCTTCGACGGGCTGCTCGGCCTTTCCGTGCGCGGCCCCGTGGGCATGACGTTCAACCCGTTCACCGGGCAATGGAAGCACGGCCGCGACGCGCGCATCAACTATCTGATGACCGCCGCGAAAGCGGATTAGTTCACCTTCCGTGGCGGGGTGGGCGTGATTTCCGGCGGCAGCGGCGCCACCGCCAGCCCTTCTTCGATCATCGCCTTCGCTTCGTCGGCGCTGGCTTCGCCCCAGATCGGGCGATCGTCGCTTTCGCCGGCGTGGATTTTCCGCGCCTCTTCCGGAAAGCGCTCGCCGACATAATCGAAATTGCCGCGCACATGGTCGCGCAGCTTGTCGGCCATCGCCATCGCCTGCTGGCGATTCCGGCGGCGCTTCTCCACATCGCGCGAGGCGCGCACCGCCGGCGCCATCAGCGCCTTTTGGATACGCTTGTCGCCGCAATGCGGGCAATCGATCAGACCCTTTTCGGCCTGCGCGTCGAAATCCTCTGAATTGCGGAACCAGGCCTCGAACGCGTCGCCATTCTCGCAGCACAGGCTGTAGCGGATCATGCGCCGGCCTTGCCGGCGAAGCTTTGCAGCGCGTTCCAGGCCGGGATTTTCGCCCGCGCGCTTTCCACTTCGTCGAGATCGAGGTCGGCGATCAGCGCGCCCGGCTCGTCATGGTCGAACTTCTTCACCACCTCGCCCCACGGGCCGACGATGATTGAATGTCCCCAGGTGGCGCGGCCGTCTTCATGGGTTCCGCCCTGCGCTGCGGCGACGATGAAGGCGCCCGTTTCGATTGCGCGCGCGCGCAGCAGGATTTCCCAATGCGCCTGCCCGGTGGGCCGAGTGAAGGCCGAAGGCACGCTGATGATGTCCGCGCCTTGCAGCGCCAGGGCGCGGTACAATTCCGGAAACCGCATGTCGTAGCACACGGTAAGGCCCAGTTTTGCGCCCGCCGGCCCCTCCGCCGAGACGGCTTCGCCGCCGGGCGCGAACGTGGCGGATTCACGGTAATTCTCGCCCGCGCCGAGGGCGGCGTCGAACAGATGGATTTTGTCGTAGCGCGCGGCGATCTTGCCGTTCGACGCATAGAGGATGGAGCGGTTGAACGCCCGCCCGTCCGGCGCCGAAACCAACGTCGAGCCGAGCGAAAGCCACACGCCCAGTTCGGCAGCAAGCTTGCCCCACGCGCCGATCTCAGGATCGTCGCTTTCAGGGCGCAGCGCCGGCAGCAGCCGTTCGCGCTTGCGGTCGAGCCGGGTGGTGCATTCCGGCGTATAGATGATCCGTGCGCCTTCCATCGCCGCCTCGCGCAGCAGAGGCTCGGCCACCGCCCGATTGGCCGCCGGCTCCACGCCCGAGCGCAACTGGATCGCCGCGACGCGGATTTTGCCGCGGGTCGCCATCAGGGCGCAGCCAACAGCGCGTCGAGTTCGCCGGAGTCGTCCAGCGCGTGCAAATCGTCGCTGCCCCCGATATGGCGCTCGCCGATGAAGATTTGCGGGAACGTGGCGCCGCCGCCGGAGCGCTGGATCATCTCGCGGCGCAGCGCCGGATCGTACCCCGCCTCGATCTCATGGAAGTCGGCCCCCTTGGCGCGCAGCAGCGACAGCGCGCTGGCGCAATAGCCGCAGAAATCACGGGTGTAGATCGTCACTTTCGCCACAGGGCCCTCCTCGGCTTCATATAAGCGCATCCGTAGGGCGGACAACGCGCGCCAAAGTGACCACGTCGGTGCGCGCCGCGCCCGCCCGCTTCAGCGCCCGCGCACACGCCTCCGCCGTGGCCCCGGTGGTGAACACGTCGTCCACCAGCAGCACCTTCCGGCCCGCTGTTTTCGCGCTTGCACGGAACGCGCCGGCCACGTTGCGTTGGCGCTGGGCGGCGTTGAGCCCCGCCTGGCTGCGCCGCCGCTTCACCCGGCGCAGTGCGCCATAGGCCACCGGCTTGCCCACCGCGCGCCCCAACGCCTGCGCCAGCCAGGCCGCCTGATTGAACCGGCGCGACAGCAGCCGCGTCCAATGCAGCGGCGCCGGGGCGATCACGTCCGCCTCCGCCAGCAGCGGCCCGGCCGCCTGCGCCATCCAAGCGGCGAACACGCCAAGCCCGTCGCGCCGCCCGGCGCGCTTCAGATCGAGCACCAAAGTGCGCGCCAGGTCGTCATAGGCCAGCGCCGCCCGCGCCCGGTGAAACGCCGGCGCCTGCGCCGCGCAGGCGCCGCACACGCCTTCCGGCCCCGCGTCCAGCTCGAACGGAAAGCCGCAGCGGAAGCAGCACGGCGCGGAAAGGAAAGTGAGCCGCGCCCACAGCGCCGGCTCGATCACGCCGGGTCGCGACACGATCGCGTCCGACAGCAGCGAGCGCGGCGGCCAGATCAGATCGGCCAGCGCGCCGGCGCCGCGCCGAAGCGCGTTCGGTTTACCCGGCCCGTTTCCCACGCCATATCCCCGTCATGGCCGCCCCGCCGCTCCTGTTCGACGCCGCCCGCATCCGCGCGCACCGCGATCGCGCCGCCAGCGCAGGCTTCGCCGATTTCCTGCACGCGCGCGCCGCAGAAGACCTCGCCGAACGGCTGGAGGCGGTCAACCGCGCATTCGGCGCCGGCCTGGCGATCGGCGCGCCGGGTTTCTTCGCCCAGGCGCTCGCGGCGCGGCCCGCCCTGGCGGCGCGCGTCGGCCCGCTGTTCCAGATGGATCTCGCGGCTGCACTGGTCGCGCGCGGGCGCGGCGTCGCCGCCGATTCCGAGCGTCTTCCGTTCGCCGCGCAAAGCTTCGGGCTGATCGTCTCCACTCTCGCGCTGCACTGGACGAACGACCTTATCGGCGCGCTGACGCAGGCGCGGCTGGCGCTCCGCCCGGACGGGCTGTTCCTCGCCGCACTATTCGGCGGCCGCACCCTGGAGGAGCTGCGCGCCTGCCTGCTGGAAGCCGAGCTCGACGTGCGCTCCGGCGCGGGTCCGCGCGTCTCCCCTTTCGCGGATGCGTTCGACATCGCCCAGGCGCTGCAGCGCGCCGGCTTCGCGCTACCGGTGGCTGATAGCGACGTGCTCACCGTGCGCTACGAACATCCCCTGCGGCTGATCGCCGATCTGCGCGCGATGGGTGAAAGCAACGCCCTCGTGGCGCGCGCCGGCAAGCCGCTCACGCGCGCCATCCTCGCGCGCGCCATTGAGCTCTACCAGGCGCGATACAGCGAGAACGGCCGCGTGCGCGCGACGTTCGAGATCGTGACCGCCACCGGCTGGGCACCCGACGAAAGCCAGCAAAAGCCGCTGAAACCCGGCAGCGCAAAGGCGCGCCTCGCCGATGCGCTGGGCGCCGTCGAACACAAACTGCCGGATAAGGCGGGCTAGACCCGCTCGCTGATCGCGATCGCGGCGCGGCAGCCGAACTTGATCGCCGCGCTCAGCAGCGCGTAGCCCGGCGCTTCCTCCGCGCCCTCTGCCAGCGCCGTCGCGCGATGGCCGGCCTCCTCGGCGCCGAAGCGTTCGGCCAGCACGCGCAATTCCGCATCGCCGTCGATCGGATCGTTCGCTAATTCGGCGGCCTGGGCGGCGTAATGCGCAGCGATCACCTCTTCCACCGCCGCGGTGCACGCATGCGCCGCCTTCTCGCCCAACAGCGCGGTGGCCGCGCCCAGCGCGTAGCCGGCCACGGCCCATGCCGGGGCCAGCGCCGTCGGCCGCACGCCGCGCGCGCGCACCATCGCGTCGAACGTCTTCAGATGTTCGGCTTCGCCCGTCTCCATCGCCGCGATCAGATCGCGCGTGCGTTCCTTGCCGGCGGCGCGCGCGAACACGGCGCGCTGGCCGCGATAGATTTGCACCGCGCCGAACTCGCCCGCGTGATCGACACGCAGCATCGCTTCGCGCCGCCGGGCGCGGCCGCGCTCTCCCGGCGCATCGAGCGGCCTCGCCGCTTCACGCTTAGTCGCCTCGGCCATTGTCCTCTCCGGCGCGCGGGGCTGCGGCGGCCCAGAAAGAGAGCCCCGCCAGCAGCAGCGAGATCAACGCATTATAGCCCGCCATCGACAGGCCGAGCAGCCGCCACGCCGCCTCGTCGCAGCGCGCGGCGTGCAGCGGCTTGTCCAGCGCGTCGAGGATCGAACCCAGCGCGCCGCCGGCCGAGCATGTCGGCGGCCCCGGCCAGAACTTCCATTCGACGCCGGCGTGATAGGCCGCCACCACCGCGCCGGTGAGGAATGCGAGGCCAAGGAACACCGCCGCCGCCTGGAACACCAGCACCCGGCGGATCGCCGCCTGCAGCAGCAGCGCCACCCCGGCGATCGCGCCGGCGGCCCAATACACTTCGCGTTGCCGGAAGCAGAGCGTGCACGGCGCATAGCCCAGCCGCTCGAACCCATGCGCGGCCAGCAGCATGGCGGCGGAAACCGCAAGGGCCGCGATCAGCCAATGGCGCAGAAGCCAAACCAGCATGGGCCTTGAACATAAGGTCGCCCAGGCCGTTCGCCCCCTGCGGCGCGCTGACGCTAAGGGCGCGACGCCTCAGCGCGGGCGTACGGCAGGCGCGCATCCGCCCAGGCGGCGGCGAAATCCGCCCCCAGCGCCAGCCCCGCCAGCATCGTGACAAGGTAAACACCGGCGCAGACGCACACCGCGACGCCCGCGGCGCTCGCCAGCCCGTCGCGCTCGCACAGGCCGAAGCCCAGCGCCAGCACGCCCAGCGCCAGCCACAGGTGCGGCGTCGGCGCGAACGCGGCGATCGCCGCCAGCAGCATCGCGAAGGCGGCGGCCCTGCCGCCGAAGCCGCCCGCCCAATCCGCCAGCCGCGGCCGAATCGCGCCTTCCGCGAACGCGAACGCGCGCGCAAGCCCGCCGCCCGCTCCTGCGCCCAGCTTCACCCCGCCCAGCAGGGGCGCCGCCGCCCCCTGGCGCGCCCACAGCCGCCCGGCGTTGAGCAGCAGCAGCATCCCGGCGATCTGCGGCGGCCCCCACGCGAACGGCAAAAGCAGCAGCGCCCCCGCCGCGATCAGGATCAGCCCGTGTCCGCGCACGCCCAGCCGCGCGAACAGATCGCGCAGCGCGCCGCCGGGGCCCGCGGCGGCGAGCGCTTCGGAGAAGGGCTGCTCGGCCGCGCTCAATGCAGCTGCGTCGCGGCGACGACGCCCACAACGATCAGCACCGCCAGCGCCGCCGTCACCATGCCGATGCGCTTCTCGATCACCGGCGCCAGCGCCGGCCCATAGGTCTTGAACAGCCAGGCCACCGCGAAGAAGCGCGCCGCGCGCGTCACCACGCAGGCCGCCACGAATATCGGCAGTGAAAACGAAAGCGCGCCGGAAACGATCGTCACCAGCTTGAACGGGATCGGCGTCAGCCCTTTGAGGAAAATGAAGCCCGCGCCCCATTTGTCGTAGAAGGCGCGCAAGGCCGCTTCCTTGCCGCCATAGCCGAAGAAATTCAGGATCGCTTGGCCGACGGTTTCGAACAGGAAATAGCCGATCGCGTAGCCCAGCAGGCCGCCCAGCACCGAAGCGAGGGTGCAGACCAGGGCGTAGCGCCAGGCCCTTTCCGGACGCGCCACGCACATGGGCGCCAGCATCACATCCGGCGGGATCGGAAAGAACGAGCTCTCCGCGAAGGAGACGATCGCCAGCGCCGGCTCGGCCTTGGGGCCGCCCGCCAGGCGCAGCAGCCAGTTATAGGTCTTGCGCAGCATGTGGCCCGCCTAGAGCACGACAGCAAAAAGTGGATACCGGTTTTTGCGGATCGTCGCGCTCCTGCAAATAACTAGGGCATGATCGCTGCCCAACGAAAAGCGATCATGCCCTAGCATGCGCCGGGCCACCCTGCGAAGCGGCCTTAAGTCCGGGGCGGCCTGCGCCGCGACCGCCCTTGCCCGGCCCGCGCATTGGCCCTATCGACCCTGCTCCCGCTGCCCCAGTGGCGGAATCGGTAGACGCAGCAGACTCAAAAAGTGGTTTGTCTACCAATCCACAGGAAAACACGACGAGTTGAAAACGTCGTGTTTTCAGAGGGTTATGAAGGAAGGAAAAGAGGCTGACGATATTCTGTTTTCGCTCTAGGTGCAGTATAGGTGCACAGAGCCTCGGCTAGAATCGGCGGCAAATGTGCGGGTGTGGTGGAACTGGTAGACGCGCCGGATTCAAAATCCGGTTCCGCAAGGAGTGTCGGTTCGATTCCGACCACCCGCACCACCTTCTTTCTCTACGGAATGTGACGATGGGGATTTCGAATCCCTCGTGGCCCGCCAGTTCGGAACAACAGTGGGCACCCCGCCTGCCGTCGTTCCTGCGCCGTTAGCGGCAAGCAATCGCAGCAGGTTGCTCTTCGAGCCCATGATGCGGACTTCTTCGCGATCGACTTCCACCCGCTGGGGTGGACAGCGGCAAGCTTCATGGTCGCGTCTCTTCGGTCGTCCACATCTTCAGTCCTGCGACTCGAAGCTGCGGTTTTCGCGGCAATGCCAGAGACGCAGGATGAAGATCGTCGCGGCGGCGATCTCGTAGCGCATCTCGTAATTGCCGACGATGATCTGGCGGACCGCGCGCGGCTCATAGGCTTCCAGCTTCTCGCCGATCCTCGGATAGTCGAGCAGCCGGTCCGGCGCCATCGCGACACCCGTGGGTGAGTTGATCGGGATCCGATGGCTTGTTCGTGCTGATGGGCGTCCTCGGCGGACTGGTCAGCCTCCTGGGCTTCCTGTCGCCCGTCCTGCGCCGATTGGAGGCGGCGAAATGAGTTCCGCGACGTCGCGAGAGTGGTTGCCGTAACACCTTCCGGCTAGGCGGGCGCTATGTCCCGCGCCAAGGGCAAGCTGATTGTGACCCGAAGCCCGGAAGGCGCGCGATTGGCCAGCTTGACCGAACCGCCACAGGTTGCGATGGCGCGCTGGGCGATGGCGAGGCCGAGCCCAAATCCGCTGCCGCTGACCGCCCCGCCTTGAACAAACGGCTGCAACAGGTCGCTAGGGCCGCTTTCACCGATGCCTGGCCCCTGATCATCGACCATGACGATGCAGCGGGCGGCGGCGCATCGTTCGAGACGGATGTCGATCGTCTGACCTGAGGCGGAGAAGCGCAGGGCGTTGCGCAAGATGTTCTCGATGGCGCGATGGGCGAGCAGGCCACTCCCGAGGATGAGCCAGGCGGTGTCGTCCCCCTCGTCGGGAAGGTCGGCGTTGAGAGTGACTCCTGCCGCAGCCGCCTCAAACCCGGCATTCTCGAGGACCAGTTCCAGGACGTCGAGCAGGTCGAAATACTCCGTCGACCCGTCCACGCCGCTTTCGAGCTTGGCGAGTGTCAGCAATTCTCCGATCAGCGCGTCGAGCTGATCGGCCTCGCGGTCGACGCGGTCGAGTGACGATTCAAGCCGGCTCGGATCGCGGCGCAGCAGGCCCGTCGCCAGCCGCATGCGGGCCAACGGCGAGCGTAGTTCGTGCGATACATCGTGGAGAAGACGATCGCGGGCGGCGACCAACTCCTCCAGACGGGTCGCCATCTGGTCGAAATCCCGCGCCAGATCGGCGACCTCATCGCGGCGCCGGCCGACCGACGGCCCAAGACGGACAGACAGATCCCCTCCGGCCAGGCGCTCGAACCCGCGCCGCAGCCGGTGGATCGGGCGGGTGAGATACCAGGCCAGGGCCGCGCTGAACACGAGGCCAGCCAGCGCGGTCGCGATCAAATAATCGGGGGGCAAGACCTGGCTGCTCCAGCCATCGCCAGCGGGCAACGGCGGCGTTGCATAGCGCAGGCAGTAGTCCTGCCCAATCTGCCTTGCGAGCCGTCTGTGATCAGCCTCGGGCTGACAGCGATCGGCCGACAAGGCTGTGACCGTCAACCTGGCGCGATGCGCGCCCGGCCAGGCGGCAGTCTGACGAGCCAAGGCGTCAGAACCTCCGTCGCGCAGCGCCGTGGCGGCGCTTTCGATCAGGACGTTCCCAACGGCATAAGGCCCATCCCACTCGGGATAAACCTGCGCCGGACGCAGGGACCAGAACAGCCAGAGACCGCTGCCGAGCAGCAGGATGGTGGCGAAGAACGCCATCCAGATTTTCCAGAACAGCCGCCGCTTCATGGTCGCGCCGTCAGCCGATAACCGACCCCCCGGATCGTCTCGATCTCGATCGCGCCGCCGCTGGCCCGTGCCAGCTTCTGACGCAGGTTGCTCACATGGACGTCGATGCTGCGGTCGTAGCGCTGCCGCGTTCGCCCGAGCGCGGTCAATGACAGCTCTTCCTTGGTGGCCACGGCAGGGCCGGCCCGCAGCAGCGCTTCAAGCAGGTTGAACTCGGTGGCGGTGAGGTCGACTGGTCGGCCCTCCCACAGGGTTGCGCGCCGGGCTGGATCGAGAAGGAGGGCGCCGCGTGACAAGGGGGCGGTTGTCCGTGTGGTTCCCATGCGCCGCAGGACCGCGCGGAGCCGGGCGACCAGTTCGCGCGGATAATAAGGCTTGGCGATATAGTCGTCGGCGCCCAGCTCCAGCCCGACGACCCGATCGACATCATCCCCTCGGGCCGTGAGCATGATGACCGGGATATCGCTTTCCTGGCGGAGGCGGCGCAGGACCTCGATGCCGTTGATGCGCGGCAGCATGATGTCGAGGATCACCGCGGCGAAGCGCCCCGAAAGCGCGAGGTCGGCGCCGTCGTGACCGTTCCCGGACGTTGTCACCGTGAAGCCCTCGTCGGCGAGATACTCGCCGAGCATCCGGCTCAGCTCCGCATCATCGTCGATAATCAAGATATCGGTCACTTGTTTTCTAACCACGGCATCGTTCGATGCTGGGCGATATCCGTAACGATGTCAGCCGCCTTTACGCATTCTTTCCACTTAGCTTGCGAAGACTTGACCCACGGATCGCTTCGCGCAGGGCATAAGCCGCGGCATGCCATCCAGACGCCGCCTCATCCAGATCGTCCTGCCCGTCGCGCTGATCCTAGTCGCGATCGCCCTTTACGTCGCGCTACGGCCAGCGCCAGCGACGGGGCTCGCCACCGCCGTCGTGACGGTGGGGGACATCGAGCAAACGGTGCTGGCCACCGGCAAGCTTCGCCCCAAGGAGTTGGTCAGCGTGGGCGCGCAGGTCTCCGGTCAGGTCCGGCGCCTCTACGTCAGCCTCGGCCAGTCGGTGAAAGCCGGCGATCCGATCGCCGATATCGACGCCCAGCCACAACAGCTCGCGCTGCGCAACGCCGAGGCGGCCGTGCAGTCGCTGCTCGCCCAGAAGGCGGCGCGTGAAGGTGGACTGGTGCAGGCCGAACTCGCGCATCGGCGACAGGAAACGATGCTCGCCGCCGACGCAACGGCGCGGGCGGACTATGAAGCCGCCCGCGCGGCTCTGCTGTCGGTGCGCGGTGAGATCCGCTCGCTCGACGCCCAGATCGTCCAGGCGCGCACCCAGGTCGATACCGCGCGGCTGAACCTCGGCTTCACCCGCATCGTCGCGCCGATGGACGGCGTGGTCGTTGCGGTGGTCACTAAACAGGGCCAGACGGTGAACTCGTTCCAGTCGGCCCCGACGATCGTCATGCTCGCCCAGCTCGACGTGATGACGGTGCGCGCGGAGATTTCTGAGGCTGATGTCGAGAAGGTTCGGCCCGGCCAGACCGTGTGGTTCACGACGCTGGGGGCGACTGGCCGCCGCCACTATGCGCGGATCGAGCGGATTGAGCCGGCGCCCGACTCTATATCGAGCGAAGGGGCCAATACGGCCGGCACATCAAGCGGCGCCGGCGCCTCCACCGCTATCTATGACAACGCGCTGTTTGACGTTCCGAACGCCGATGGCCGGTTACGTCCCTCGATGACGGCCCAGGTCTCGGTGCTGCTGGCGCGGGTGAAAGCGGCTGTGATCATCCCCTCGGCCGCGCTGGGCGCCGCCGACGCGCAAGGCCGCCATAACGTCCGCGTGATCGACGATCGTGGCCGGCCCGCCGACCGCAAGGTCCGGATCGGCATCGCCGACGACAGCAATGTCGTCGTCCTGGCCGGCCTGCGGCCCGGCGAAAAAGTCGTGCTCGCCGACGCGACGACCGGCGCGCCGGAAGCGGCTTCGGGAATGGGATTCTGATCATGATGGAGCCGCTCCTGCAGATGACCGGGCTTAGGCGAGAATTCCCCGCCGGCGAGGGCGTGGTCGCCGTGCTCAAGGACATCGACCTTGAGATCCACGCCGGTGAGCTGGTCGCGATCGTCGGAGCTTCGGGCTCGGGCAAGTCGACGCTGATGAACATCCTCGGCTGTCTCGACCGGCCCACCTCGGGGTCCTACCGGGTCGAGGGCCGCGACACCGGCACGCTGGCGCCTGACGAGCTGGCGGCGCTGCGCCGCGAGCATTTCGGGTTCATCTTCCAGCGCTATCATCTGCTCTCCGACCTGACCGCCATCGGCAATGTCGCCGTCCCGGCGATCTATGCCGGCCGCGATGCGGCGGCGCGGGAGGACCGCGCGCGGAGCTTGCTCGGCCGTCTGGGTCTGGCCGACCGCACTCATCACCGGCCCGGCCAACTATCCGGGGGGCAGCAGCAGCGCGTCTCGATCGCGCGGGCGCTGATGAACGGCGGCACGGTGATCCTGGCTGACGAGCCGACCGGCGCGCTCGACAAGGCGAGCGGCGTGGAAGTGATGCGCATCCTCCAGGATCTGAACGCCGAAGGCCACACCATCATCCTGGTCACCCACGACATGGCCGTCGCGGCGCACGCCCGGCGGATCATCGAGATCAGCGACGGGATTATCGTCGCCGATCGGCGGACCGGCCAAGACAGCGAGCGTGCGCCGTCATCGCTGGCTGCGGCGCAGCCCGCCGCCTCAACTTGGCGGGCGCTCGCCGACCGCTTCGGCGAGGCATTCCGCATGGCGTTGCTGGCGATGGCGGCGCACCGGATGCGGACCTTCCTGACGATGCTGGGCATCATCATCGGCATCGCCTCGGTGGTCTCGGTAGTGGCGCTCGGCAAGGGCGCGCAGGCCAAGGTGATGGCGCAGATCAGCGAACTCGGCACCAACACGATCGAGGTCTTTCCGGGCAAGGATTTCGGCGACCTGCGCGCCGCGGCTGTCCAGACCCTGACCGAACCTGACGCAAGCGCCCTGGCGCGACAGTCCTATGTCGACAGCGTCTCGCCGAACGTCTCATCCAGCGTCACCGCGCGTCGTTCCAATCTCGCGGTCACCGCGCAAGTGAACGGAGTCAGCGCCGATCACTTCCGGGTCAAGGGCTTGCGCGTCTCCGCCGGACGCCTGTTCGACGAGGCTGCGGCGGCTCGGCTCGCTCAGGTCGCGGTCCTCGATCAGAAGGCGAAAACGGCGCTGTTCCCGCATGACGCGGACCCGATCGGCGCGACGGTCCTGCTCGGCGCGATGCCGGCGCGGGTCATCGGCGTGCTCAAGCCTGCCCAGGGCGGCGGCTTCGGCGGCTCAAACCCGACCGTCTATGTCCCCTACAGCGCCGCCGCCACCCGGATGCTCGGCAAGAGTCATCTTGAAAGCATCACCGTCCGCGTCGCCGACACGGTGTCGACCGCCGCCGCCCAGCAGGCGGTGACGCAGCTCCTGACGCGACGCCATGGGACCAAGGATTTCTTCATCTTCAATTCCGACCAGATCCGCCAGGCGATCACCCAGACCAGCGCAACGCTGACCCTGCTGATCTCGGCGATCGCGGTGATCGCGCTGGTGGTTGGCGGCATCGGGGTGATGAACATCATGCTGGTGTCGGTCACTGAGCGCACGCGCGAGATCGGGGTGCGGATGGCGGTCGGCGCGCGCCAGAGCGACATCCTCCAGCAGTTCCTGATCGAAGCGGTGCTGGTCTGCCTGATTGGCGGCGCGATCGGCGTTGCCCTGGCGCTGGCGCTCGGTCTGATCGTCACTCTATCCGGGAGCGGGTTCCAGATGGTCTTTTCGCTGCCTTCGATCCTGCTCGCCTTCGCCTGCTCGACCGGGATCGGCATCCTGTTCGGCTTCCTGCCGGCGCGCAACGCCGCCCGGCTCGATCCCGTCGAAGCCCTGGCGCGCGACTGATGCGTCATTCACTCTCCGTCGCAATCTTAACCGGCCTGCTCCTCTCGGGCTGCGCTTCGGCCACACATACGCCCTACGCGCCACCGCTCGCCCCGTTGCCGCCGACGTTTCAGCACGCCAGCTCGACGGCTTGGCCGATGGTTGCTGACGACGCCTGGTGGCACGAGTTGGGCGATCCGTCTCTCGACGCGCTGGTCGATCTGGCCATCGCGCGCAATCCCGACCTTTCCGCCGCGGCGGTCAGAGTCCGCCGCGCGACCTTGCAGGCGCGGCGCACTGGCAACGCCTTGCTGCCGATCCCCAGCGGCAGTCTCTCGACGGGCGCCTCCCGCCCGCTCTCCGGGGCCGCGCCGCGCACGGCCGAGACCGCCACGGGCTCGCTTGGCCTGAGCTGGGAGGTCGACCTGTTCGGCCGTCTCGATGCCGAGCGCGACACCGCCTGGTTCGAAGCGTTCGCCACCGCCGAGGATCGTGACGCCGCCTTCCTGTCGCTGGTCGGCACGGCGGCCTCGCTGCATTGGCAGATCGCGCTGGCCAACGAGCGCATCGCGCTTGGCGAGCAAAGCCTCGCCTATGCCCGGCGCACCCAGACGCTGGTCGATACCCAGTATCGCGCCGGCGCCGTCTCGGCGCTCGAAAGGCGCGAGGTGGAGCAGACGGTCACGGCGCAGGAGGCGGCGTTGAGCCAGCTCCGGCAGACCCGCACCGAGGCGCGCGAGGCGCTGATGGTGTTGCTCGACGGCGTATCGCCGCCCGGGCCTGAGCCCGAGGCGCTCGGCCGCGCGCCTCTGCCGAGCGTGGCCGCCGGTTTGCCCGCCGATCTACTCGGCCGGAGGCCGGACTTGCGCGCCGCCGAGCTGCGTCTGCGCCGCACGCTGGCCAGCGGCGATGCCACCCGCGCCAGCTACTATCCGGCGCTGACCTTGACCGGGGCGCTCGGTACGTCGAGCACCGGGCTCCTCAACCTGATCGCCAATCCAGTCGCGACCCTCGGGGCGGGCCTTACCCTGCCATTCCTGAATGCCCGCGCGATGCGGTTCGATACGGCCATCGCCCGCACCCAGTATGAGGAGGCGGTGATCCTGTTCCGCAAGTCGCTCTACACCGCACTGGCCGAGGTCGAGACTGCGCTGTCGGCCCGCGCGGAGCTGGATGCGCAGGGCGATGCGCTGCTGCGCGCCCGCGACGCCGCCAGCGAGGCCGAGCGCCTCTATGAAGTGCGTTACCGCGCCGGCGCCGTGCCGCTCCGAACCTGGCTGGACGCGCAGGAGCGGCGGCGCGGCGCAAACCTCTCGCTATCGGCCAACCGGCTCTTGCGGCTACAGAACCAAGTGACGCTCCACCAGGCGCTCGGCGGCGGGTTTGGGCGATAACCGCCGAAGCCCGCAGAGGCAGGTGCGCAGGGCGGGGGAAGGAATGAACTCGAGCGTCACCTGGGGCGTGAACGCGCCCCAGTTTCGCTTGTCGTCGATCGTCTGAGCGGGGGCGACCGCGGCCCCCTAGATCGGCGCTAGGCTGCCGCCATGAACATAGTTCAGCCGCTTCTCGTCATGCGTGTAACGCGCGCCGAGAGTCAGCGAGAATTTTGGCACGAAAGCCCATCGCCCTTCGCCGAATTGGTGTCCGAGGCGCTCAAAGGAAGGATGCACGCGGACCGCGATTTTCCACCCGTCTCCACTGCGCGGATGGCGCGGGTCGGTTTTCGTTGCAGAACGGCTGACCTTCCGCTAGGCCTTATTGCGAACGTCTCGCAACTGGTCGGTTTCTTCCACTTCGCGCGAGGCGCGCGCGAAGGAAGTCAGGCAGCTTGAACCACGAACGTATAGCCTTGCGCCTTTACAGGACGCACCGCGACACGCTCGTGAACTATGCGGGCAAGCTGTCGGGCGACCGCGCGGGTGCCGAGGATATCGTTCAGGACGCCTGGCTGCTGATGGATCGCCAGCCAGACGAGGCCGTGATCCGCGAACCCATCGGCTATCTTCGCCGCATCATCCGCAACCTCGTCTTCGCCCAGGCCCGACGTCGGTCGCGCGAAACCCTCGTGGCGGTGGACGACCTGCGCGGCCTCGCGGATGACCGGCCGTCGGCAGAAGCCGAACTGGCGGCCCGCCAGATGATGGAACGGATACTCGACACGATCGACGCCATGCCGACCCGGCAAAGGGCCGCGATCAAGATGTACCATTTCGAGGATATGAAGCTCCGCGAGATTGCTGAGAGACTCGGCCTGTCCGTGTCCTATACCCACCGGCTCATCGCCGAGGGCATGGATATCTGCAATCAGCGGCGGCGTGAGGGGCTCTGAATTCGTGCGACTGGAAAAAATCACGGGAAAAGCCCCGCGGTCGAACATCTATCCGATATGCAGGATCAGTCGCGTCTTTCGACCAGCGCCCATGGGCATCTGCGTCTTATGCCTGACGGCTGGCCGGCTGTGATGACAGATGGATTGACGCCGGAGCGCGCCGCAGCCGAATGGTTCATCGCCCTGCGGGAAAGCCCCGACGATCCCGAATTGCGCGCCCGCTTCGCACAGTGGCGCGACGCCGATCCGCGTCACGCCGGCGCATGGTCGGAGTTGGGCGAGACCGCCAGGATCATCGCCACCGCGCCGGCCGAGCGGCGTACCTACGAACTGCCGTCCGTCACAGCGCGGCGGAGTGCGCGGCGTCGCGGCGCCCTTGGACCGGGCCGGCGATGGAGGCAGGCAGCCGTTGCCGCCGCTGCGGCTTGCGTCGCTGTGATCGCAGCGCCGACACTCAGCCTGCGTTTGGCCGCCGATCATGTCTCAGGAACAGGTGAGGTCGAAACGATCACACTCGCCGATGGCTCGACAGCGCAGCTCGGGCCGGACAGCGCCATCGCTGTCGATTTTGGCCCGCGCGGCCGTGAAATCCGCCTCCTCTCCGGCCAGGCGATGTTCGAGGTGCGTCGCGATCCCGCTCGGCCGTTTCGGGTGGCGGCGCGCGATGTTACCACGACTGTCCTTGGCACGGGCTTCGAGGTTCGCATGGTTGGCGAGTTGACCCGCGTCGCCGTTCGCCATGGACGGGTGCGCGTCGAAGATAGCGGGACGAAGCCGTTTGCCGCGCGCGAACTCACCGCAGGCCAATGGGTCCGTATCGTGCCGGGCGCTCCATTGTCGGCAGGGCAAGAGGCGCCCGAATTGGTCGGGGCGTGGCGCTCGGGCAAGGTCGCCGTACGCAATCGTCCGATCTCCGAGGCGATCGACGAGATGCGGCCTTGGTACGGGGGCAAGATCATCCTCGCAGACAGCTCGCTTGGAAAGAAGCTCGTCAGCGGCGCTTATGACTTTCGCGACCCTGCTCGCAGCCTCAAGCTCATCGTCGCTCCTTATGGGGGAGACGTAATGCGCGTCACGCCCTGGCTGATGATCGTCACCCGATAAAGCGCTGCAAATCAATGCCTTGAGCGGGCGCAAAAAAAATAATCCCGAAATTTGAGGAAATCCGGCTTCCCCGACCATCCATCCTATGACTCGCTACTGCATCGCATTCGCATAGAGCTGTCTGGCAGGTCATTTGTAAGGAGCGGGGGTTACATGAGGAACGGATTTACGGCGCAGCGCGGAGCGGTATTCAGCGCGCTGCTGATGGCGACCACAGCGCTGGGCGGAGTCGCATTGCCGGCAGTGGCCCAGGCGCAGGGCGCTTCCGTTCAGCAGCGCCGCTTCGACATTCCGGCTCAATCGTTGCGCGAGGCGCTGCTGATCTTCAGCCAGCAATCCGGGCTTCAGGTCACAACACAGGGGCCGCTAGTGGAGGGGCGCACCAGCACGGCGGTTTCCGGTGATCTCCCGCCGGCCGAAGCGCTTAGCTGGCTTCTGACAGGCACCGGGTTGACCTTCAGGTTCGACGGGCGGGATGCCGTGCGGCTTGAGCCCGCGCCGCAAGTCTCCGACGGAGCGATCCAGTTGGGTCCGGTGCGGGTCGAGGGTGAAGGCTCTCGCGCCGGTGCCGCGGCGAGCATCACCAGCGATTCGGCGGCGACCGAAGGGACTGGCCTCTACACCGGTTCGCAAACCACGACTGCGAGCCGGCTGCCGCTGACGGTGAGGGAGACGCCCCAATCGGTCACGATCGTCACCCGGCAGCGCATCGACGATTTCCAGATGCAGACGATGCAGTCGGTGCTGACAAGCATCGTCGGCGTTACGGAAGAGCGCGGCGAGAGCGACCGAAGCAATTTTGTCGCGCGCGGCTTTGTCATCACCAACATGCAGGTCGACGGGATCGCTTCGCCAT
>JBFWWB010000062.1:0-16177 GCA_050246435.1 Hyphomonadaceae bacterium
GCACCGGACGCAAGGACATCGCCCTCGCAACATTGCTGCTGGATGGCGGCAAGGCCGCCGCCGCATTGCTGATCGCGCGGCATTTCGCGGGACCGGAAGCGGGCCTGATCGCCGGCGCCGCCGCCTTCATTGGGCATTGCTTTCCGATCTGGCTGCGCTTCAAGGGCGGCAAAGGGGTCGCCACTTTCTTCGGCGCACTGCTGGCAGGCCTGCCGCCAGTGGGGATCGCCGCCTGCCTCGCCTGGCTTCTCACGGCGTTCGTGTTCCGCATTTCGTCGCTCGCCGCGCTCGCTGCGGCGGCGGCCGCGCCCGTGCTCGCCTACATCTTCCACGCGGGGCCCTGGGGCGTCGGGTTCTGTGCGCTGCTCGGGGCGCTGATCTTCCTGCGCCATCGCGCCAACATCGCGAAGCTGATCGAGGGCAAGGAATCCCATATCGGCCAGAAGGCCGAACGGGTGGAATGAACGCGCGCATCCTCGGCGCCGGGGAGCGGGTGTCCTGGATGCGCCTTGCGCGCACGCCGCGCATCGGGCCGCTCACCTTCCACCGCCTCGTCGCACGGTTTGGCGGCGCGGACGCCGCGTTGGAAGCCCTGCCGCGCCTAGCGCGAGAAGCGCCGCCGGCCCCGCCGCCGGTCGCGCGCATCGAGGATGAGTTGGCCGCCCTCGAGCGCCTGGGCGCCCACGCGCTCGCTTCCTGCGAAACCGCCTATCCGCACGCCTTGGCGCAACTCGATGCGCCGCCGCCGGCGATCAGCGTGCGCGGGCGGATGGATCTGTTTGCAAAGCCATGCGTGGCGCTTGTCGGCGCGCGCGAAGCCTCCGCCGCCGGCGTCAAGCTCGCAGGCGATCTCGCGCGGGATTTGGGCGCGATGGGCTATGTCATCGTCTCCGGCCTAGCGCGTGGCGTCGATGCGGCCGCACATGCCGCCGCCTTGGAGACTGGCACGATCGCCGTGCTGGCCGGCGGGCTCGACAAACCCTACCCGCCGCAAAACGAAAGACTGCACACGGCCATCGCTGAAGCGGGCTGCGTGGTGAGCGAGGCGCCGCTTGGCGCCGTTGCGCGGGCGCGCGATTTTCCGCGCCGCAATCATCTGATCTCCGGGCTTTCGCGCGGCGTCGTGGTGGTGGAGGCCGCACTCCGCTCCGGTTCGCTCATCACCGCGCGCGCCGCCGGCGAACAGGGGCGCGACGTGATGGCCGCGCCAGGCTCGCCGCTCGATCCCCGCGCACGCGGGGCCAACGCTCTCATCAAGCAGGGCGCAGCGCTGATCGAAAACGCGGAAGACGTCGTCGCCGTGCTGGGCGCGGCGCCCGAGCGGCTGCGCGCCGCGCCACGCGTGCAGCGCCTGCTGGAGGAGCCCGCCGGTCCTGCGCCGGCGGCGCCCGACATTGCCCCGCGGCTCGCACGGCTGCTTTCGGCGACGCCGATCCACGTGAACGAACTGGCGCGCCAGTTGGGCGCCGGCGTCGGCGCGGTGGCCGCCGCGATCACCGAACTGGAACTGGAAGGCCGCGCCGCCACCCTGCCCGGCGGCTACGCCGCCTCCGCCGGCGCGGCGTTCCCTGCGGCTTAGGCCGCGTCGCTCTGGCGCGGCTCGCGGCGAGGGCGGCCGAGCGCGCGATCGGCCTCATGATGGGCGGCATAAAATAATGCGGCGAGCCCCGCGAGCCCCGCGCGCTCGCACATCGCGCTCAACTGCGCAGCCATCTCGGACGCGTAGTCCGCGACGTCCGCCGCCGTTGCACTTTCACGACAAAGACCGCCATCGTCGTCCATCGGCAACCGCGCTCCGCGTCGCACCAAAGAGTTGTCGCTTCAGTATTTTACACGCTCAACGTGCAGTCAATGGAATTGACAACCCGCCAAGCCACCCCCACGTTCCGCGGCCGCGACGCCGCCCTGGAGCTTGGATAATATAATGACAGTCGTGGTGGTGGAATCTCCAGCAAAAGCCAAAACGATCAACAAGTATCTGGGTAAAGATTACACGGTATTAGCCAGTTACGGGCACATTCGAGACCTTCCCGCAAAGGACGGATCCGTTCGTCCTAACGAAGACTTCGCCGTCGAATGGGAAATGGACACGAAGGGCGCTAAGCACCTGCGTGAAATTGCGGAAGCGCTGAAATCGGACAAGCGCCTCGTGCTCGCCACCGACCCTGACCGCGAAGGCGAAGCCATCTCTTGGCACGTGCTGGAAGCGCTGCGGCAGAAGAAAGTTCTGAAAGACAAGGAAGTCGCCCGCGTCACCTTCAACGCGATCACGAAGGATTCGGTTCTGAAGGCGATGGCCGCGCCGCGCGACATCAATATGGAGCTGGTTGACGCCTATCTGGCGCGCCGCGCGCTTGATTATCTCGTCGGCTTCACGCTCTCGCCGGTGCTGTGGCGCAAGCTGCCAGGCGCACGGTCGGCAGGGCGAGTGCAATCGGTCGCGCTGCGGCTGATCACCGAGCGCGAGCTGGAAATCGAGGGGTTTAAGCCGCAGGAATACTGGACGCTCGACGCCATTCTGCAGACCGCCGGCGGCGCGGAAGTGCTGACGCGGCTTTCCGCATTCGAAGGCAAGCGGCTGCGCCGGCTCGATCTCGATGCGGCGACCGCCCAGCGCGCGCTGGCTGCGGTGAAAGACGGCGCCTTCGCCGTCTCCGAGGTGGAGGCCAAGCCCGTGCGGCGCGCCCCGCCGCCGCCCTTCACCACCTCTACCTTGCAGCAGGAGGCCGCGCGCAAACTCGGCTTCTCCGCGACGCGCACGATGAGCACGGCGCAGCGCCTTTACGAAGGCGTCGACATCGGCGGCGAAACGGTGGGCCTCATCACCTATATGCGGACCGATGGCGTGCAGATGGCCGAGGAGGCCTATCATCAGCTGCGCCGCGTGATCGCCAAGGATTTCGGCGACCGCTACATGCCGGAAAATCCGCGCCGCTATTCCTCGAAGGCGAAGAACGCACAGGAAGCGCATGAAGCGATCCGCCCGACGGACGCCTTCCGCCGGCCCGATCAGCTGCGCCTCGACGGCGACCAGAAGCGCCTCTACGAGCTGATCTGGAAGCGCGCGATGGCCTCGCAGATGGAAGCGGCCACGCTCGAGCAGACGCGCATCGACTTCAAGGACGCCCGCTCCAGCGCGGAATTGCGCGCCACCGGGCAGGTCGTGCTGTTCGACGGCTTCTTCAAACTCTATCAGGAAGGCCGTGACGATCCGGAGACGGCGAAGACCGGCGCCGAAGGCGAAGAAGAAGAATCGACGCGCCGCCTGCCCAAGCTCGACATCGGCCAGAAGATGAGCGTCGCGTCCGCGAAGACGGATCAGCATTTCACCGAGCCGCCGCCGCGCTATTCCGAAGCGAGCTTGGTCAAGAAGCTGGAAGAGCTGGGCATCGGGCGGCCTTCCACTTATGCGGCTACGCTCGAAAAGCTGCGCGAGCGCGATTACGTCCGCATGGACCGCAACCGGTTCGTGCCGGAGGACAAGGGCCGCCTCGTCACCGCGTTCCTGGAGAACTTCTTCCGCGATTACGTGGAATACGATTTCACCGCGGCGCTGGAGACCAAGCTGGACGACATCTCCGCCGGCGATCTCGCCTGGAAGGATTTCCTGCGCGATTTCTGGAAGCGCTTTTCCACCGATGTCGGCGAGATCGGCGAGCTGCGCGTCTCGGAAGTGCTGGAAGCGCTCAACCAATCGCTGGGGCCGCACATCTTCCCCGCGCGGGCCGACGGCGGCGATCCGCGCCAATGCCAAAGCTGCGGCACGGGCACGCTCTCGCTCAAGGTCGGCAAGTTCGGCGCGTTCATCGGCTGCTCGAACTATCCGGAGTGCAAATACACGCGCCAGCTGGCGCAGGGCGAAGGCTCGGGCTCCGACATCCCCGCCGAAGGCAAAAAGCTGGGCGAAGATCCGCAAACGGGGGAACCGATCACGCTGCGCGCCGGGCGCTTCGGCCCGTACGTGCAATTGGGTGAAGGTGAAAAGCCCAAACGCTCCGGCCTGCCCAAGGGCTGGAGCGCGGAGACGATCGATCTCGAACGCGCGCTGCGATTGCTGTCGCTGCCGCGCGAAGTTGGCCCGCACCCGGAAGACGGCGAAATGATCCTCGCGGGCCTCGGCCGCTACGGGCCCTACATCCAGAAGGGGCGCACCTACGCCACCCTTCCCGGCATCGACGACGCCTTCGAGATCGGCATCAACCGCGCCGTCACGCTGTTCGAAGAAAAGAAGAATGGCGGCGGGCGCCGCGGCGGCGGCGCGCAACGCGCCGCGCTCAAGGAATTGGGTGAGCACCCCGAAACGAAGCGCCCCGTGCGCGTGCTGGAGGGCCGCTTCGGGCCTTACGTGAGCGACGGGAAAATCCACGCCACTTTGCCGAAGGGCGCCGATCCGCAGGCGATGACCCTGGCGGAGGCGCTGCCGCTGCTGGCCGCGCGTGCGGAGAAGGGCGGCGGCAAAAAGGGCCGCGCAGCGAAACCGAAGGCCGAAGCGTCGCCGAAGAAGAAAGCCGCGGCTGAAAACGCGCCCGCGAAGAAAACCGCGTCCAAGAAGAAACCTCCCGCGAAGAAGAAGTAAGGGAAGTCTGCTCTGGGCGTGAAACGCGCATTCCGGATCGACCCGGGACAAAGCGTTCGCGGCATCGAGCGGACGCCCAAGGAAAGCGGCGCGGGTTTCCCCTCACCCGGCGTTCACTACGTTCGCACCACAAGCCCTGCCGAGGGTATTGGCCTCGCGCGAACTCCAGTACGCTAGACGCCGATGCCAAAACGACCCCCGCCAGAACCGCGCCCGCCGCTCAGCCGCGAGACCGTTCTCGATGCGCTCTCCAAGATCGGCGGCGCCGGGGCCAAGCGTGATCTGGCGCGCTTGCTGGGGGTTCAGGGCGAGGAACGCGCCGAGCTGCGCCGCATCCTCAAAGAACTGGAGAACGCAGGAAAGCTCGGGCGCGTCGGCAAGCGCGCCTTCGCCACCGCGGAAACGCTGCCCGCCTCCGGCGTGATGGAAGTCATCGACCGCGACACCGATGGCGATCTGCTGGCGCGCATGCGCGGGCGCGAGGGGCTGTTCGGTCCGACGGTGCGCGTGGCGCCGGGGGATGCGCGCGAGATGCGCGGCCAACCCGCCATCGGCGTGGGCGACCGCGTTCTGGCGCGCATCGAGAAGGACCAAGACGGCCCCGTGGCGCGCATCGTCAAGCGTCTGGGGCAGAGCGCGCATCTGATCCTCGGCGTGTATCACGCCAACGCTTATGGCGGGCGCGTCGAGCCCGCGGACCGGCGCGCGCGTTACGATCTGATCATCGAGCGCCATCAGGCTGGCGGCGCGCTGGACGGCGATCTGGTGCTCTGCGAATTGCAGGGCCAGCAGCGTCCCAGCGGCCCCAAGCGCGCGCAGGTGCGCGAGGTGATCGGCCGCGCCGACGATCCGCGCGCAGCCTCCATCCTGGCGATGCACACGCACGGCGTATCGGTTGGATTTTCGCCGGAGGAAGAAGAGCAAGCGAAGGCGGCGAAGAAGCCCACGTTGCGCGGGCGTGAGGATTTGCGGAAAACCCCACTCCTCACCATCGACCCGGAAGACGCACGCGATCACGACGACGCCGTCTACGCCGAGCCCGACGATAGCGAGAAGAACAAGGGCGGCTGGCGCGTGATCGTGGCGATCGCCGACGTCGCCGCCTACGTGCCGCCGGGAAGCCCGCTCGACCGCGGCGCCTTCAAGCGCGGCAATTCCACCTATTTTCCCGATCGCGTCGCCCCGATGCTGCCGGAAAGCCTTTCCGCCGATCTGTGCTCGCTGCGTGAAGGCGAAGACCGGGCCTGCATGGCGGTGGAGATGATATTCGACGCGCGCGGCAAAAAGCTACGCCACAAATTCGTGCGCGGCCTCATGCGTTCAGCGGCGAAGCTTTCCTACGGCCAGGCGCAGGCCGCGATCGATGGCGAACCCGACGACAAGACCGCGCCCCTGCTCGAGCCGGTGCTGAAGCCGCTTTGGGCGGCCTATGCCGCGCTCAAGATCGCGCGTGACGCGCGCGCGCCGCTGGAGCTTGAAACGGCGGAGCACCGCATCGTGTTCGGACCGGACGGGCGCGTCGCCGGCGTGCGCCGGCGCGAGCGCTTCGACGCGCACAAGCTGATCGAAGAATTCATGATCCAGGCCAATGTCGCGGCCGCGGAGATGCTGCAGCAGCGGCGTACGCCGCTTGTCTTCCGCATCCACGATACGCCTTCGGAAGAGAAGATCGCCGCGCTGAGCGATTTCCTCCCCACGGTGGGGCTTTCCTGGGCTAAGGGCCAGCCGCCCACGCCCGCGCGCTTCAACCGGCTGCTCGCCATCGCCGACAAAACCGAGCACAAGGACGTCGTGAATGAGGTGGTGCTGCGCACACAGGCGCAGGCCGTCTATGCGCCGGAGAATATCGGCCATTTCGGCCTCAATCTTTCGCACTACGCGCACTTCACTTCGCCGATCCGGCGCTACGCCGATCTGATCGTGCATCGCGCGTTGATCCGCGCGCTCGACGCCGGCGGCGACGGGCTGACCGATTCAGAAATGGGCAAGCTGGACGAAATCTCCGCGCACATCTCCGCTACGGAGCGCCGCTCGATGGCCGCCGAGCGGGAGGCGACCGACCGCTACATCGCCGCCTTCCTGGCCGACCGCGTCGGCGCCGAGTTCGACGGGAGGATCACCGGCGTCACGCGCTTCGGCGCGTTCGTACGCCTGGCCGAGACGAACGCCGATGGCCTCGCGCCGATCTCGCGCCTCGGCCCCGACCGCTACATGCACGACGAGCGCGAGCATGCGCTTGTTTCCGCGCAATCGGGCGCGCGCTTCCAGCTGGGCCAGCGCGTGCGCGTGCGCCTGACGGAGGCGACGCCGATCTCTGGCGGGCTGCTGTTCGACATGCTGTCCAAGCCGATGCCCGCGCCCGCGAACTGGAAACGGGGGCGCGGCGCGCCGCCGCCGCCGCAGCGCGGCTATCGCCGCCGCCGGCGCTAGCTTGCTAATCTCAAATCCCGGACACGAACCTTGAGCGTCTTCGAACATCTGATGACGCTGGGATCGTTCATCCTGGCGCTCGGCGTCGCCTCGATCCTTTCTTTCGCCTCCACGCTCGTACACCGCCGCCGCGAGGTGCGCATGTCCGCCCCGGTGCTGCTGTGGGCCGGCGCGATCTTTCTGCACCAGATCGTGTTCTGGCTGGCGGCGTACCAATTCCAGGCCACGCAGGCCGCCAATTACATGTCGATCGGCTTTGTGGTGGCGCAGCCTTTGCTGCTTTACTTGCAGAGCGCCACCGTCGTCACCGACGCCTCCGCCTCGCTCGACCTGCCGGCCCACCATGCGCGCAACGCGCGCGTCTATATTGCGCTGGTGGCCCTCTCCACCACGCTCGACATCGCCTTCTTCGCGCACCTCTCCGTTCTGGAGCCGGAGGCGCACCTCTCGCGCATCTTCGCCTCGATGGGCGTGGCGCTGGCCAGTAGCCTCGCCGCACTGGCGTTCCAGCGGCAGCGCTGGATCCAGATCGGCGCGCCGGCGGCGCACGTCGCCCTGCAGACCTCCGCGCTCTATTACGCCGCCAAGCCGCTGATGCTCTCCTCCGGGCTGGTTTGAGTTTCAGCTGCGCGCCCGCTGTGCTAGGGTTTCAGTCAACGGGGGGCGGAGGAAACGCCCATGCTCGACCTCACGGAAGAGGAACGGGTTCGCGCCGGCCATACGGGAGACGGCGTGCGCGCCATGCTCGCCTGGGGGCTGGGTCTCGCCATCACCGCCATGATTGTGACCCTGTTCGCCTTCGCGGCGTGAAGCGGCCGCGCGCTTTGACGAAGCGGCCCCGCGCCCTTATGTGACGCCCCGGTCGGCGCACGCACGCAGTCGCGCCGCGCGGCCCGTTGTTGCGTCCACAGGAAGCTCATGCCTCTCGCCCGTCCCACCGCTGCGCTCGTCCTGGCCGACGGCTCGGCCTTTCTCGGCGAGGGCTGGGGCGCAGAGGGCGAGGCTGTCGGCGAGGTGTGCTTCAACACCGCGATGACCGGCTACCAGGAGGTGCTGACCGATCCCTCCTACGCCGCCCAGATCGTCGCCTTCACGTTCCCTCACGTCGGCAATGTCGGCGCCAATGGCGAGGACGTGGAATCCAGTTCGCCGGCGGCGGCCGTGGCGGCGCGCGGCGCAGTGTTCCGCGCGGCGCCGACGCAGCCCTCCAGCTGGCGCAGCGAGTTGACCCTCGATGCGTGGCTGGCCCGGCGCGGGGTGATCGCGATATCCGGCGTCGACACCCGCGCGCTGACGCGGCGCATCCGCGAACACGGCATGCCGAACGGCGTGATCGCGCACAGCAAAGCCGGTGAATTCGATCTGAAAGCGCTCGCGGCGAAAGCGGCGGCGTGGTCCGGCCTGGTCGGCCTCGATCTCGCGAAAGACGTAACGACCGCGCAATCCTATGTGCTGGGCGAGGATCTCTGGCGCTGGGGCGCGGGCTTCCAGCCGGTGGAGAAGCCGCGCTTCGAGGTCATCGTGTTCGACTACGGCGTGAAGCGCAACATCCTGCGCAGCCTCGGCGCCATCGGCGCGCGCGCGCATGTGCTGCCGGCGGGCGCTTCCGCCGAGGACGCCCTCGCCCGCAAGCCCGACGGCGTGTTGCTTTCCAATGGCCCCGGCGATCCCGCCGCCACCGGCGCCTACGCCGCGCCGGCGATCCGCAAAGTGGTGGAGGCCGGCGTGCCGGTGTTCGGCATCTGCCTCGGCCACCAGATGCTGGGCCTCGCGCTCGGCGGCAAGACCGTGAAGATGCCCCTGGGCCATCACGGCGCGAACCATCCCGTGAAGGATGTCGCCACCGGCAAGGTGGAGATCGTGTCAATGAATCATGGCTTCGCGCTCGACAGCGCCAGCCTGCCGAAGGACGTGCAGGAGACGCATGTTTCGCTGTTCGACGGCAGCAATTGCGGCATCGCGCTGAAGGACCGCCCGGTCTTCTCCGTGCAATACCACCCTGAGGCCTCGCCCGGCCCACAGGACAGCCACTACCTGTTCGAGCGCTTCGCCGAAGCGATGGCCAAGCACAAGAAGGCGGCCTAGTCCGCGCGTTCTGTGCGATTGCCCGTGCGCTTGCCTGCCCCTATGCTGCAATGCTGGGCGCTACGGCATGGACAAGCTCGCAAACCCCGCGTTGCTGACGCTGCTGCTGATGTTGTTCGCGTACGCGTTGTCGCGCGCATGGGCCAGCCTCATCGATCTCATTTACATCGCTCTCAAGGCCAAACCCGATCCATGGGTGAAATGGGCGCTTCCAGCGCTGATGCTGATCGGCGCTGTGACCTATGTCGCGCGCAACAGCACCAGCTTTGAAGACGTGAAGAAGAACGGCGCGCAGGTCGTCGTGCACATGTTCGAATCTCAGATACCGAATGTCGAGCGCCTCGGCGTGACCGGCGCCGCGGGCTTGCGCATCGCCGAAAACGCCGAGAGCGGACGAATCGTGTTTATGAACGCGGTCGCGGCGAAGGCGCCTTTGACCTTCATCGAGCCGGCCGCGCTCGCCGCCGATCCGGTTTATCGCCGCCTTCTCGCGGCCCAGCCGCAGGGCGCTGCGCGCGATCGCGCATTCGGCGGCCTGGGCGGGCGCACGATCGCTGTCGCGCAGCCGCGGCGGCCATGCAAAGTCGCACTCGTTCTGTTCGGCTCGCACAACGGCTTCACTAATCCGGCGCTGATTTCGCCGGGCCATGCACTCGTGCGGATGAGCGAAGCCGAGGCGGGTGAACTCGCCGCCAGCCTCGGGGCCGACTATTTGATCGAGGTGGGCCTTTATCCGCAGATCACGATGTATGAGCCGGGCAACAAGCCCGGCTTCGTCATCGTGACGCACGCCGTGCGCATGCGCGACCGCACGGGCGTCATTGTGCTGCAGGCGCGCAACACCGTCAAATTCAGCGGTGCTGTCACCGGGGCCTTTCCGACGGTCGACGCCAATCTCTCGCCGGCGCAGCGCCAGTGCATGGGGCTGGCGGGCTACGCGTTCCCAACTGAAGAACAAAAACGCGAATTGGCGGTTGTCGAACGCAAGCTCATGTCGCAATCGTTCGAGGCGGAGACGAAGCGCGCAGCGCAGGAAGTGGCCGCGATCTTTCGTTCATAGCAAGGCCACAAGGCGAAGCATGTCCCGTATCATTGTGCTGCATCCCCCGCGGCTGAAGCCGTTCGCGCCGCCCGATGTCGCGTTCACATCCATTCCAACCGAATCCGAAGAGCGCGCGGTGTTCCTGCGCGAGGTTGCGCCGACGGTGGAGGTTGGCGTCACCGCCGGCGGCACCGGCCTGCCGGAGGAGTTCCTCGCGGCCGCGTCCAGCCTGCGTCTCATCTGCTGCATCGGCGCCGGCTACGACCGCACCGATCCCGTAGCACTGCGCAAGCGCGGCGTGACGGTGACGAACTGCCCGGCGGTGAACAACGAAGACGTGGCCGACATGGCGATGGGCCTGTTGCTTTCCGCAGCGCGCGGGATCGCTGCGGGAGACGCCGCCATTCGCGCCGGCGGCTGGCGCCCGCCTGGGGCTGCGCGCAGCGTGGGCGCGCGCAAGCTGGGCGTGGTGGGCCTGGGCGCCATCGGCACGGCGATCGCGGCGCGCGCGGCGGCCTTCCGCATGGAGATCGCCTACACCGGCCCGCGCGCGAAGCCGGCGGCGCCTTATCCGTATTTCGCGTCGCTGATCGAACTCGCGCGCTGGGCCGACGTGCTGATGATCGCCACCCGCGCCGACGCCAGCACCAACAGGATGATCGGCGCCGCGGTGATCGAGGCCTTGGGCCCGCAGGGCGTGATCGTCAACGTCTCGCGCGGCTCGGTGATCGACGAGGACGCGCTGATCGCGGCGCTGCGAAGCGGCGCGCTGGCCGCCGCGGGGCTCGACGTGTTCGCGATGGAGCCAACCGATAGCGCGCGCTGGGCCGGCGTGCGCAACGCCACGCTGACCCCGCATATCGCCGGCGCCACACAGGAATCGATGCGCGCTTCCGCAGCGATCGTGCAGGAGAACATTCGCCGGCATTTCGCCGGCGAACCCGTTCTGCATGCGCTGAATTAGCGCCCGCTAATTCAGTTCGAACACCACCTGCACGCTGACGGCGATGGCGAGTTCGCCCGGCGCCACCGGCGGAGGCGGGGCCGCCTGCGCGGCCATCCGCGCGAACGCCACGGGATAGGGCCGCGGCGGCTCGGTTCCCGCTTCGCTAATCGAGAGGATGCGCCCGACCTTCAGGCCCGCGGCGCCGGCGTACAATTCCGCCCGCGCGCGCGCCTTTTTCACCGCATCGACGCGCGCGGAATCCATCGCTTTCGCATCGTCGTCCAGGCCAAAGGAGATGCCGTTCACCTGATTGGAGCCAACGGCCACCACCGCATCCACCACTTTGCCGACATTCTTCAGGTTCCGCACCTTCACGTTCACCTGATTGCTCGCCTGGTAGCCGGTGAGCTTCGGGGCTTCGCGCTCGACATATTGGTATTGCGGATTGACCGACAGGTTGGACGTCTGAATGTCCCGGTCGGCGACGCCCGCCTTTTTCAGCGCGGCGACCACAGCCGTCATCTTCGTGGAATTGTCCGCCACCGCGGCGGCCGCGGTCGCGCCGTCGGTGACGACGCCGATATTGATCGTGGCGATATCGGGCGCGACCTGGGTTTCGCCCTCGGCGTTCACCGTCAGCAGGGTTCCATCGAAGCGGTGCATCGGCGGCTTGTCTGGTGATTGGGCAATCGCCGGCGTGGCGATGGCGAGTGCGGCGAGCGTCGCCGCGGCAAGAGTGCGCATGGGGTTCTCCTCACGTCGTCCCGGTTTTCGTCGTGCCGTATCATCCAGGCGCGGGCGTGGCGAGAACGGTTTATTCACAGGCGGATTGCGGCGGAATGCGCCCCCGCCGTGACACCTGGCGCGTGAAATGGAACACGGAATGGATGCGATTTTCCGATTCGTTCCTGCGGACGCTGAAGGATCGCGCCTCGATCGCCGCCTACGCCGGCAAGTTCCTGCAATGGGACCGGCGCAAGAGCCAGCCGGCCAAGGGCGATTACTGGGCGCCGTGCCCGTTCCATTCGGAAAAGACCGCGTCCTTCCACGTCCGTGACAGTCAGGGCTCGTACAAATGCTTCGGCTGCGGCGAAGGCGGCGGCGTGCTCGATCTGGCGATGAAGCTCGAAGGCTTGAGCTTTCCCGAAGCGGTCGAGCGGCTGGCGGCGTTCGCCGGTCTCACGCTGCCCGTCGACGAGAGCCCGCGCGACGAGGAGGAGGAGCGCCGGCGCAAGCGCCTCTATGGCGTACTGGCGCGGGCGCAGGAGTGGTTCCGCCAGCAATTGGCTGCCCCCGCAGGCGGCGAAGCGCGCGCCTATCTGGAGCGGCGTGGGTTGACGGCGGCGGTGCAGGACCAGGTTGGCATCGGCTATGCGCCGGGCGGTTGGACCGCCGGCCTCGATGCGCTGAAAGCCGCCGGCTTCACGCCGGAAGAGATGATCGCCGCCGGCCTGGTTTCCCCGGGCGACGGCGACCGCCGCGCAATCGATGTATTCCGCAACCGCGTGATGTTTCCGATCGCGGACGCGCAAGGCCGCATCATCGCTTTCGGCGGGCGGGCGCTCGATCCCGAGGCGAAGGCGAAATATCTGAACTCGCCAGACACCCCGCTCTTCCACAAGGGGCAGAACCTCTATCGCCTGAAGGAAGCGCGCACCCTGCTGGCGCGCAGCAAGGCCGCGGGCCTGGTGGTGGCGGAAGGCTATGTCGACGTCATCGCGTTCGAGCGCGCGGGCATTGCGGCGGTCGCCCCGCTCGGCACCGCGCTGACGGAAGACCAGCTTCAACTGGTGTGGCGCGCCGGCGGCGAGCCGGTGCTGTGCTTCGACGGCGACGGCGCGGGCGGGCGTGCGGCCGGGCGCGCGCTCGATCTAGCGCTGCCGCATCTGGCGCCCGGGCGCACGGTGCGGGTGGCGCTGCTGGCGGACGGGGCCGATCCGGACGATCTTTTCCGCGCGCAGGGGGCGGCGGCGCTGGCGCGCGTGGTGGAGGCCGCCCGGCCCGCCGCGGACGCCCTGTTCGAGCGTGAGCGCGACCGCGCGCCTCTCGATACGCCGGAGCGGAAATCCGCCTTCAAGAAGGCCCTGCGCGAGGCCGCCTCCCGCATCGCCGACGCCGACACCCGCAGCCTCTATCTGGCCGAGCTGCTCGCCCGGGCCGACGCGCATCTGCGCAGCGGGGCGCCAGCTGGGCCAGGCGGTTTTCGCCCCCGCCCGCCGGGGCGCTTCGTTCCTGGACGCAACGGGGGACGTTTCGAGCCCGAACCGCGCGCCACCGCCGAGCTGAAAGCCCGCCAGGCCGGCGGCGGCCGGCGCTTCCTCGCCACCGAGAATTTCCTGCGCGAAGCAGTCGACCGGCCCCACCTGGCCGAACAATTCGCCGACTGGATCGCCAAATTGCCCATCGCGGACGCCGATCTGGACGCCATCCGCCACGCCCTGCTGGATCTGATGGACGCCTCCCCCGGGCAAGCGGTTGACCGGGCGGCGCTTAATCGCCATTTGGTTTTGCTCATGCAGGAGCGCGCCGCCGCGCGCGTCTCGGCGTGGCCGCCGGCGGGCGCCGGCCCCCGGGCCGACGAGGCGGCGGCCGAGGCGGAATGGATGGCGCTGGTGACCCTGGAGATGGTGCTGCCAGCGCTGAAAGAAGAAATGGCCGCGCTGCGCGCCCAGGCCGATCAGGGCGACGCGGGCGCCTTCGAGAGATTTTTGATGCTGGATCGCGACGCCCGCACGATCGAAGCCGATTTCCGAGCCCGGCGCGCCAGCCGCGCCTGAGCCGCATCCCCGATTGCTGGGCGCTCGAAGCAGCCCTGGAGAACGAACCGAATGGCCATCGACACGAAGAAGCCGAGCAAGACCGAAGAGGCCCCCGAAAAGGAAGAGGCGTCCGACGGCCCCCTGCTCGATCTCTCGGACGCCGCGGTCAAGAAGATGCTCAAGGCCGCCAAAGCACGCGGCTATGTCACCCACGAGGAGCTGAACAAGGTTCTCCCCAGCGAGGAGTTCAGCGCCGATCAGATCGAAGACGTGATGTCCCAGCTGAACGAGATGGGCATCAACGTGGTGGAATCCGAAGAGGAAGCGGAAGAGGCCGACACCGGGCGTGAGATCGTCACGCGCGACGAGGCCAAACCCCCGGTCACCAACGCCCGCGAAGACAGCGACCGCACGGACGATCCCGTGCGCATGTATCTGCGCGAGATGGGCAGCGTCGAGCTGCTCTCGCGCGAGGGCGAAATCGCCATCGCCAAGCGTATCGAGGCGGGGCGCGACGCGATGATCCGCGGGCTTTGCGAAAGCCCGCTGACGTTCGAAGCCATCATGGTGTGGCGCGACGAACTGCGCGAACAGAAGATCCTGCTGCGGGACATCATCGATCTCGAAGCCACCTATGGCGCCGAGATGGGCATCACGCCCACCTCCGCCCCGCTTCCGGGCGAAGCCGAGCCCGAGGGCGCCGATCCGGACGCCGCCGCCGAAGCGGAGGCCGAAGCCGACAGCGACAGCGAGTTCGACGACGAAGCCGCCATCTCGATGTCGGCGATGGAGGCTGAGCTGCGCGAAGGCGTGATGGCCACGCTCGATGCGGTCGCCGCCGCCTTCGAAGAATTCCGCGCGCTGCAGGAAAAGCGGATCGACCAGCGCCTCAAAGGCCGCTCGCTCAATGCGCCGCAGGCCGGCAAGTACGAAGAGCTGCAGAACACGATCATCGACGAGTTGAAGAAGCTCAAGCTCAACAACGCGCGGATCGAAAGCCTCGTCGAGCAGTTATACGCGATCAACCGCAAGCTCATGTCGCTTGAGGGGCGCCTCATGCGTTTGGCCGACGCCAACGGCGTACCGCGCCTGCAATTCCTCGAAGCCTACCAGGGCAGCGAACTCGATCCGAAATGGCTCGACAAGGTGAAGGAGAAATCCAAGGCCTGGGGCAATTTCGTCTCCGAAGAGCGCGACGCCATCGGCGAGCTGCGCGGCGACATCGCGGTGCTGGCGCAGGAAACCGGCGTCCCGATCGACGAATATCGCCGCATCGTGCACGCCGTGCAGAAGGGCGAGCGCGAAGCGCGCCAGGCGAAGAAGGAAATGGTGGAGGCGAACCTCCGCCTCGTCATCTCCATCGCCAAAAAATACACCAACCGCGGCCTGCAATTCCTCGATCTGATCCAGGAAGGCAATATCGGCCTCATGAAAGCGGTCGATAAGTTCGAGTACCGCCGCGGCTACAAGTTCTCGACGTACGCGACGTGGTGGATCCGCCAGGCGATCACGCGCTCGATCGCCGATCAGGCGCGCACGATCCGCATCCCCGTGCACATGATCGAGACGATCAACAAACTGGTGCGCACCAGCCGCCAGATGCTGCACGAGATCGGCCGCGAGCCGACGCCGGAGGAATTGGCCGAGAAGCTCGGCCTGCCGCTGGAAAAAGTGCGCAAGGTGATGAAGATCGCGAAGGAGCCGCTGTCTCTCGAAACGCCGATCGGCGACGAAGAGGACAGCCATCTGGGCGACTTCATCGAAGACAAGACGGCCGTGCTGCCGGTCGACGCCGCGATCCAGAGCAATCTGCGCGAGACGACGACGCGGGTGCTGGCTTCTTTGACGCCACGCGAGGAGCGCGTGCTGCGCATGCGCTTCGGCATCGGCATGAACACCGACCACACTTTGGAAGAAGTGGGCCAGCAATTCTCCGTCACGCGCGAACGCATCCGCCAGATCGAAGCGAAAGCGCTGCGGAAGCTGAAGCATCCGAGCCGCTCCAGAAAACTGAGAAGTTTTCTGGACAACTAATGCGGAAGAAGGGGTACTTTTCCGTTAGAACGGGGAAGCGCCCCGGAAGCGCATTGATAGATTTGGCGTTATTTCGTCGATTGTTTTTGGCGATCTACAACCAGCTCGACGAACGGTTCTATTTCCAGCAAGCGTTCGGATATCACTGCGTCGATGCGGGATTCGTAGCGGGGACGCTCGGATCTGATATTGGAGCAGCCGCCTTCATTGCGTTCGAACGAGACGGCTTACTGCCGATTTCCGAGAACCTTGACGGGTATTCTGAAGAGGACCTGTTCGACGTCATCGAGTTTCTGTTTGATCAT
>JBFWWB010000063.1:0-16074 GCA_050246435.1 Hyphomonadaceae bacterium
TGAAGAGCTTCAGAAAGCGCGTGACGTCGGCGTCTTCGGTGTTGCGCCAGAATTGCCAGTATTCGTAGGGGCTGCGCATGTCGGCGTTGAGCCACACGGCGCCGGCGGCCGTCTTTCCCATCTTCGCGCCCGAGGCGGTGGCGAGCAGCGGCGTTGTGAGGCCGAAGGCGGGCTTGCGGTCGACGCGCCGGATCAATTCCACGCCGTTGACGATGTTGCCCCACTGGTCGGAGCCGCCCATCTGCAGCACGCAGCCGAAACGCCGATGCAGTTCGAGAAAATCGACTGACTGCATCAGCATGTAATTGAATTCGAGAAAGGTCATCGGTTGCTCGCGCTCTAGGCGCAGCTTCACCGAATCGAATGCGAGCATGCGGTTGATGGAGAAGTGCGGACCGAAATCGCGGAGGAATTGCACATAGCCGTATTGGGAAAGCCAATCGTCGTTGTTGACGATGATGGCGTCCGTCGGCCCGTCGCTAAAGCGCAGCAATTTCGCAAACGCCTGGCGTTGGGTGGCGATGTTGGCGGCGATCGTCTCGTCCGACAGCATCGGGCGCGAGGAGTCGCGATCGGTTGGATCGCCGACTTTCGTGGTGCCCCCGCCGACGACCACGATCGGGCGGCCGCCGCTTTGCTGCAAGCGGCGCAACATCATGATGCTGATCAGATTGCCGACATGCAGGCTGGGCGCCGTCGCATCGTAGCCCACATAAGCGGTGACCACGCCGGCCGCGGCCGCCGCGTCCAATTCCTCGCCATGCGTGATCGAATGGATATAGCCGCGCGCCTGCAGGGTCCGCAGGAAGTCGGATCGGAAGGCAGGTTCGCCGGTCACGAACGGGACTCCTCGCAGCAGCCCGCCGCGCGTCAGCCGCGCCGGCCGACAGGCGCGGGCGTCGGGGGTGCGGCGAGGCGCTTGTCGAGATAGGCGCTGACGCGCTTTTCCATCTCCGGCAGGAGATCGGAATTCTTCTCGCCCGGCGTGCGGTAGAAATGATCCGCCGCCTCCACCAGCGAAGCGTCCACCTTGATGTTCTTTTGCGTGCGGATCTTCGAGACGGCGCGCTCCACGTCTGATGGCGGGGCGACCTGATCGCGCGAACCGTACACCACCAGGCCGGAGGCCGGGCAGGGCGCCAGGAAGCTCAGATCATAATGGTTGGCCGGCGGAGAGACAGCGATGAAACCGTCGATCTCTGGCCGGCGCATCAGCAGCTGCAGGCCGATCCATGCCCCGAAGGAATAGCCCGCCACCCAGCACTTTTCGGCGTTGGGGTTGAGGCTTTGCAGATAGTCGAGCGCGGAAGCCGCATCGGACAGCTCGCCCATGCCGTTGTCGAACACGCCCTGGCTGCGCCCGATGCCGCGGAAGTTGAACCGCAGCACCGCGAAGCCGCGGGCCTGGAAAATCTTGAAAAGCTGCACCGCGACACGGTCTTGCATGGAGCCGCCGGCCTTGGGATGGGGGTGCAGGATGAGCGCGATCGGCCCGTTTTCACGGGCCCCCTCGATGTAGCGGCCTTCGACGCGGCCTGCCGGCCCGGGGAAAATCACTTCTGCCATGAAAACCCTTGGCCGAGCCCTCAAATTCTTGACTGGCGCGCTCGGAATTTCTATGTCCGCGCAGCACAGCCACACCTATCGGCGTAGATAGGGGCGCGGCTTCTATCACAAAGCCCTTTGGCGCGAGAAGGACGAAAGTGCGCGGCATGATGCGGGCGCGGCCATGCGGTTGACCTCGAAAGGGCGCTACGCGGTGATGGCGATGGCGGATCTGAGCGCGCAATCGCGCGCCGCCGCCCCGCGCGCCAAGCGCCCGCCGGCGCGGCTGATGGACATCGCCGCCCGCACGGCCATTTCGCTCGCCTATCTGGAGCAGCTGTTTGCCCGGCTGAAGCGGGCGGGCCTGGTCGAGGGCGTGCGCGGGCCCCTGGGGGGCTATCGGCTGACGCGGGCGCCGGAGGCCATCAGCGTCGCTGAGATCATCGCTGCGGTGGATGAGGCGATTGAAACCAACGCCTGCGCGCATGGCGGCGCGGTCGGCTGCACCGGGCGCTCACAGCGCTGCACGACGCACGATCTGTGGGCCGCCCTCGGGCGGCGCATCCAAACTTATCTGGGCGACGTGACCCTCGCCGACATTCTGGATGGCCGGGTGGATGCGCCCGCCCGCGCGGCGCCCGCGCCGGAGGCTGCGGCGTGAGCGCCTATTGCGACTATAACGCCGGCGCCCCGGTGCGCCCGGAGGCCGCTGAAGCCGCCGCGCGTGCGCTGGCGCTGGGCGGCAATCCCTCGTCCGTGCATGCGCGCGGCCGCGCGGCGCGCGCATGCGTGGAAGGCGCGCGCGAAGCCATCGCCGCCGCGCTGCATGCGCCCCCCGCGGACGTCATCTTCACCAGCGGCGCCACGGAAGCTCTGCAGCTCGCGGTCGATGGCGCGCGCGCCGCCGATCGCGATCTGGTGGTGTTTCGCTCGGAAATCGAGCATGCCGCGTTGGCCGAACGTCCGTGCGACGGCATTTTTCGGGTCGACGAAAACGGCGTCGCCGATCTCTTCCATCTTGAGGTCACGCTGAACGCCGCGAAGGGCCGCCCGCTTGTCGCGCTGATGCTCGCCAACAACGAAACCGGCGTGATCCAGCCTGTGGCGGAGGCCGCGCGGCTGGTGAAGCGTTTCGGCGGGCTATTGCTTTGCGATGCGGCGCAGGCGTTTGGCCGGATGGAGGTCAGCGCGGCGGATATCGGCGCGGACTATCTCGTCGTCTCCAGCCACAAGATTGGCGGCCCGCCCGGCGCGGGCGCGCTGGTTCTCGGCTGCGATGCGCCATTCGCATCGCCCCGCCCCGGCGGCGGGCAGGAACGCGGCCGCCGCTCCGGTACGGAGAATGTGCCCGCGATCGCCGGCTTCGCGGCCGCCGCCGCGCTGGCCGAACAGGTTCGCCCGGCGGAAGCCATGCGCCTGGCGCGCCTGCGCGACGGGTTCGAGGCCGCTCTTCGGGAGTATGCGCCCGATGTGGAGGTGATCGCCGTAAATGCGCCGCGCCTTTGCAACACGAGCCTCTTTGCACTGCCGGGCGTGCTAGGCGAAACGATGGTGATCGCGCTCGATCTCGCCGGCGTGTGCGTGAGCGCGGGCGCTGCATGCTCCGCCGGCAAAGTTTCGCGCCGCAACCGCGTGCTCGAGGCGATGAATGCCCCCGATGAGCAGATCGTCGGCGCCGTGCGCGCGAGCTTCGGCTGGAACTCCACCTCTGAAGATGCGCAGGCGCTGGCGAAGGCGGTGGCGCGGATCAGCCGCGACGCACGTGTTTTGGCGCGCGAGGTTGGGCGCTGATGGCCGCGAAAGACACCGTCGCGAAAGTCCGCGCGCTCGAGGCGGACAAGTACAAATACGGCTTCGTCACCGACGTCGAACAGGAGCGCGCGGCCAAGGGCCTCTCGGAAGAGACGGTCCGCTTCATTTCGGGCAAGAAAAACGAACCGGAATGGATGCTCGAATGGCGCCTGGAGGCGTTCCGCCGCTGGCTCACCATGGAAGAGCCGACATGGGCGATGGTTCACTATCCGAAGATCGATTATCAGGATGCGTATTATTACGCCGCGCCGAAGCCAAAGAAGGCGCTGGCGAGCCTCGACGAACTCGATCCCGAAATTCTCGAAACCTACAAGAAGCTGGGCATCCCCTTGCGCGAGCAGGAGGTGCTGGCGGGCGTTGAGGGCGCCCCGCGCATGGCCGTGGACGCCGTGTTCGACAGCGTCTCGGTGGTGACGACCTTCAAGGAAGAGCTGAAGAAGGCCGGCGTCATCTTCTGCTCGATGAGCGAAGCGATCCGCGAATATCCAGAGCTTGTCCGCAAATATTTGGGCTCTGTCGTGCCCACGAGCGACAATTTCTTCGCAACGCTCAACGCCGCCGTCTTCTCCGACGGCTCGTTCGTGTACGTGCCGCCCGGCGTGCGCTGCCCGATGGAGCTTTCCACTTATTTCCGCATGAATGCGGAAAGCACCGGCCAGTTCGAGCGTACGCTCCTGATCGCGGACGCGGGCGCCTACGTTTCTTATCTCGAAGGCTGCACCGCGCCGATGCGCGATGAAAACCAGCTGCACGCCGCCGTGGTCGAGCTGGTCGCGCTCGACGACGCGGAAATCAAGTATTCCACCGTGCAGAATTGGTGGCCGGGCGACGCCGAGGGCAAAGGCGGTATCTATAACTTTGTCACCAAGCGTGGAGATTGCCGCGGCGCGCGCAGCAAAATCTCCTGGACGCAAGTGGAAACCGGCTCTGCCATCACCTGGAAATATCCCTCCTGCGTGCTGCGCGGCGATGAAAGCCAGGGCGAGTTCTACTCGATCGCCGTCACGAACGGGCGTCAGCAGGCCGACACCGGCACCAAGATGATCCATCTGGGCAAGAACACGCGCTCGCGCATCATCTCCAAGGGGATCGCCGCCGGCGGTTCGAACAGCACCTATCGCGGGCTTGTTTCCGCCCACGCCCGCGCTGAGGGCGCGCGCAATTTCACCCAATGCGACAGTCTGCTGATCGGCGATCGTTGCGGCGCGCACACCATTCCTTATGTCGAGACGCGAACGCCCCACGCCCAATTCGAACACGAAGCGACGACGACGCGCCTTTCGGAAGACCAGCTCTTCTATCTGCGTCAGCGCGGCGTGCCGCAGGAGGAGGCCGTGGCCTTGCTGGTGAACGGTTTCGTGCGCGACGTCTTGCAGAAATTGCCCATGGAATTCGCGGTCGAGGCGCAGAAGCTCGTCGCGGTGAGTTTGGAGGGAAGCGTCGGATGAGCGGCGAGATATTCGATATGCGCAAGTACCGCCGCGGCGTGGGAGAGCGGCCTACAGCAGCCCCCTTGAGCCCCGCGCGCGCGGCGCTCGAGCGCTACCATGAGCTAATCTCGAATGACAAATCGCGCGACGTAGAGGACATCCGCCAGGTCCGTCTCGCGCTGGCCGATAAGATTCGCCGCGCCACCGAGAAATACGGATCGAAGCCGCAATGAACGCGTATTGGTTCGCGCGCCGCCACGCCGTAGGCGAGCCGGGCGATGCGATGGGGCCGATCAGCTGGGAAGGCTGGGCGATCGTCGCGGCGTTCACCGTGGCGCTGCTTGCCTCTGGCCTGGTGCTGATGTTGTTGTCGATCGTCGGCATGGTCGTCGGCGGGGTGGTCCTCGCAGGCGGCCTGGCGGGGCTTTCGACGTTCGCCCTGCTGAAAGCGGTAACGCTCAAAGGTGATACGACGCGCTCGATCGCTGATTATCACGAGCCGCGCCGGGCGGCGCCCGCCGGTGAAAGCGAAGCAAAGCTGCCAGCCGAGGCGAAGCCGGAATGAGTGCGCATCCGATGCTGGAGATCAAGAATCTGCGCGTCGCCGTGGCCGGACAGGAAATCGTGCGCGGCTTGAGTCTCGTGGCGCCCGCCGGCGAAGTACACGCGATCATGGGCCCGAACGGCGCCGGCAAGTCGACGCTCGCCTACGCCTTGGCCGGGCGCGAAGGCTACGAAATCATCGGCGGCGGCGCGACCCTGGCCGGCGAAGACATTCTGGCGATAGCGCCCGAAGCGCGCGCGGCGAAGGGCCTTTTCCTATCATTTCAGTATCCCCTCGAAATCCCCGGCGTGCCGACGCTCACCTTTCTGCGCGCGGCGGTGAATGCGCAGCGCAAGGCGCGCGGCGAGGAAGAGATGGCGAGCCCGGCGCTGCTGAGGCTCGTGCGCGAGAAGGCCGATGCGCTGCGCATCGATGCGGAAATGCTGAAGCGGCCGCTGAATGTCGGCTTCTCCGGCGGCGAGAAAAAGCGGATGGAGGTGCTGCAGATGGCGGTGCTGGCTCCGCGCTTCGCCATCCTCGACGAAACCGACAGCGGCCTGGATATCGACGCGCTGCGTGTGGTTGCCGATGGCGTGAATGCGCTGCGCGGGCCCGAGCGCGGCATGCTGGTGATCACGCACTATCAGCGCCTGCTCGATTACATCAAACCCGATCGGGTGCACGTGCTGGTCGGCGGGCGGATCGCGGAAAGCGGCGGACCCGATCTCGCGCTTATGCTTGAGCGCGAGGGCTACGACAAATATCTGAAGGCCGCGTGATGGCGGCGCGCGCGCTCACGGCCGGAGAAGAGGCGCTGCTGGCGCACGCGCCGGAAACGTTGCGCGCGTGCGGGCTTCCCTCGCGGCGTGACGAGGCGTGGAAATGGAGCGATTTGCGCGCCGCCGTGGATGAGCGCACCGCCGCGGCCGCCCGGCGCAGCTCCGCCGCGAACGTGTCCGCCGCCGCGTTTGGCGAGGGCGACGTGATCGCCGCACTCGCGGCCTCCTTCGGCGCCGTGGAGAGCATCCAGATCGCCGCCGGCGCGCCGCAATTGCGCGTGGACCGCATCGCCGCCGAAGGCTTCACGGCGAAAGCTGCCGCGATCGCGTTGGCGCCGGGCGCCGATCTGCTGCGCATCGTGATCCAGGTTGGCGGGCCGGGCGTGGCGCTCGATACGGCGGCGGTGCGCGTGGCTGCTGGCGCGCGTTATCGCCAGTTCGTGCTGGCCGAGGGCGGCAAGCTGGCGCGCATAGAAACCCGCATCGAGGCCGAAGGCGAAGGCGGCGCGGTGCGTCTCGATGGGCTCTATCTGGCGGGGCCCGGCCGCCACGCCGATCTCACCTCGCGCGTGCGCCATGCGGCGCCCGGCGGCGCCACGCGTCAGCTGGTCAAGGGCGCAGCGCGTCGGGGCGGGCGCGGGGTGTTCCAGGGCCGCTTCGAGGTGGCGCGCGGCGCGCAGCAAACCGATGCGCGCCAGCATCATCACGGCCTGCTTTTGGAGGAAGGCGCAGAAATCTACGCCAAGCCCGAACTCGAAATTTATGCCGATGACGTGCAGTGCGCCCACGGCAACACCGCCGGCGCGCTCGACGATGGAGCGTTGTTCTATATGCGCGCCCGCGGCGTGGGCGAACGCGAGGCGCGCGCGCTTCTGACGGAAGCGTTCCTGTTGGAAGCGCTGCCGGACGACCTTCCCGAAGACATCCACGCGGAAGCGGAAGCGCGCGTGCGCGCCTGGCTGGAGGCCGCAGGATGACGGCCACGGTGAAAACGCGCTTCAACGTAGAGGCGGTGCGCCGTGATTTTCCGATCCTGGCGCGCCAGGCGCACGGCAAACCGCTTGTCTATCTGGACAACGCCGCCAGCGCGCAAAAGCCGAACGCCGTAATTGAGGCAATGGCCGCCGCCATGCGCGGGCGTTACGCCAACGTGCATCGCGGCATCCACGCGCTCGCGAACGAAACGACCGAGGCCTACGAAGGCGCGCGCGCAGCGCTCGCGCGCTTCCTCAACGCGCCGACGCCGGAAAGCATCGTCTTCACCAAGGGCGGCACCCAGGCGATCAATATTGTGGCCAATGGCCTCGGCCAGACGATCCGCGAAGGCGACGAGATCGTGCTGTCGGTGATGGAGCACCATTCCAACATCGTGCCGTGGCATTTCCTGCGCGAGCGGCGCGGCGCGGTGCTCAAATGGATCGACATCGACGATGACGGGCGGATCGATCTCGCCGTGCTCGACCGACTGATCGGCCCGCGCACGAAGATGGTCGCGCTGACGCATTGCTCGAACGTGCTGGGCGTCGGCGCGCCGGCGCAGGCGATCGCGCTGGCGCACGCGAAGGGCGCGCCCGTGCTGCTCGACGGCTGTCAGGCCGCCGTCCACGCGTGCGTCGACGTGCAGGCGCTCGGCGCCGATTTCTACGCGTTCACGGGACACAAGCTCTACGGGCCCACGGGCATCGGCGCGCTCTATGGCAAGCCGGAGCGCCTCGCGGCTCTCGCGCCCTTCGAGGGCGGCGGCGAGATGATCGAGGAAGTGGACCTCGACCGGGTCACCTATAACGATCCGCCTCACCGCTTCGAGGCGGGCACCCCGCCGATCCTGGAGGCGATCGGCCTCGGCGCCGCGATCGCCTACGTGGAAAGCCTGGATCGCGATGCGGCCGCCGCCCACGAAGCAGCCCTGCGCGATCGCGCGATGGCCGCTTTGGGCGAACTCGATTGGGTGAAGCTCTATGGCCGCGCGGCGGAGAAGGCGGCCATCGTCTCGTTCGGCGTGGAGGGCGCCCATCCCCACGACGTCGCCCAGATTCTCGATCGGTACGGCGTGGCCGTGCGCGCCGGGCACCATTGCGCGCAGCCCCTGATGCGCCGGCTGGGCGTGACCGCCACGGCGCGCGCCAGCTTCGCGATCTACAACACCTTGGCGGAAGTCGATTCTTTCGTCGAAGCCCTGACGAGGGCGCGGAAAATGCTTATCTAAGCGGCGGGAAGACGATGACCTACACCAAACCCGAGGAAGTCGCGCTGGAAGCGGCGCCCGACGAGGCCGAGCAAGCCCGGATCGCCGACGATCTGGTGCAGATGTTCAAGACTGTTTTCGATCCCGAGATCCCGGTGGACATCTACGAGTTGGGACTCATCTATAAGGCCGATATCGACGACAACCGGCACGTCGATGTCGAAATGACCCTCACCGCGCCGGGGTGCCCCGTCGCCGGCGATATGCCGGGCTGGGTGGAAGAGGCTGCGATGCGCGTGAAGGGCGTTAAGTCGGTAAAGGTGAACCTCGTGTTCGATCCGCCGTGGTCGCCGGCGCGCATGTCCGATGAGGCGCGCCTCGAACTCAACATGCTCTGAAGGGACGAAGCTTAATGGCCCGCCGCCCGCGCCCCAAAGTCGTGACGCTCACTGAAGCCGCCGCCGATCGCGTCAAGGCGATCTTGGCTGAAAGCGGCAAGGAATATCTGCGCGTCGGCGTGAAAAACGGCGGCTGCGCGGGCATGGAATATGTCATGGAATACGCCGAGGCGCCGGCGGCGCTCGACGAGATCGTCGAGGATCAGGGCGTGCGCATCCTGATCCGCGCGGATGCGGTGCTGTTTCTCATCGGCTCGCAGATCGACCACGAAACCACGCGGTTGGCCTCGAAATTCACCTTCAACAATCCGAACCAGACCGACGCCTGCGGCTGCGGCGAGAGCGTGACGATCGTGCCCGCCGCCACGGAGGCGTGAGCGATTTCCACGCCTTCGTGGAGGAATTGCTGGCGGGGCTGGGGCCGATCGCGATCAAGCGGATGTTCGGCGCCGCAGGGGTTTACGCCAATGGCGTGATGTTCGCGCTGATCGACGAAGACGTTCTCTATCTGAAAGCCGATGATGCGCTGAAAGCCGCCATGACGGCGGAAGGATCTGTCGCGTGGACGTATTCGCGCGCCGCGCACACGCGCGAGATGGGTTATTGGCGGCTGCCGGAAGCCGCTCTGGACGACCCCGACGAGGCGGTCCGCTGGGCGCGCGCAGCGCTCGCCGTGGCGCACGCGAAGCAGGCGGCGAAGCCCAAAGGAAGGCGGGCGAGGGCGCGTCAGTAGGCTTGAGTTAACCATAAGCGCGCCTGCTTGAACCTATGCGAGTCGAAGCCGCCGCCGTTCAAGCCGCGATCGAAGCGGTCTCGCGCGCCGCGCAGGCCACAGGCAGCGATTTCGGCGCGTTGCTGGCGACAGCCAGGCGCGAAAGCGGGCTGGACCGCAACGCCGAAGCCAAGACGTCGAGCGCTGCCGGGCTTTTCCAATTCATCGAAAGCACCTGGCTCGATCTGGTGCGGAAATACGGGCCGAAGCACGGCCTCGATGGTTTGAACCTTGGCGATCCGGCGGGGCGGCGTGCGGCGCTGGCGTTGCGCTATGATCCTGAAATCGCTGCGCGCATGGCCGGCGAACTGACGCGCGACAACGCCGCAGCGCTGCGCGCCGGTCTGGGCCGCGATGCGACCGCGGGGGAGATTTACGCCGCCCATGTGCTGGGCGCGCAGGGCGCGCTTGCGATGCTGAAGGCGCCGGCGGGCGCAAGCGCCGCCGCCCTGTTGCCGAAAGCCGCCGCCGCCAATCACGCGCTGTTCTTTGAGAAGGATGGCGCGGCGCGCACCGCCCAGGCGCTGCTCGCCAAGCTGAACATCGCGCCGGACACAACGCCGGCGCCTGCCGCGCGCAGCCCGGATGCGGGCGGCGCGCTGTTCGATCTGGCGCTGCGCGATGCGGGAGATTTCGCCCGCGGTCTCGGTTTCGATCTTTGGTCGCTTGCGCTGCGCGCCTATCGCGCGCGCGAGGAAGGGTGACGGCAAGGTTTCGTTAATCTTCCCGAGCCAATCGTGAATGCAGGCGCCCGCCTCGCGAGTCGGGAGGCGGCCGGCGCCGGCTGACTCTCCGAAGGGCGCCCCATGTCCGTCCTCACGATGCGCGCAAAGCTCACCGATGCGGATATCCGCGCGCTCGTGAAGGGGGCGGGCGACGACGAACGCGCCGCCGCCGCTCACAAGATCTGCCATTGCGTCGAACATGCGCCCATGTCGGACAGCGAGCGCGCACACGCCGAGGCGATCCTGCGCCTGATGGCGGAGGATACGGCCGAAAGCGTGCGCCGTGCGCTGGCCGTCACGCTCAAGAATTCGCCCCGCTTGCCGCGCGCGTTAGCGATGAAGTTGGCGGACGATATCGATTCCATCGCGCTGCCGATCCTCAAGCATTCGCCGGCGCTCAGCGATGAAGACCTGGTGGCGATCCTGCGCGCCGCCCCGCCGGAGCGCCAGTTCGCCGTCGCCACGCGCGACAAGCTGAGCGAGAAGGTGACGGGCGCTGTCGCCGCGTTCGCCGATCAGCGCGCGCTGGAAGCAGCCCTTGCGAACGACAATGCGCGCTTCGACGAAGCTGGCCTCAACACGGCGCTGCAGCGCATGGGCGATCGTCCCGGCGTCACCGGCGCGATGGCGCGGCGGCGCGAGCTGCCAGTCGGCGTGGTCGAGAAGCTCGTCGCGCTCGTGACCGGCGAGGTGTTCGACTATCTCGTCAATCACCACGAGGTGCCCCCGCAACTGGCGATCGATCTGGCGAGCGGCGCGCGGGAGCGCGCCACGCTCGATCTCGTGGAGCAGGCGGGGCTGCAGCGCGATCTCGAACGCTTCGTGAAGCAGCTCTCGCTGCATGGGCGGCTGACGCCGTCCTTCATCATGCGCGCGCTGTGCCTGGGCCATGTCGAATTCATCGAGCATGCGATGGGCGAGCTGGCGGGTCTGCCGCATCACCGCGCTTGGCTGATGCTGCACGATTCCGGCGCGCTGGGCCTCAAGGCCGTGTTCGACCGCTCCGGCCTGCCGGCGCGGCTTTACCCCGCGTTCCGCGCCGCCATTGAGGTGTATCATCAGATCGAACGCGAAGACCGCGCGTTCGATCGCACGGATTTCCGCCAGCGCATGATCGAGCGCGTGTTGACGCTCTTCCAGACGATCCCGCGCGACGATCTCGATTATCTGTTGGAAAAACTCGACGCCACTGGCGCGGCGCGTGATCGCGCCTCGGCGTGACTAGAGGCGGTAGCCGGGCCCGGCGCCGCGATCGAAGCCCAGCGCCAGCAGCAAGCTTGCCTGCGCCGGCGAGGCGACGCCCAGCGCCGTGACGGGAAGGCCCGCTGCCTTGGCGGCGCGGATGCGCCGCGACAGGGCCGTGGCGTCCGGATCGGCGAGCGCCAGGGCAGGGGAGAGGTCTTCTGGAACTGGGGCGAGAATTTCCGTGAACAGGCTGCGGGCGCGCTGTCCCAGCGGCAGCGGGCAATCCGGCGCGCACAGCAGGCCCACGCCCCAGCCGCGCGCGCGCAGCCGTTCGACGGCGGCCATGCCAGCGGCTCCGGCATACGCCAAGGTGCGCTCCTCGATCTCGATCGTCACGGCGCGCATCGCGAAGCCCGCGCCACGCAGCAGCGCATCGAGACGGCTCGCCGCGCCCGCTTCAAACAGATAGGCGGGCGCCCTTGCGGAAAGCGGCTGAGTGCGGCCGGCCGCGCGCCATATCGCCTGCGCTTCAAACGCCTGCGCGATCCAATCGTCCAGTTCGAGATCGCCGCCGCCTTCTACATAGCCGCCCGCGATCACCCCGGCGCGCAGGTCGACGCGGGGGAGGATCGTGACGGCGGGCGCGGCGTGCAACGGCGCGCGAACGGCTTGACACACTGACATGCGCCGACGTTAGCTCCATCAGCTTAACAAACCGGCCGCGCGATACGGTAAATGCGTGGCTAAGACACGGAAAAGCGGGAGGCTTGAGGATGAGTGAGGCTGTAACGCCGCGGTCTGCGTCGACGATCCTCCTAGTGCGCGACGCGCCCGATCTGCAGGTGCTGATGGTGACGCGCCATCACCAGATCGATTTCGCCACCGGCGCGCTGGTGTTTCCCGGCGGCAAGCGCGCGGCGGAAGACAGCGATCCGGCCTGGCTCGAGCATGTCGATGCGTCTGGCGATCTTTCGCCGGATGAGCTTTCGCTGCGCATCGCCGGCGTGCGCGAGGCGTTCGAGGAATCTGGCGTGTTGCTGGCGCGCCTCGCCGGCCGGCGCGGCGCCGGCGCGCCATTCGCGCCGGCGCAAGCGTGCGCCGCGCTCAGCGACCGGCGCGACGCCGTGGCGAGCGGCGCGCAGCCCTTCCTGCCGCTGGTGCGCGAAGCAGGGTTGGTTTTGGCGCTCGATGCGCTCGTGCGCTACGCACATTGGGTGACGCCGGAATTCGTGCCGAAACGTTTCGACACGCATTTCTTCATCGCCGAGGCGCCGGCCGATCAGGCCGCCGCGTGCGACGGCCGCGAAGCGGTGGAGGCGGTGTGGATAGAGCCCGCGCAGGCCTTGGCCGAAGGGCAAGCGGGCCAGCGCCAGATCATCTTCCCGACGCGGCTGAATCTACAGCGCTTGTCGGAATCGCCCAGCGCTGCGGCGGCGATGGCGGCGTCGCGTGCGCGGCGCATCGTGACGGTGATGCCGCGCGTGATCGAAGACAACGGCGCGCGTTATCTCAGTATCCCGGAAGAGGCCGGCTACGCCGTGACGCGTGAATTGATGGCCGCGCGGTAGGCTATTCGCTGGCCGCGAAGCGGTCGACGCGGGTGGTCAACTCGGCCACCAGCGCGCGCCCGGTGGCGTCATGCTCGCCGCGCAGGCCGGAACGGACGACGGCGCGAATGGCGTCGACGTGCGCATCGATCAGATGCAGGCCTTCGCGCGCCGTCATCACGGTCTCGAGCAGCCGGCACAGCTGCTGGGCGATGGCGGTGACGAAGGGATAATCGTAGGTGCTGCCGAGGCCCTTCACGTCATGGGCGCGGACGTGCAGCGCGCGCAGCGCGGCGTCGGAATAATTGGCCGTGCGCGCATCGAGGCGGGCGGCGTCGAGTTGGTCGACCTCGCTGGTCATCCAGGCCTGGAAATTGATGCTGAGCGCTTTGAGGGCCGCCTCCGCGCGGGACACCGCCTCATCGTCGAACGTAGCCGCGACGCGGTCGGCGGGGCGGGCGGATTGCGGCATGGAGGCGCTCCTGAACCGCACCAAGGTAAGCCGGCAGCGTCAAGAAAAGGTTTCCGCCGTTCAGACGGAGAATTGCTCGCGCAGGACGCGCTCGTCCAAGGCGTGCCCCTCGTCGAACAGCATCGTCAGCGTGACGCTGGGATCCTCTTCGACCTCGGCCGCCGTGATGTCGCGCACTTCGAGATTGTCGGCCGAGGCGCTGACCGGGCGCAAGGTCGGCTCCAGCACCTCCAGGCGCACCTGCGCCTGATGGGAAAGCAGCGCGCCGCGCCAGCGCCGCGGGCGGAAGGCGCTGATCGGCGTCAGCGCTAAAAGCCGGGCGCCGATCGGTAGGATTGGGCCATGGGCGGAGAGATTGTAGGCGGTGGAACCGGCCGGCGTCGCCACCAGGATGCCGTCGCACGACAGATCGGCCAGCCGCTCGCGCCCGTCCACGAGGATGCGGATGCGCGCGGTTTGCGCTGTCTGGCGCAGCAGCGACACCTCGTTGATCGCGCGCCGCTCCTCCATCGCGCCGGAAACCGTAGTGACGCGCATCAGCAACGGATGGATGCGCACGGCCTCCGCGCTCGCCAGCCGCCCGGCGAGATCGTGGTCGGAGAAATCGTTCATCAGGAAGCCGATGGTGCCGCGGTTCATGCCGTAAACGGGCTTCGCGTCCGTCATGCGCCGGCGCAGCGTCTGCAGCATCTGGCCGTCGCCCCCGAGGGCGACAATGATTTCGGCGTTCTCCTCGCCGACATCGCCGCACAGCTGGCGCAGCCTGCGTAGCGCGGCTTGCGCCTCAGGTCTCGGGCTGGCGGTGAAATGCAGGCGCGGAAGCGTTGCCATCGCAACGCTATTTGACAGCAATCGCGCGCCTCGTCACCTTCGCGGCGTACGGCGGAAATTGGGGAGGCGGCGCTGGGCGGGCGCGGCGGGGCGCGTGTGCTGCTATCGGGCGTCGCAGGGGCTGCTGGGCTGCTGGCTGGCGCCTCGCCCGCCTCGGGCGCGGCGTGGCGGGAAGACCGCGTCATCCTGATGGCCGGCTTCGGCGTCCGCGACGCGGTGGGCTTCACCGAGCAGGACGCCTATCTCGAGTGCACCGAGGCCGAGCGCTGGAGCATCGTCGCCCAGCCGCATTTCGAAACCGGTGAGGACATCGATCGCGGTTGGCGCGCGGAAGCGCGGGTGAGCGGCAAGATCAGCCTGCACGAAGCCGGCGCCACGGCGTTTTCGATCCAGGGCGGCCCTTTCTGGAAGAGTGATGCGGGGCGTTGCGCCGAACTGGGCGGCGAAGCGCGCGCGATGTATGGGCGCAGTTTCGGCGAACGCGCCTTCACCAATATCGAGGCCGCCGCCGCCGCGCAGACGGACGGTTGCGGCCGCGTTAATCTCGACGTCACGGCCGGCGCGCGCCCGACGGCGCGTTGGCTGGTGCTGACCCAGGTCTTCCTGGCGCACGATTTCGAGAACGAGCCGAACGTGAAGGCGCAGCTCGCGGTGATCCGGTTCACCAAGGGCGGCGCGGGGCTGCAACTGGCGGTGCGCCATCGCCTCGATTCCGGCGGCGACGAAACGGCCCTGGTGCTCGGCTGGTGGCCGAAGCCCCGCGTGAAATGATCTATTTCGAGCTTTCGACGTCGAGATAGGCGATCACGTCGCGGCGATCTTTGGGGTCTCGCACGCCCATGAAAGTCATGCGATTGCCCGGCAGGAATGCGCGCGGCTGCTCCAGCCAATGATCGAGCTTCTCGGCGTCCCAGACGATGCCGGAATTTTTCACCGCATCGGAATAGGCGAAGTTCGCCGCTGCGCCGGCCTTGCGGCCGAACACGCCATGCAGATTGGGTCCCACGCGGTGGCCGGCGCCGGCCTCCGTCAGATGGCAGGCGCGGCACTGATTGAAGATTTTCCGTCCGTTTTCGTAGTCGGCCTGATTGTACGGGGCGGGCAGCGCCGCGATCTTCGCCGCGATCGCGGGATCGAGCACGGCGGCGGGCGCGGGCGCCGCCTCGCCGCCGGGCTGTTCGGGCGGGGTCGGGGCTTGGGCCGGGCCGCACGCGGCGAGCGCCGCCAAGCAGGCCGTCAGCGCCGCAAAGGTTCGCACGCGCCGCATCCGATTACCTCCAAACCGTCGCGGCCAGCTATATCGCCGCCAGCGGGCGCGAACAGGCGGCGATTTGGCTCGGCCCCGCGCCGGGGAGCGCGCCATCGGCCATCGGTGCGCGCGGTTGACGCGCGCGGCGTATGGTTTTCCTCTTGTTGCTGCGCCGAGGCCGGATCAACCGGCGCGGGCGAGGGAGGCCGCGCGCCGATTTCCGCCATGACGCCGCTGACGGAACTCCAGGTTTTCCGGCTGCGCTTGCCGCGCCACGAGTTTCTGGTCGCCGCGCATTCGCGCGCGGAAGCCGCCGCCGCTTGGGGCGTTTGCGCGGGAGTGTTCCTCTCTGGTCTGGCGAAGGAGGTGCACGACGATTGGGTGGCCTTGGCGCGAGCGCGCTCGCTGCCCGGGCGCGTGCTGCGCCGCCGGCGCGGCACGATGGACCCCTATCGCCGAACGCCGGCGGGGGATCGCGCCGCCCGGCGCGGCGACGTTTCGGCCGCTGCGCCGCCTGCAGGACTCGAACCTGCGACCCCCTGATTACAAATCAGGTGCTCTACCAGCTGAGCTAAGGCGGCCTTCCCGCTTGCCTAGGGC
>JBFWWB010000064.1:0-15138 GCA_050246435.1 Hyphomonadaceae bacterium
GGGCGCGAACAGCGCGGCGGCCGGCGCGACGTGATCACCCCGTGGAACGCGCTCGTGGCGGCGGCGGGCCTGGGCGGGCTCGAACGCTATTCGCGCCTCTTCCGCGATCCCCATCGCGAGCGCGATCCCGTGCCCGCCGCGCCGCTGGCGGTGGGCGCGGTGAGCGGGGCGGCGATGGCGATGACGGCGGAGGCCTTCCGCACGCTGGGCGGCTTCGACGAGGGCTATTTCCTGCATGCGGAGGATTTGGACATTTGCCGCCGCGCGCTCGAAGCGGGCGGGGCGGTGCTGTTCACGCCGCAAGCGCGCGCGCTGCACGCAAAGTCCACGAGCGCTGCGAGCCCGTTCAAAGTGGAGGCGGCGAAGGCGCGCTCATTCTTCCGTTATTTTCTCAAATTCGCGCATTCGCCCGCGAGCAAGGCGGCCGCGGCTTTCTCCGCGGGATTGGTCGGCGCGGGGTTGCTGTTGCGCGGCGCGGCGCGGCGGCTGCGCGCGCGCCAGCAATTCACGCTTTAGGCGCGGCCGGGTTGAGCCGGGCGCACGCGCACCTCCAGCAGCTCGAAGCCGAAATTGGAGTCCTGATCCTGCGCCGAGGGCCAAAAGCCGACCGCCTTGGGCGCGCCGTCGATCGGCGGGATCGTGAAGCGCAGCCACAGCGACGTGCCGACGTCGCCGCTTTGCGCGTCGGTCACGGCCGTCGGCGGGAAAGGCTCGACGATCCATGCCGCAGGCCCGCTCTCCGCTTCGATGGCGACGGCCACCTTCTCGGCGGTCACGTAGGGCAGCGGGCGCACGCGCGCCTCCACGATCAGCGCCTTGCCGGCGAAGCGCGCGGCGGCCTCCGGCGTCAGCAGCAGGCGCGCCCCCGTGCGGGCGGGCGTGGCTTCCTTCCGCCCGGCCAGGGTGGCGATCTGCACGCTGGTGATCGCGCCCAACTCGTCGCGCATGACATGGCGGACCTGATCGGGCCCGGCGTCGAGGTGCGACAGCGCCTCGGCGTCGAACGCCAACCCGTCGTCTGCGGCTGCGGCGCCGTTTTGCGGGGCGATCTTCGGCGGGAAGGCGGCGAAATTGACGCTCGCCATGATAATGAGCGCGCTCACGATGGCGACGAGCGGGTAGAAGATGATGGCGCGCAGCAAGCCGGTCACCCGGCCAAGCAGCACGCCCGGCATTCTCCCGCAAGCCGAGGGCGAGGAAAAAGCAGGCGGCATGGACGCGGGCGCGGAGCCGAACCGGGGATCGCTGTGGGGCAAGGCGCGGCGCGAAGGCCGCATGCTCGCCTTGTTCGCGCTAGTCGGCGCGGGCGGTTTCGTGGTCGATGCGCTGGTGCTGAAGGTTGGCCTGGCGCTCGGCGCCTCGAACGCGCTTGCGCGGCTGATTTCGCTCGCCGCGGGGATGCATTTCACCTTCACAGTCAACCGCGTCACGGCGTTCCGGCATCTCCGATCCGCGCCGCTCGCGCGGCAATGGCTCCTTTATCTCGCCGCCAACAGCCTCGGCGCGCTGGTGAATTACGGCGTGTTCCTGGCGTTGACGGCGGATTGGCTGGCGCGCGCGCCGGTGATCGCGGCCGGATGCGGGGCGATTGCAGGGCTGGCCGTCAATTTCGCCGGCTCGCGGCTGCTGGCGTTCCGCCGCTAGCGGCTTTCTAATTCCCGCGCATGGGCCAGCCCAAAACTTTCGACATTTTCATCGTCGGCAACGGCGCGGTCGGCTTGGCGCTGGCGCATCGGCTGCTGGGCGAGGCTCCGGGCGTGCGCGTCGCCGTTGCCGGCCCGGCGGACCGCGCGGGCGGGGCGAGCCTGGCGGCCGGCGCCATGCTCAACGCGTGGGGCGAACTGGTGCGCGGCCAGATGGCGGACACCGCCCTGGCCGAACGCGCGCGCCTGGCGATCGAGGCTTTGCCGCTCTGGGCGCCGCTCTGCGCCGAGCTGAGCGCCGACGCACCGCTGCGCGCGCAGCGCGGCGCGGTGCTGCGCGACACCGCCGCCGGCGCGCTGGAGGCGGAAACCTTGCGCGAGATCGAAGCTGCGCTCGCACGCGCAGGCCTGCCGGTCTCGCGCGACGCGCGCGGGCTTTGGATCCCGGATGGATGGATCGACGCCGGCGGCGTGATCGCCGCCTATGACGCCGCTATCGCCGCGCTCGGCGCGACGCGCTTCGACGCGATGGCGACGGCGGTCGCGCGCGACGGCTCCGCCTGGCGCGTCGAGACGGCCGCTGGCGCGCGCTTCGCCGCTGGCGCGGTGGTGTTGGCGAACGGACCGTTCGCGCAAGCGCTGCTGGACGGCCTTCCCGAGGCCGCCGGCGAAATTCCGCGCCTGGCGTTCGAGGCGGGCGGCGCGCTGACGGCCACGGGCGCGCCGGCGATGCCCGGCGTGCTGCGCACAGTGGAGCGCGGCGCGGCGGGCGGCTTCCATCTCGTGCCGCGCGCGGGGGGCGAGGCGTATCTGGGCGCGACGTCGGCCGTTTCACTTGCCGCTGCGCCGCCGGCCGCCGGCGATCTCGCGCGGTTGCCGGCGATGCTGGCGGAAGCTGGCGAGGCAGCGCTCGCGGCGCTCGATTGGCGCCCCAGCGCCATCGGCTATCGTGCGATCGCGGCGGACGGTTTCCCGCTGCTCGGCGAAACGCATCTGGCGGGCCTGTGGCTGGCGGCGGGCTTCCGGCGCGACGGCTTCACCGCTTCGCCGTGGATCGCGCGCGAATTGGCGGCGGCGCTGTTGCGCCGGCCGCACGCTCTGCCTGCGCGTTTCATGCCGGCGCGGCGGCTGATCTCCTACAAAACCCGCGCAGCGGCGATCGCAGACGCGGCGGAAGGGCGGGGAGAGGCGGGGCGCGAACGCCTGGAGCGCCTGTACGACCGCCGCGGCCTCGAAAGCTTCGGCGTGCATCCTGCTTTGATCGGCCTGTATGAATCGGATGTAGATTACGCGCGCATCCGCCATCCGTGCGCGCTGGCTTAGGCGCGCAGCGAGAACACCGAAACGAGGAATGCGCTCGCCGCCATCTGCACCGCGACCACCACCGCGGAAAGCGCGATCACCAGCACGCGAAGCACCAGCGGATATTCGATCGCGCCGAAGCCAAGCGAAGCCCAGAACCAGAGCGACCAGATCACCCCGCCTATGCCGATCGCCAGCAGCACGCCGGCGCTCTGCAGGATGCGTTCGAGCGTCAGCCCTTCCAGCAAACCGTGCAGCGTGTGCTTGGAAGGCAGGAAGCCCTCCATCATCGCGTAGCGCCGCGCCACGAAGCCGAACATCAGCAATTGCGAGCCGACGATCACGGCGAAGCACGCCGCGATCAGGGTGTGGAAATCGAGTTCGAGGGTCGGCGTCACGCGGACCGCGCCGGGCGCCAGCACGCCGGCCACGAACACGCCCAGCACCATCAGGATAAGGCCCGGATAGAAGAACAGCCAGCGCGGGCTATGCAGCAGCAGGAAGCGCAGATGGCGCCAGCCGTCGCGCCAGGTTTTCAGGTGCGGCGCGCGCGAGCGGCCATCGGGCGAGAGTGTCGTCGGCGCCTCGCTCATGCGCAGCCCGTTGAGCGAGGCCTTCACCACCATTTCGCTGGCGAATTCCATACCTGGGGCGCGCAGGCCCAGCCTGTCGATCGCTTCTTTGGAAAAACCGCGCAGGCCGCAATGAAAATCCCCGATGGGAATATCGAAGAACAGCCGGCCCATGAAGGAAAGCACTGGATTGCCCAGCCAGCGGTGCAGGAAGGGCATGGCGCCTTTGGCGATGCCGCCCTGGAAGCGGTTGCCCATCACCAGTTCGTCGCCCGCGCGGAGCCGCTCCACGAACGCGTCCAAGCGCTCGAAATCGTAGGAATCGTCGGCGTCGCCCATGATGATGAAACGTCCGCGCGCCGCCGCGATTCCACCGAGCAAAGCTGCGCCATAGCCGCGCGCCGGCACATCCACCACGCGCGCGCCGGCGCGCCGCGCCAGTTCCTGGGAGCCGTCCGTGCTGCCGTTGTCGGCGATCAACACTTCGCCAGAAACGCCTGCGCGCTCCAGGAAGCCGCGCGCCTTGCGGACGCAGATCGCCAGAGTTTCGGCTTCGTTGAGGCAGGGCATGAGGATGGTGAGTTCGAACGGAAGGCTCGCGTCGTCGCCGGCGGCGTCTTGGGCGGGCTTGGGCGCGGAGGCGAGCGTCGCCATCGCGGATGCTCCTTAAGCTCGGTTCGGGCGGCCGCTGCGGGGCAGGCGCACGCCTGCTTGCCACGATTTCGGCGCCCATTTGGTTAATCCGAATAGCCCAAGCAGGGGGCGCCATTCCATCGCGTTTCTGCTAGCATCGCCCACGCCCGGCGCACCCATCGCAACGGGCGAAACCGCAGGAGTTTCAAGCACAACATGGCCGGCGCCTATTTCGGAACCGACGGCATCCGGGGCACGTCGAACGCCTTCCCGATGACGCCGGAGGTGGCTCTGCGCGCCGGCATGGCGGCGGGCGCTTTGTTCCATTCCGGCAGCGAACGCCGTCACCTGGCGGTGATCGGCAAGGACACGCGGCTTTCCGGCTACATGCTGGAGCCGGCCCTGGTGGCGGGCTTCACCGCGGTGGGGATGGACGTCGTGCTGTTCGGCCCGCTGCCGACGCCGGCGGTGGCGATGCTGACGCGCTCGCTGCGCGCCGATCTGGGCGTGATGATCTCGGCCAGCCACAACAAATATTTCGACAACGGCATCAAGCTTTTCGGGCCGGACGGTTACAAGCTCTCCGACGAAGTGGAAGCCAAAATCGAAAAGCTGATGGAACGCCGGTTGGACGAAGGGCTCGCCGCACCTGTCGCGCTCGGCCGCGCCAAGCGCATCGACGATGCGCAATCGCGCTATATCGAGATCATCAAGGCGACGTTCCCGCGCGGCATGCGGCTTTCCGGCCTGCGCGTGGTCATAGATTGCGCCAATGGCGCCGCATACCGCGTGGCGCCGGAAGCGCTCTATGAATTGGGCGCCGAAGTGTTTCCGATCGGGGTTGAGCCGAACGGCTTCAACATCAACGAAGAGGTCGGCAGCACCGATACGCGCGCGCTGAAAGAGGCGGTGCTGAAATACCGCGCCGACATCGGCATCGCGCTGGATGGCGACGCCGACCGCGTCGTGCTGGTGGACGAGAAGGGCCAGGTGATCGACGGCGATCAGCTCATGGCGCTGATCGCCACATCGTGGAAGGAATCCGGCGCGCTGACGCGCCCGGGCGTCGTCGCCACGATCATGTCCAATCTAGGCTTGGAGCGCTATCTCGCCGGCCTCGGCATCGCGCTGGAGCGCACCAAGGTAGGCGACCGCTACGTCGTCGAAGCGATGCGCGCGGGCGGCTACAATCTGGGCGGCGAACAATCCGGTCATATCGTGTTGTCGGATTTTTCCACCACTGGGGACGGGCTGATCGCGGCGCTGCAGGTGCTGTCCGTGCTGGTGCGCTCGGGCAAGCCGGTGTCGGAGGTGTGCCACCTGTTCGAGCCCGCGCCGCAAATTCTCGAAAGCGTCCGCGTCGAGCGCGGCGGCAAACCGCTGGAACGCAGCGAAGTGAAGGGCGTTATCAAGGCGGTGCAGAAAAGATTGGGCGATAAGGGCCGCGTCGTCGTGCGCGCCTCGGGCACCGAGCCGGTGGTGCGCATCATGGCGGAAGGCGATGACGATGCGCTCGTGCGCGCCGCGGTGAGCGAGATCGTGGCCGCCGTGCGTGAGGCGGAGCGCGCGGCTTGAGTTCTTTGATCGAGCGGGCGCGCGCTGCGAAGGCGTGGCTGTTCGATGCGGCGCTGCCGCTCTGGGCCGATGCGGGGTTTGATGCCGCGCATGGTCAGTTCCACGAAAAGCTCGATACGGATTTGAGCGTGCCGGCGGGGCCGCGCCGGGTGCGCGTCCAGGCGCGCCAAACCTTCGTGTTCGCGCTGGCGGGGCGGATGGGCTGGGGTGGCCCCTGGTGGGAGCGCGTGGACGCGGGCCTCGCCGTGCTGGAAGGGCGCGGGCGCGCCGAAGGCGGCGGCGTGGGCCACCTGCTCGACGAGAAAGGCGTGTTGATCGATGCGCGGCGCAATCTCTATTGCCAGGCGTTCGGCCTGTTCGCGTGCGCGCAGGCGCGGGCTGCATTTCCCCAGCGGGCCGATGCGCGCCTCGCCGATCTGTTCGCCTATCTCGAAACGCAGCGTGGGCCGAACGGCGGCTTTCTCGAAGGCGAGGTGAAGCCGAAGCCCCGCTGGCAGAATCCGCATATGCATCTGTTCGAAGCGGGCCTAGCGCTTGACGAGGCGGGCGCAGCGCCCGGCGGCGCGCTGGCGCGCGAGATGGCGGGCCTGTTCGAGAACTATTTCTACGATGCCGCCAACGGCGCGCTCGGCGAATATTTCCTCGATGATTGGAGCGCCCCGGCGCCGGGCGATGACGGGCTATATTGCGAACCGGGCCATCATTGCGAATGGGTTTGGCTGCTCGATCGCTGGCGGCGCTCCAGCGGGGAAGATCATGGCGCGAAGGCCGATCGGCTTTGGACGCACGCGCACGCCAACGGGCGCAATGGCGCGCTGCTGATCGAGGAAACCTGGCGCGCCGGCGGCGCCAAGACGCGCTCCTCGCGTTTGTGGGCGCAAACGGAATGGCTGAAGGCCGCACTGGTGCGTTACGAAGCGGGGCTCGGCGGCGAAGCAGACATCGCCGCGGCGGACGATGCGCTGCAGCTTTATTTCACTGGCGTTCTGGAAGGGCTCTGGCGTGATCGCTGCAGCGCGGAAGGCGTGTTCATCGATGAGCCCGCGCCTGCCAGCTCCTTCTATCATATCGCGCTGGCTTATTCCGAACTGATCCGCGTCGCGGGGATTTAAGACGACAAGTTCGGCGATCAGGCCAAGTGGCGCACGCGCACCTAATCATCTCCATGCGATCCCAGCGTTCGCTAGCTTGTGGGAGTGAGCGCATGCACCATGAGAACAGCGCGCAACGCCTTTTCGAGACTTGAGAACTCGGTATAGGCCTCGGCCATGACGATAAAGAACAGGGCGTTGAGCGCTGACTGGCGTCCGTGAAACATCGCAGTGATGCGAGCGGAGAGTCCCGTGATCCAAGGGCTCCGGGCGAATCCGCAAACCGCGCAAGGGCCCAGCACTGCCGCGGCGACGATGTCGCTCGGATAATGATAGCCGAAAGCGACGCGCTCTAGGCCGGTGGTCACCAGCGCCCAAGCGAACGCCACCAAACCCCACCGGGGCCTCTCAACTGCGACCACCGTCGCCAGCGCGAAGAACAAAGTCGCGGTGTCGCTGGGGAAGGAGTTGAGATGATCCCAACGGTCGGCAGCTTCCCAACTGGGCATCGCGATCCCAAGCGTCGGGTCCAAGAAAGGGCGGACATGGACGAACACGATGTGTTGTATCCATACCGACGCAATCACCGCCGCACAGGCCGCAGCAAGCCCGGCCAGCATACGTGCGCGGCGATCGTTCTGACCTTCCAGCCACAGCCACACGAGCGCGATGAAGATTGGAAACCCGCGGACTATGTCAACGGTGCCTGCAAAGTATATTAGTTTGCCAAGCGCCGTGTGCGGAGCCGCTTCGTTAACGAAGAGAAGCAGCGTTCTGTCGAGGTCTACTAGCATGGCGATGAACGCTCGGTATGATCTCCGGTCCTCGCAAAAGCTGCGCCACCAAAACGGGATAGCGGTCCCGCGTTGTTAACCTCGCTTCGATTGTTGGCCAGCTATTCCACCGTCACGGATTTCGCCAAATTGCGCGGTTGATCCACGTCCGTGCCTTTGAGGGCGGCGACGTGATAGGCGATCAGTTGCACGGGCGCTGCGTACACGATCGGCGCGATGAACGGATCGCACGCCGGCAGCGCGATCTCCGCCCAGGGCTTGCCGTGCGCGGCCTCGTGGCCCGCCGGATCGGTGAGCAACAGCACGCGCCCGCCGCGCGCGGCCACTTCCTCCAGATTGGAGAAGGATTTCTCGAACAGCGCATCGTGCGGCGCCAGCATGACGGTGGGCGTGTGCTCGTCCACGAGCGCGATCGGCCCATGCTTCAGCTCGCCCGCCGCATAGCCCTCGGCGTGGATGTAGGAGATTTCCTTGAGCTTCAGCGCGCCTTCGAGCGCCAGCGGGAACATCGCGCCGCGCCCGATGAACAGCACGTCGCGCGCTTCCACCAAGCTCTGCGCGATCTTCTGGATCGCCGCATCCACGCCAATGGCTTCGCCGATCAGGCGCGGCGCCTCGTAGAGGACGTTGGCGAGGCGCGCTTCCTCGGCCTGATCGATGCGCCCGCGCTGGCGGGCGGCGTAAAGCGCGAGCGCGGCCAGCGCCGCCAGTTGCGCGGTGAACGCCTTGGTGGAGGCGACGCCGATTTCCGGCCCGGCGAGCGTCGGCAGCGCCACGTCGCATTCGCGCGCGATGGAGGAGGTCGCGACATTGACCAGCCCCAGCGTCTTGAGGCCGCGCTCCTTGCACAAACGCAAAGCAGCCAACGTGTCGGCGGTTTCGCCGGATTGCGAAATGAAAAGGGCGCCTTCGCCGTCTTCCGTGGCGGGGTCGCGGTAGCGGAATTCGGAGGCGACGTCGCATTCCACCGATAATCCGGCGAGCCGCTCGAACCAATATTCCGCGACGCGGCCGGCCAGGTAGGCGGTGCCGCACGCCACGATGTGCAGCCGCTTCATGGATTTGAAGTCGAGCGAGGCGGCGTTCGGCGGTTCGGCCGCTTCGTGCAAGGGATGCACATAGAGCGCCAGGGTGCGGCCCAGCGCTTCGGGCTGCTCGTAGATTTCCTTCTGCATGAAGTGGCGGAACTTGCCTTTCTCCACGGCGGCGCCCGCGCCCTGCACGAGATGCTGCGCACGTTTGGCCCGGCGGCCCGCCGCATCGCGGATCTCCACGCTGTCATGCGTGAGGATCGCGATGTCGCCTTCCTCCAAATAGATGACATTCTGCGTGAAGGGCGTCAGCGCGATCGCATCGGAGCCTAAGAACATCTCGCCGCGGCCGACGCCCACGACCAGCGGGCTCCCCTTGCGCGCGCCGATCAGCAGATCGTTCTCACCCTCGAACAGCACGGCGATCGCGTAGGCGCCGGTCATCCGCGCCAGCGCCTTGGAGACGGCGTCGGCAGGCTTGGCGCCGTCCTCCAGATAGGCAGCGATCATCTGCGCGATGATTTCGGTGTCCGTTTCGGATTCGAACACGCGCCCGCGCTTTTCCAATTCGGTGCGCAGACCGCGGAAATTCTCGATGATGCCGTTATGCACCACGGCGACGGCGCCGGATTTGTGCGGGTGGGCGTTGTTCTCCGTCGGGGCGCCATGGGTGGCCCAGCGCGTATGGCCGATGCCGTTTTCACCCGCGAGCGGGGCGGCGGCGAGGGCGGCCTCAAGGCGGCTGATCTTGCCGGAGGCGCGGCGGCGCTCGATGCGGCCCTGCGCCATGACGGCCACGCCCGCGGAATCGTAGCCGCGATATTCCAGCCGCCGCAGCGCCTCGATCAGGCGCGGAGCCGCGGGTTCGTTTCCCAGCACGCCGATAATGCCGCACATGCGCTTCCGCTCCCCTGTTCGCCTGGCCCCCGCGCGCCTTATGCGCCGGGTGGGGGCCCGCGCGCATCACACAAGCTGTTTCAGTTCGCGACGCCGTTTTTAAGGCGTGCGACCCAGGCGCGGGTTGAGGGATCGCGGTCTTCCGCGCCGCGCGCGCCGTCGAGCGCGGCCGAGAGCGATCCCGCCATCTGCTTGCCCAGCTCCACGCCCCACTGGTCGAACGAATTGATCTGCATCAGTGCGCCTTGCGCGAAGGTGCGGTGTTCGTAGAAGGCGAGCAGCGCCCCCAGAGCCTCCGGCGTCAGCCGGTCGAGCCCGATCACGGTCGAGCCGCGGCCTCCCGGAAACGCGCGATGCGGCGCGAGGCGGCGCGCTTCATCCGCCGCCATGCCGCCTGCGCGCATTTCTGCTTCCGCCGCCGCCGCCGTCTTGCCGACGAGCAGCGCTTCGGCCTGCGCCAGCGCGTTGGAAAGCAGCGCCGTGCGGTGCGCCGGCCCCCCGCCGAGACCTGCTTCGACGATCAGGAATTCCACCGGGATGCGATCCAGCCCCTGATGCAGCAATTGGAAGAAGGAGTGCTGGCTGTTGGTGCCGGGCTCCCCCCAGGTGACGCCCGCCGCCAAGCGGACCAACGTCTCGCCTTCGCGCGTCACCCGTTTGCCGTTCGATTCCATTTCGAGCTGCTGCAGGAAAGCGGGCAGCAGCTGCAGGCGGCGCGCATAGGGCGCGCACACATAGGAAGCGGCGTTCAGCGCCGCGCGGTTCCACAGGTGCACGAACGCCGCCATCACCGGCGCGTTGCGCCGCAAAGGCGCATCGCGGAAATGCGCGTCCATTTCGGCCGCCCCGGCGAGCAGCGCCTCGAACGCACCGGGCTTCAGCGCACACGCCGCCGACAGGCCCACCGCGGACCATAGCGAATAGCGCCCGCCGACATAATCCCAGAACGGAAACACGCGGTCCGCTCGCACGCCCCAGGCGGCGGCTTTTTCCGGCGCCGCCGAAACGGCGACGAAATGATCGCCAACGTCTTCACGGCCGCTCAGGCCGGCGCGCAGCCAAGCGCGCGCGGTTTCGGCGTTGGTCATCGTCTCCAGGGTGGTGAATGTCTTGGAAACGACGGCGATCAAGGTGCGCTGGGGGTCGAGCCCTTCGAGCGCATCATCGATCTCCGCGCCGTCGACATTGCCGGCGAACCGCAAGGTCACGCCGCTAGCGCGGAATTCCTTCAGCGCATCGTAGAGCAGGCGGGGGCCGAGATCGGAGCCGCCGATGCCGATATGCACGATGGCGTTCAGCGCCGCGCCGCCCGCGCCTTTGACCCGCCCCTCGCGGAAATCCGCGGCGAACGCGGCCATACGGGCGCGGGTTTCGGCGATCTCAGGCGGGGGGGACGGCGCGCGCAGCGCGGCATGGCGCACGGCGCGCCGTTCGGTGGTGTTGATGATCTCGCCGGCGAACATGCGCGCGCGCCAGCCTTCGAGATCGGTCGCCGCGGCCAGCGCCAGCAGCGCATCGACGGCGCGCTCGTCGAGCTTTTCCTTGGAGAGATCGAGCCGCAAATGCGGGGCGGCGATGGTGAAGGCTTCGATGCGCCCGGGATCCTCCGCGAAGAGATCGAGGATGCGCCGCGGGGCGAGGGTTGCGGCGTGCGTGTCGATCAGCCCCCAAGCTTCTGCGGGTGTCACAACATGTCCTTGCGGCCGGCGCCGCTCAGCGCTTCGACCACTTTTTTCACTTCCTCGGCGCGCTCGCGCGGGGCGATGCACACGGCATCCGCCGTTTCGATCACGACGAGATCGGAAACCCCGATCAGCGCCACCAACCGATCGCCCGCGCGCACATAGCAATTTTGCGCGTCGATGCTGATCACGTCGCCGCTCAGCACGTTGCCGCCCTCGGCCTTGGGTGTGATGTCCCAAAGGGCTTGCCAGCCGCCCACATCGCTCCACGCCATGTCCGCAGGCACCGTGGCGGCGCGATCGGTCCTCTCAGCAACCGCATGGTCGATGGAGATGGAGGGGCTTTCGCCCCACGCCTGCGGTTCGGGTCGGATAGCGCCATCCGCAGCGGAGGCGGCGCGCCACGCGCGCTCGGCCGCGTCTCGCACGGCGGGCGCGTATTTGCCGAGTTCTTCGAGATAGATATCCGGCCGAAACAGATAGATGCCGGAATTCCAATCGTGCCCGCCGAGATGCAGCATGCGTTCGGCGTCTGCGAGCTTCGGCTTTTCATGGAATTTCGCGACGCGGAAGCCGGGCGCCTCTGCCGCTCCGCGCTGGATGTATCCATAGCCGACATGGGGCTTGTCCGGCTTGATCCCGAACGTGACGATGAAGCCGCGCGCAGCCAGCTCAGCGCCCTGCGCGATGGTGGCGCGGAAAGCGGATTCATCGCCGACATGGTGATCGGAAGGCAGCAACAGCACCAGGCTGTCGGGCGCCGCATCGAGCGCGGCGAACGCGGCGAGGGCTGCGGCGGGCGCGGTGTTCTTGGCGATCGGCTCGACGATCAGCCGCGCGGCTTGCGCCATGGTCGCCTGCATCTCCTCGCGCACGGGCCCGGCGAGGCGCTCCCCCGAGATCAGCAGGATGTCTTCCGCGCCCACTCCCGGCAGGGTCAGCGCGCGCAGGATCGTATCGGCCAGAAGACTTTTATCGCCGGTCAGCGCGTGGAACTGTTTCGGCCGCGCCGCGCGCGAGAGCGGCCACAGCCGCGTGCCCGAACCGCCGCACAGGATCGCGGGAAACAGCTTCGTCATGCGGCGTGTTCCATCAGGGGCGGCCAATGCTGTGATAAGTGAGACCGCGCTGAGCCATATCGCGGCGGGAATAGATGTTGCGCAGATCGACGATCACGGGTGCTGCCACCAGCGATTTCAGCCGGTCGAGATCGAGGGCGCGGAACTGGTCCCATTCGGTCACCAGCGCCACGACGTCGGCGCCACGCACGCATTCATAAGGGCCGCTCGCGAATTCGACGCCGGGCAGCAGCTTGCGCGCTTCCTCCATGCCCTCCGGATCGAAGGCGCGCACTTGCGCGCCGGCTTCCAACAGCGCGGGCACGATGTCCAGCGCGGGGCTGTCGCGCATGTCGTCGGTGTTCGGCTTGAAGGTGAGGCCGAGCACCGCGACGGTCTTGCCGCGCACGCCGCCGCCGGCCGCATCGATGATGCGCTGCGCCATCGCCTTCTTGCGTTCGTCGTTCACGCGCACCGTGGTTTCCACCAGCCGCACCGGCGCGCCGCTTTCCTGCGCCGTGCGCACCAGGGCAAGCGTGTCCTTCGGGAAACAAGAGCCGCCATAGCCGGGGCCCGCATTCAGGAATTTGGCGCCGATGCGCCCGTCCAGCCCGATGCCGCGCGCCACGGCCTGCACGTCCGCGCCGACCTTCTCGCAGAGATCGGCCATCTCGTTGATGAAGGTGATCTTCATCGCAAGGAACGCATTGCCGGCGTATTTCGTGAGCTCGGAGGTGCGCCGGTCGGTGAACACGATCGGCGTCTCGTTCAGGAACAGCGGGCGGTAAAGTTCGCGGATCACCTCGCGCGCGCGCTCATCGTCGGCGCCCACCACGATGCGGTCGGGCCGCTTGAAATCGTTGATCGCCGCGCCCTCGCGCAGAAATTCCGGGTTGGAGACGACGGCGAAATCCGCATCGGGCCGTCGCTTGCGGATGATCTCCTCTACGCGGTCGCCGGTGCCGACCGGCACCGTCGATTTGGTGACCACCACGGTGTAGCCTTCCATCAGGTCGGCGATCTCCTCGGCGGCGGCGAACACATAGGAAAGGTCGGCATGGCCGTCGCCGCGGCGGCTAGGCGTGCCCACCGCGATGAACACCGCGTCGGCGTTGCGGATCGCATCGCTCGCGTCCACCGAGAAGAAGAGGCGCCCCTCGCGGGTGTTGGTCGCCACCAGCTGATCCAGTCCCGGCTCGTAGATCGGCATTTCGCCGGCCTTGAGCTTGCGGATCTTCGTTTCGTCCTTGTCGACGCAGGTCACCACGTGCCCGAAATCGGCGAAGCACGCGCCGGAAACGAGGCCCACATAGCCAGCGCCGATCATCGTCACGCGCATCGGCTTTAAATCTCCTGGTTGTACGCGCCGACTTCGGAGAAGGCGGCGAGGCGCGGCTTCACTTCCTCGCGGAAGAGCGCGCGCATATCGTCTTCGCTCTGCATGCTCTCCACGACGACGACGAGCTCCGGCTTGTTGGAGGAGGCGCGCACCAGCACCCAGGAGCCGTCCGTCAAGGTCACGCGCACGCCGTTCACGGTGTTCACGTCGCGGATGTCGCGCCCCAAAATCTTGCCGCCGCCGGCGGCCAGCTTTTCGTATTGCGCCACCACCTGGTCCACCACGCCGTATTTCTTCTCGTCGTCGGCGTGCGGCGACATCGTGAGCGAGGTGAAGGAAAGCGGCAGCGCCTTCTTGAGATCGGAAAGCTTACTGCCGGGATTGCGGTCGAGCATGGCCAGCACCGCGATGCCGGCGACGATGCCGTCGTCATAGCCGAGGCCCAGCGGCGGGCGGAAGAAGAAATGGCCCGATTTCTCGAAGCCGGCGAGCGCCTGCAGCTGCGTGGTGCGGCGTTTGATGTAGGAATGGCCCGTCTTGTAGAAATCGACGCTAGCGCCGTTGGCCTTCAGTACGGGATCGACGGCGTAGAGGCCGGTCGATTTCACATCCACCACGAATTTCGCATCCCGGTAATGCGCGGAGAGATCGCGCGCGAGCATGAGGCCGATCTTGTCGGCGAAGATTTCATCGCCCTCGTCGTCCACCACGCCGCAGCGGTCGCCGTCGCCGTCGAAACCGAGCGTGAGGTCGGCGTTGTGCTCGCGCACGGCGTCGGCCATCGCGTGCAGCATCGCGGCGTCTTCCGGGTTGGCGTTGTATTTCGGGAAGCGCCAATCGAGCGTGCAATCGAGTTCGATCACCTCCGCGCCAATCCGGCGCAGCGCTTCGGGCGCGAAGGCGCCGGCTGTGCCGTTGCCGCACGCCGCCACCACCTTGATCGGCCGTGAGAGTTGGATCTTCGCCACCTCGTCCAGATAGCGCGCGCGCATATCGTCGATGCGGATGAGCGCACCCCCGGCGCGCGGCTTGAACGCGCCCGTCAGCACGATCTCCTTTAGACGCGTCATCTCTTCCGGGCCGAAGGTGAGCGGGCGCTCCATGCCCATCTTCACCCCGGTCCACCCGTTCTCGTTGTGGCTGGCGGTCACCATCGCCACAGCGGGAACATCGAGCGCGAATTGCGCGAAATAGGCCACCGGCGAAAGCGCCAGGCCGATGTCGTGCACTTCGAGGCCGGCCTCCAGCAGGCCGATGATCAGCGCTTGCTTAATGGAGAGCGAATAGGCGCGGTAATCGTGGCCGACGACGATCTTCGGCGCGACGCCGCGCTCGGCCATCAGCGCGCCCATCGCCAGGCCCAGCGCCTGCACGCCGATCAGGTTGATCTCCGGCGCCTTGGCCGACCCCTGCGCGCCGAACCACCAGCGCGCGTCATATTCGCGGAATCCCGTCGGCTTCACCAACGGCAGGTGTTCGAAGGCGGCGCTGTTTTGCTGCAAATCGGGACGGGATGGCGGC
>JBFWWB010000065.1:0-14901 GCA_050246435.1 Hyphomonadaceae bacterium
CGCACCGGCGCGCTGACCCCCGTAGCGCGGCTCAAGCCGGTCTTCGTCGGCGGCGTCACCGTGACGAACGCCACCTTGCACAATCCGGATTACATCAAGGCGATCGGATCGGACGGCGAAGCGATCCGCGACGGCAAGGATTTGCGCATCGGCGATACGGTGGTGATCCAGCGCGCCGGCGACGTGATCCCGCAGATCGTCGATGTGGTGATCGAAAAACGCCCGCCCGGCGCCCGTCCGTACGAGTTTCCCCATGTGTGCCCATGTCCGCTCGCCACGAACGTCTCGTTCGAGGAATCCTCGGTCGCGCGCTGCACCGGCGAGTTCGCGTGCCCGTTCCAGCGCATCGAGCATCTGAAGCATTTCGTGTCGCGCCGCGCGTTCGATATCGAAGGGCTGGGCGAGAAGCAGATCGTCGAATTCTACGAGGCGGGCTTCGTGAAGGAGCCGGGCGACATCTTTCGCCTCGCCGCGCACGCGCCCGCCATCCTCGAGCGCGACGGCTATGGCGAAAAGAGCGTCTCCAATCTTCTGGCTTCAATCGAGGCGCGCCGCGAAATCGTGCTGTCGCGCTTCGTCTACGCGCTGGGCGTACGCGACATCGGCGAAACGACGGCCGGCGTGCTCGCACGCGCGTTCGTCTCGTGGGATCGCCTGCGCGAAGCGGCGGAAGCGGCCTCGCCACGCCACACGGGCAAAGGGGCAGCGGGCCCTGAGTATCGCGCGCTGCGCGCCGTGGAGGGCATGAGCGAAGCTAATCTGCGTGTGCTGCTCGATGGCGGCGAGCGCTTGACGGGCGCGAGCCTGCTGGAGGATCGCGATTTCGCCGCGCGCGGGCGCGCGCTCGCGCTCCCGCGTTTTCCTCCCAGCTTGTGGGATACGCTCGCGTTGCGCTTCACGGTTTGGGATGCGTTCGCGGAAACCGTGCGCGCGGCGGCGCGCCAGCGCCCGGGCGAGGATTTCGCAGCGCTTTCGGATGTCGACGGCGTCGGCCCCGTGGCGGCGGAGCGGCTGGCCGATTTCTTCGCCGAGCCGCACAATCGCGGCGTCCTCGACCGCCTGTTGTACGATGCGAAGAAGAATCCCGAAGGCGTGCGCGTGCGCGACGAGCCGGTCGCCGCCGCCGCGTCGAGCCCCATCGCCGGCATGACGATCGTGTTCACCGGCAGTCTGGAGAAGATGACGCGCGATGAAGCCAAGGCGCGCGCCGTGCGCTTGGGCGCGAAGGTCGCGGGCTCCGTGTCGAAGAAAACCGATCTCGTCGTGGCGGGACCGGGCGCCGGATCGAAGCTCAAGGAAGCCGAAGCGCTCGGCGTCAAAGTGATCGACGAGGACGGCTGGATCGCGATGATCGAGTGATGCGGTGAGGCCGCTCGCAACGCCGAATTCACATCCCCAGATGACGTGTGCTCGGCCCCAACGAAAGTTGGGGCCCAGAAACGCAAAGCGTCGCCAAGCTGGATGATGTGGTGGGGTTATGGGCTCCTGCTTTCGCAGGAGCCGAGCAAAACGCAGGAGGTCCGCTCACGTGCGTAGACTCGCGCCGACGGCTTTCGCCGCGGCCGCCACAATGCGCTGGCTCACCGCGTCGATCTCGTCGTCCGTCATTGTCTTGTTCTGCGGCTGCAGCACGACTTCGAGCGCCAGAGACTTCTTGCCTTCAGGAACGCCTTGACCGCGATACACGTCGAACAGCGCAACGTCCGCGATCAGCGCCTTGTCGGCGTTCAGTGCGGCGCGCACCAGATCTGCGGCGGGCAGGGCGTCGTCCACCAGGAACGCGAAATCGCGCCGCAGCGGCATGAATTCGCTTTTCTCCAGCGGCGGCTTTGCCCGCGTGGGACGCAAGCGCGGCGGGGGCAGCGCGTCGATCCAAATCTCGAAGCCCAGCGCCGGGCCTTCGACGTCGAGCGCGGCCAATGTGCGCGGATGGAAATCGCCAAACTCGGCCACGGTGCGGTCGCCCAGTTTCAACGTACCGGCGCGCCCCGGTCGCCACCAGGCGCTCGCTTCCTCGCTCACGCGCAATGAGGCGATAGGCGCGCCCATTGCTTCGAGCGCGAGCAGCGCATCGCGCTTCATGTCGAAGAGATCGGGCGCTTCGCCTGCGCGCCAATGCCGGCGCGGACGCGGCTGGCGGATCGCGGCGATGGCGCGGCGCTGATCCTTCTCCGCAGGGCCCGCATAGACGGGGCCGATCTCGAACAGCCGCGCATCGGGGCGCCCGTAATCGAGATTGCGCTGCGCGGCGCGCAACAGATTAGGCAGCGCGCTTGGGCGCATCGCGGCGAGGTCCGCGGCGATTGGATTGGAGAGCGCGAGCGTGGCGCCGCCGCCGAACGCTTTCGCATGCTCGGCCGCGCAGAAGCTCCACGTCACCGCTTCGAGATAGCCCGCGCCCGCGAGCGCGCGCCGCGCCAGCCGCGCGCGGCTTTCGCCAACGCTCGCCGGCGGCCTGCGGCCCGTGGCGGCGATCGGGGCGGGCGCAGGCAGCTTGTCGTAGCCCTCGATACGAGCGACCTCTTCCACGAGATCGGCCTGACCTTCCACGTCGCGCCGCCAGGAGGGCGGCGTCACCACCAGCTTCTTCGAGGATTGGCCCGCCGGCGCCGCGGTGAAACCCAAAGCGCGCAGGATCGCACGCACGCGCGCAAGGCTCACATCGAGGCCGGCCAATTTCCGCACGCGGTCATGGTCGAAAACGATGGGCGCGGGCGGCGCCGGCGCGGCACCCGCCAACATCACGTCGGAAGCCTCGCCGTCGCAGATGTCGAGCACCATGCGCGTCGCCAGTTCAAGGCCGGGGACGAGGAAATCGGGATCGACGCCGCGCTCGAAGCGATAGCGCGCATCCGAGTTGACGCCCGTGGCGCGCCCCGCATGCGCGATGCGCAGCGGATCGAAATAGGCGCTTTCGATCAGCACGTTCACCGTCTGCTCAGTGCAGCCGGTGTCGGCCCCGCCGATCACGCCGCCGAGGCCCAGCACGCGCGCATCGTCGGCGATCACGCACATCTCGGGCGTGACTTCATAGGTTTTGCCGTCGAGTGCGGCAAAGCGCTCGCCAGCGCGACCCATCCGCGCGCGCACATGGCCCGACAGTTTGTCGGCGTCATAGACGTGCAGCGGGCGCGCGCGGTCGAAGCAGAGATAATTCGTGATGTCGACCAGCGCGTTGCGCGGACGAAGGCCGATCGCGCGCAGGCGCTTCTGCATCCAATCGGGCGAGGGGAAGTTCTTCACCCCGCGCAACAGGCGCCCCGCGAAGGCCGGGCACGCCTCGGGCGCTTCGCTCGCCACCGCGATGGGCGAGGCGAATTTGCCGGGCACGGGTTTTACGCCGCCGCCCGCGAACGCGCCGACGCCGGCGGCGGAAAGATCGCGCGCGATCCCGTCCACGCCCAGCCAATCGGGCCGGTTCGGCGTGACTTCGAAATCGATCACCGGGTCGTCGAGCCCCAGAGCGCTCGCAGCTGGCGTGCCCACCGCGAAGCGCGCCTGCAAATCGAGGATGCCGTCGGCGTCCGCATCGACGCCAAGCTCGGCGCCCGAACACAGCATGCCGTTGGAAACGACGCCGCGCACGGGCCGCGCCTCCAGCACGATGCCGCTGGCCGGGATGCGCGCGCCGATCGGCGCATAGATGGTTACGAGGCCGGCGCGCGCGTTCGGCGCGCCGCACACGATCTCCTTGCGCCCGTCCTTCGTATCGACCTGGCAGACCTTCAGCCGGTCGGCGTTCGGGTGGGGCTGCGCATCGAGAATGTGCGCGACGGAGAAAGCCTTCAGGGAAGCGGCGGGATCGTGCACGTCCTCGACTTCGAGACCGGCCATCGTCATCGCTTCCACGATGGCCTCGATGGAGGCCTCCGTTTTCAGATGTTCCTTGAGCCAGGAGAGGGTGAATTTCATCCGCCTACTCCCTGCGCCAAGCCGGCGAGCAGATAGGGCGAAAAGCCGTAATGCTTGAGCCAGCGCGTATCGGCGGCGAAATAATCACGCAAATCGGGCATGCCGTATTTCAGCATGCCCATGCGGTCGATCCCCATGCCCCAGGCGTAGCCCTGATAGATTTCCGGATCGATGCCGCAATTCTTCAGCACGTTGGGGTGCACCATCCCGCAGCCGCCGAGCTCCAGCCAGTCGTCGCCCTGGCCGATGCGCACCTGGCCGTCGCTTCTGTCGCAGCGCACGTCGATCTCGGCGGAAGGCTCGGTGAACGGGAAGAAATGCGGCCGGAAGCGCACCGCCACGTCGTCCACCTCGAAATAGGCGCGCACGAATGCCATCAGCACGCCCTTGAGATCGGCGAGGTTGGAGGCCTCGTCGATCACCAGGCCTTCGATCTGGTGGAACATCGGCGTGTGCGTAGCGTCGCTGTCGCGGCGATAGGTGCGTCCCATGCAGATCATGCGGATCGGCGGCTTCTGGCGCAGCATCGTGCGCACCTGCACCGGCGAGGTGTGCGTGCGCAGCACGTAACGCTCGCCCTTGTCGTCGCGCGCGTCGAGGAAGAAGGTGTCGTGCGTGTCGCGCGCGGGATGCTTCGGCGGGAAATTGAGCGCGGTGAAATTGTTGAAATCGGTTTCGATGTCGGGGCCTTCCTCCAGCGCGAAGCCCATCGCGCCGAAGATTGCGGCGATCTCCTCCATCACCTGGCTCACCGGGTGGATTGCGCCGATGGGCGCCGCCGGCGCGGGGAGGGACACGTCAACCTTGTCGGCCGCGAGCTGCGCTTCGAGGGCGGCTTCCGCCAGCTGCGCCTTGCGCACGGTCACGGCCTCGCCGACGCGGTCTTTGAGGCCATTGAGCTTCGGGCCCATTGCTTGGCGCTCATCCGGCGCCATCGCACCAAGCGTGCGCATCAGCCCGGAGACGACGCCCTGCTTGCCGAGCGCCTCCACACGCACGGCTTCCAAGGCGCTTTCATCCGTAGACTGAGCGATGCGGGCGAGCAGGCCTGCTTCGAGTGCGCCCAGATCAGTTTCGGCGGTGTCATCCATCGAGTGTGCGCCCCTGCTCCCCCGTTTATGGCGGAGCTGTCAGGCCGCGAAGCGGACTGACTGAGGGGGCGGCGAGCCGCCCCGCCCGGCCTTGCTTCGCTCGGCCACCCTCTCCACGAAGGAGCGGGCATACGTTGCGGAAACGGCCCTGCGCGGTTGGCTTTAAGCCAGCGCGGCGCGGGCCTGCGCGACGAGGCCTTTGAAAGCCTGCGGTTCGTTCATCGCGAGATCGGCCATCACTTTGCGATCCACGATCACGCCAGCCTTCAGAAGGCCGGAGATAAATCGCGAATAAGTGATGCCTTCCTCGCGCACCGCGGCGTTGATCCGCTGGATCCAGAGGGCGCGGAAATTCCGCTTCTTCTGCTTGCGGCCGATATAGGCGTACTGCCCCGCCTTCCAGACCGCGGCGTTCGCCGTGCGGAACGTGTTCTTGCGCCGGCCGCGATAGCCGGCGGCGGCGTCGGTGATCTTCTTGTGCTTGGCGTGCGCGGTCACGCCGCCTTTAACGCGGGCCATGTCGCTTCTCCGTCAGTCGAGGCCGTAGGGGATCCAAAGCTTGACGCGATCGCCGTCAGGCTTGGCCAGCACGGAGGTGCCCCGGTTCTGGCGGATATATTTCCCATTGTGGCTGATCAGGCGGTGGCGCTTGCCGGCGACGCCGGCCTTCACCTTGCCCGTCGCCGTGAGCTTGAAGCGTTTTTTGACGCCGCTCTTGGTCTTGAGCTTCTGTTTGGCCATTTCATTTTCCCTTTCAGGAACAATACAAAGGCCGCCTCGGCATGGACCTAGCCGGGCGTGCCCGAAATCTCCCTCGCGGAAGGAGCGCGGCGATAGCACGCCTGGCGGCCGCCGGGCAAGGGCGCAGGCCCCTGAGGCGCCAGACACGGCGTAAAAGTTGGCGTAAGGGAAGGCCGATTTTCACCATAGAGGCGCAAGGCCCCGCCGGGCCCGCGCCGGAGAGGGAGGGCGACGCATGGACTATGTTCGTTTGGGCGATACCGGGCTCAAGGTGTCGCGGCTGTGCCTCGGTTGCATGAGCTACGGCTCGCCGAACTGGCGGCCATGGGTGCTGGGCCTCAACGATGCGCGGCCCTTTTTCAAGAAGGCCCTCGATGTCGGCATCAATTTCTTCGACACGGCCAACGTCTATTCGCTCGGCGCCTCGGAAGAGGTGACCGGGGCGCTGCTGAAGGAGATGGGCAAGCGCGACGAACTGGTGATCGCCACCAAAGTGCACGGCGCGATGGGCGACGGGCCGAACGAGAAGGGCCTTTCGCGCAAGCATATCATGAGCTCGATCGACGCCAGCCTCCGCCGGCTCGGAACCGATTACGTCGATCTCTACCAGATCCACCGCTTCGACTCAGAAACGCCGATGGAAGAGACGCTCGAGGCCTTGCATGACATCGTGAAGGCCGGCAAGGCGCGCTACATCGGCGCTTCTTCGATGTATGCGTGGCAATTCTCAAAGATGCTGCACATCAGCGAGAAGAACGGTTGGACGCGTTTCGTGTCGATGCAGCCGCAATACAATCTCGTCTATCGCGAGGAAGAACGCGAGATGCTGCCGCTCTGCAAGGAAGAGGGCGTCGGCGTGATCCCGTGGTCGCCGCTGGCGCGCGGCTTCCTGGCGGGCGGGCGGCCCGCGCCGCGCACGGGCGAAACTGCGCGCGCCAAGAGCGATGATTTCTCCGCGCGGCTTTATTTCCACGACGGCGATTTCAAGGTGGTGGACGCGGTGACGAGCGTCGCGAAGGCGCGCGGAGCCACGAACATGCAGGTCGCGCTCGCCTGGGTGCTGCGCAATGCCGCGATCACCGCGCCGATCATCGGCGCCACGAAGCTGGAGCACATCACCGACGCGGTGGAAGCGCTCGCCTTCAAGCTGAGCGATGAAGACGCCGCGATCATCGAGAAGCCGTACGCGCCGAAGCCGGTGCTCGATCACGCGTAGGATACGAAAAGCCCTCCCCCGGCGACGAGGGAGGGTTTGCTGCTCAAGAGGCGCGTGCGCGCAGGGGCGCTCAGCGCGGCGCCATCACCATGACGACCTGACGGCCCTCGAAGCGCGGCTCCTGCTCGACCTTCGCCACACCTTCGAACGCGTCGCGCATGCGGCCTAGCAATTCCATGCCCAGATGGGTGTGTGCGAGCTCGCGGCCGCGGAAGCGCAGGGTGACTTTCACCTTGTCGCCTTCCTCGAAGAAGCGCGTCATCGCCTTCATCTTCACGTCATAGTCGTGATCGTCGATGTTCGGGCGGACCTTCACTTCCTTAAGCTCGACGTGCTTGGCGGTTTTCCGCGCAGCCGCCTTCTTCTTCTGCTCTTCGAAGCGGAATTTCCCGTAGTCCATGATCTTGACCACGGGCGGGTTCGCCCCGCCGGCCACTTCCACCAGATCGAGGCCGGCCTCCTGGGCCGCTTCCAAGGCGGCGGATGTGGGCATTTCGCCCTGCTTCTCGCCCTCCGCATCGATCAGCAGAACGCGCAGGGCGCGAATCTCATCGTTGACGCGCGGCCCGTCCTTTGCGGCCGGCGGCGGCGCCATGTTTGGTCTGCGAGCTATGCCAATTCTCCCATCTCTGTTGCGTCAGCTTGCGTGGCGCGGCGAATCGAGCACCGGCGCGCCCGCAATATTGTCTTGCGCAGCGCCCGGATCAAGCATGAACGGAAGCCTGAAGCGCGCCCAGATTGCCGATCGCGCGGACAACTTCCTCCGCCTTGAGGTCGCTCAACTGCGGGGCCAGCAGCTTCAGCACGCCCCCGGCGCTGCGCGGCGCCATGGGCGTGGGGTCGCGGTCGCCCCCATACAGCACCACGCACGGCGCGCCGGCGGCCGCCGCCATGGTCATCGCGCCGCTTTCCACGCCGACCACCGCAGCGGCGCGCTCGGACAAGGCGGCCAATTGAAACAGATCGGTGCGCGAAATGAGGTTCTTCACCTTCGGTTCGCCCCGGACGATGTCGTTGCCGGTTTCGCGTTCGGGGGCCGTGCCGACGACGGCCGAGGCGATGCCGCGTCCGGCGAGCAGGCGGGCGAGCTCGGCATAACGCTCCGGCGGCCACAGCCGTTCCGGCGCCTCCGGGTCCGCGCCGGGAATGAACAAAACGTAAGGCGGCTTGATCCCGAAATAACCCGGATGCAGCCGTGGCGGGTCGCGCAGCGCCATGCGCACCCAGGAGAGATCGGGGAGCGGCGCGGCCTCCGCGGCGAAGCCCTCCGCCGGGCCGAGGCCGGCATGGTGCAATTGCTCGGCGAAGCGGTCGAGCGGGTGCAGTCCGTCGCGCTCGGCGTTGGCGTGGGGGTGAGAGCAGCCCTGCGCCACGCCGGACCAGCGCCGCCGCCAGGGCTTCAGCGTCAGATAGAAGGCGCCGGTGCGCGGTGAGCATTCCAGATCGTAGGTCATGTCGAACTTGCCGCGCCGGATGCGCGCGGCGACGAACGGGCTCGGCTTGGGATCGCGTGCGGGCCCAGCGCCTTCGACGATGTCGAAATACGGGCATTTCTCCGCGAACTGAATGAATTCGTCGTTCGTCAGCAGCGTGATGCGCGCCCCGAAATGGTGCTCGCGGATAAGCTTTGCCGCCGCCAGCGATTGGATGAAATCGCTGAGCGCGCCGAATTTGATCACCAGCACGCGCTTGGCGTCGGCGGGGGCGGGCTGGATCGGCTTGGGGTTCGCCTGATTCATACGCGCGGGCGATCTTGCAGCAGCTTGCGATAGATTTCGAGGGTCGAGGCCTGCAACGCCGCAGTAGAATAGAGGGCGCGGGCGCGGGCCTTGGCGGCCTCGGTCATGGCGCTGCGCGCTTCCGGCGAAAGATCGAGCGCGCGCTCCAGCGCGCCGGCCAGGGCCTCGGCGTCGCCCGCAGGAAACAGCATGCCGGTTTCGCCATCGGCCACGGTTTCGGCCTGGCCGCCGAGGTCCGCCGCGATCGTCAGCAGACCCATCGCCTGCGCCTCCACAGCCGCCCGCCCGAAAGATTCGGGCACCAGCGAAGGAAAAACGCCGATGTCGGCGGCGGCAAGCGCCGTCGGCATGTCGCGCTGATGGCCGACGCGGCGCACGATGTCGCCAACGCCCGCCGCCGTCGCCTGCTGGTCGAGGAGGGCGACGTAATCGTCGCGTCCCTGGGCGTCGCCGGCGAGGATGAATACCGCGGCGCCCGGCCTGCGCGATTCGAGTTTAGCTGCCGCCTCGATCACTGTCGTCTGGCCCTTGATGCGCGAAAGCCGGGCTGGCACCAGCACCACGGCGCGGTTATCCCCGTCTACGCGCCAGAAGCGGCGCAGCGCCGTCACCTTTTCCGCATCCGTCCGCGCAGGATCGAATTGCGTGAAATCCACGCCGCGCGGCACCGCGATCACTTTCGCGGGATTGATGCGGTGCTCCTTCAGCACGTGCTCGCGGGTGAAGTTCGAGGTTGCGATTACCGCGTCGGCGCGCGCCATCACGCTGTTGTAGAAGCGCTTGATCGGCCCCTTCGCCAGATAGATGCCGTGATAGGTGGCCACGTAAGGCAGCCCCATGGCGCGCGCGGCGAGCATCGTGCTCCAGGCCGGCGCGCGCGAGCGGGCGTGCAGCAGGCGCAAATCCTCGCGGCGGGCGAGGGCGGCGAGCCTGCCGGCGTTGGCGACGATGGTGGCCGGATTCTTGGACTGCATCGGCAACCGGGCGATCTCGCCGCCCACGTCGATCAGCTCGCTTTCCAGCCTGCCGCCGCGGCTGGCCACTACGGCGCGCCCGCCCGCCGCCGCGACCGCCTGGGCCACCTCAATGGTCGTGCGCTCCGCGCCGCCCGCATCGAGCGCCGGCACCACCTGCAAAATGCGCAATTCGTCCGCACGGGCCATGAGACTCGCGCTTGACGCATCCGTACGCCTGTGTCCAGCGGTTGCGGTCATGGGGCGCGCCGAAACGGAATATCTTGCGCGAAAGAACGGGGTGCGGCTGGCCTTTCGCCGCTCGCCTGGCGCGGGCCCCGCTTTCGTATGGTGTAGCGGGCTCCGCTCCGACATGGCGGGAACGAAAGCCGAGGCGCTGCACGCCTGGGCCGAGGGCGCGGGGGTTGGGTTCCTCCGCTTCGACTATGCCGGGCACGGCGAAAGCGGCGGCGCCTTCGCCGATCAGACGCTCTCCGATTGGCTGGCCGACGCCGAGGCGATGTTGGCGCAGGTCGCCGGGCCCTTGGTGCTGGTGGGCTCGTCGATGGGGGGCTGGATCGCGCTGCTGGCAGCGCTGAAAGCGCTGCAGCGCGTGCAGGCGTTGCTGCTGATCGCGCCCGCCCCCGATTTCACCGAAGCGCTGATGTGGAGCCGGATGAGCGCGGCGGATCGCGAAAAGCTCATGACGCAGGGCCGCATCGAGGAGGCGTCGGAGTATTCGCCGGAGCCGAACGTCATCACCCGCGCGCTGATTGAAGACGGCCGCCGCCATCTGCTGCTGGACCGGGCGATACCGTTCGCCGGCCCGGTGCGCATTCTGCACGGTCAGCGCGATCCCGACGTGCCGTGGGAACGCTCTCTGCTGTTGGCGGAGCGCCTGCAATCGCAGGATGTGTGCGTCACGTTCGTGAAGGACGGGGACCATCGCCTGTCGCGCCCGCAGGACATCGCGCTGCTCATTTCCGCGGCGGAAGCGCTGCGCAACAGCGCAGCCTGAGCGCGCGCGCGACATTACAGGATGGACACGCGCCGGCCCCGCCGCTGCGTGCTAAGCCGCCTTCGCCTTCAGCAAAGGGGATCGGCCATGGATTTCGATCTGTCGAAAGTGGTGTCGCAACTGGGCGAGAACGCCGTGGCGCAATGCGGCGACGCCGTCGGCCTCACGCGCGATCAATCGATCAAGGTGGCCCATGCGCTGGCGGCCAATTTCAGCAAAGGTAAGGATGAAGCGGTGAAGGCCGCTGCTGAAACGGCTGGCCTCGCCGAGGAAGTGACGTCCTCGATGCTCACGAAGCTGATCGATGTCGGCAAGGAAAAGCTGTTGAGCGAAGGGCCCGTCGGCCAGGCGCTCGATTCCGCGAAGGATTCCGCGATGGCCGCGCTGAACGACGCTGGCGGCGAAGCGATGAAGAACGCCGGGGGCTTCTTCTCCAAGCTGTTCGGCAAGAAATAGCGCGCCTCAATACGGCGCGCCCGTCGAAGCGGGATTGTCGCGCTGATTGTTGGCCAGTTCGGCGATGGCGTTCGCGGGCTCGGCGTTGAACGCCATCTGCGTGGCGATCACGTTGTAGGCCGCGCCATCGGCCAGCGGCATGTACACCGCCGATCCGAAGCGGCGATCCTCCGCCTGCGCGATCGACAGCAGCAGCGATACGAAGCCTTTGGGCACGTATTTGTTCACCAGCGGGCCTTGATCGGCCAGATCGCAGGCGGTGATCGGCTTGCCGTTGGCTTCCGCCGCCGAGATGTATTTGTTCGACGCCTGTTCGAGATCGTAGGTGAGGTTGAGGCCCAGCACGTTCGCCCACGGCCGCCATTTCTGCACCCGCCCGCTCACCTGCCATTCGTCACCCTGCAGCGCGCAGGTTTGCGTGCGTTCGCTGCCGTCGAGGCGGCGGATGGTGATGAGATAGCGCTTCTCCGCGGGGTTCACCGCGGCGACGCGCACCTCCGCCACCGGGCGCTCATAGGTGAGGCGCGAATAGGTCTGCAGATTGAGGCCGAGCAGTGAGGCCGCCAGCCCCAGCGCCGAAAGCAGCCCCCCGCCCAGCACGCCCTGGACGCCTGTCGCGGGCCGCCCGCGGAACACGTTGCCCACCCCCGCCAACAATAGAATGACGCCGAACGCCGCCACCGCCAGCGGCGCCACGACCCATACCCAGCTCGACATGCCTTCCATCGCCGCCGTCCCCTTCGCCACGCCCCCGCCGCTCGTTTAACGCGCCTGCGCGTCCGGCGGTAGCGTCCAAGCTGAACGCGGCCGCCGCGTACGCGGTTTCGCTGTCGGCGTATGCGCAAGGCGCCTCGTCAGCCGGCGCGCCCCGCGATATGGCGGAGGCGCCGGGGAGGGCGGGGTTCAGCACATATGCTCAGCGCAGTTTTAATCGCGCAGGCGCTTGCAGCCGCCGCACCGCACCCGAGCGCCGGCCTGCAGGCCGACGCCGCACGCCTGCAGGCGTGCGTGGCGAAAGTCGATGTCAAACCCGATGAAGCCTATGAAGACGCGATGGCGTGGGTGAATGAATCCCATGTGCGCGAAGCGCGCGTGTGCCAGGCGCTGGCGCTGATCGCATTGAAGCGGATCGAGCAGGGCGCGCTGTTGTTGGAGCAATTGGCGGATTCCGCCGATGGCGGGCAGCCGGGCCAGCGCGCTAACACCTATTCCCAGGCCGGCAACGCGCGCCTGCTGGCGTATCAGCCGAAAGAGGCGATCGAGGATTTCGGTCACGCGCTCAAATACGCGCCAAGCGAAGCCGATCTCTTCATCGACCGCGCCCGCGCCCACGCGATGCTGGGGGATTGGCGCAACGCCGAGATCGATCTCACCCATGCGCTCGATGCGCGCCCGGGGGACGTGCTGGCGCTGCGGCTGCGTGCGGAGGCGCGGCTGCAGCAGAACGTGCTGGATCTGGCGGAGAAGGACGCGGCGGACGCGGTGCGCCTGGCGCCCAAGGATGTGGATGCGCTGCTGGTGCAGGGGCGCGTGCGCGAAGCGCGGCGCACGGGCAAACCGCCGGCCTGAGCGCCGGCGGCGAGGGCCCTTAGGCCTTCTTCGGCAGCAAGCCTTCACGCTGGGCGCGCTTGCGGGCCAGCTTACGCGCCCGGCGCACGGCTTCCGCGGATTCGCGGGCGCGCTTCTCGGACGGCTTTTCGTAATGATTGCGGCGCTTCATTTCGCGGAAAGTGCCTTCCCGCTGCATCTTCTTTTTCAGCGCCTTGAGGGCCTGGTCGACATTGTTGTCGCGGACAAAAATCTGAACGATGACGCATTCTCCTGATGCTCGGATGCTGGCCGGCAGGGGGCTGGCCATACCAAAGCGGGCTAGCGCTGTCCACCTTGAGGGAGAGGGCCGCTGGCCTCGCCGCCGCCGCCGGCCTAATCTTCGGCGCATGGAAGCTCCGTTCCCTTCGCCGGCCCTGGCCCTGCGCGATCGCCTACTCGATGCGATGCTGGAAGCTGCCGGCCAGCAGGGGTGGAACGCCGCCGCACTGGCGCAGGCGGGAGAGGCCGCGGGGCTGACGGCTGGAGAGGTTGAACTCGCCGCGCCGCGTGGGGCCGGCGGCCTGATCGAGGCGTGGGCCGCGCGCAGCGATGCGGCGATGGCCGCCATACTGGGCGCGGCTGATCTGGCCGCGCTCAAGGTGCGCGAGCGCGTGCGCCTGGCCGTGCGCGCCCGGATCGAGACGGACGCCGCCCATCGCGACGCCGCCCGCCGCGCCGCAGCCCATCTGGCGCTCGCCCCGGCGCAGGCCGCGCGCATGGCGTGGCGCACCGCCGACGCCATCTGGCGCGCGCTGGGCGATCCCTCGACAGACGGGAACTTCTATTCCAAGCGCGCAATCCTCTCCGGCGTGTTCGCTGCGGTGTTCGCCTGCTGGCTGACGGACGAGACGCCCGGCTTCCGCCGCACCTGGGATTTCCTCGATGCACGCATTGAAAACGTGATGCAGTTCGAGAAACTCAAAGCCCAGCGCCTGGCGCCGATGACAGGTTTGGCGGTCGCCGCCGCGGTCGGCGCGCTGGCGCGCTTGCGTTATGGCGCGGAAGCGCGCGAAAGCTGAGGCTCAGCGCAGCGGCTTCAGTCGCGTGACATGGCCCATCTTGCGCCCCGCGCGCATGACGCGCTTGCCGTAGAGGTGCAGCTTCGCATCCGGTTCGCGCGCGATCGCGGCCCAGGCCTCGGCGTCGTCGCCGACGAGATTGGTCATCTCGGCGTCCGCAAGGCGCATCGGCGAGCCGAGCGGCCAGCCGGCGACGGCGCGGATGTGCTGTTCGAACTGGCCGGTGAAGCAGGCGTCTTCCGTCCAATGCCCGGAATTGTGGACGCGTGGGGCGAACTCGTTCGCCAGCAGCTTGCCGCCCGGCGCCAGGAAATACTCCACCGCCAGCACGCCGACATGATCGAGCGCCTCCATCACGGCGCGTGTATGCGCGAGCGCGCGCGAGGCAATCTCCGGCGCGATATGGGCAGGCGCGCGCGTCACGGCGAGAATGCCGTCGTCATGCACGTTTTCGCACACGTCATAGGCCGCGAACGCGCCGTCTGCGCCGCGCGCGGCGACGACGGAAACCTCGCGCTCGAAGCGCACGAAGCCCTCGAGGATCGCTGGGCCTTCCCCGATCGCGGCGTAGGCGGCGGCGGCTTCGCCAGCCTTGGCGACGCGCGCCTGGCCTTTGCCGTCATAGCCGAGGCGGCGCGTTTTCAGGATCGCGGGCGCGCCGACTGTCGCGAGCGCTGCAGGCAAATCGCCCGCGATGTCCACGGGCGCGAAAGGCGCCGTCTCGATGCCGAGGCTGGCGAAGAAATTTTTCTCCACGAGGCGGTCTTGCCCGGTGGACAACGCCCGCGCGCCCGGGCGCACCGGAACGCCGGTGCGCGCCAGGATGTCGAGCGCTGCGGCTGGCACGTTTTCGAACTCGAACGTCACCACCGACACCGAGCGCGCGAACGCGGTGAGCTTCGTGGCATCCTCGTACGCGCCGATGACGCAACCCGCGGCGACGCGCGCGGCGCTAGAATCCTCTTCCGGCGTGTAGATGCGGCAATCGAAGCCGAGCTTCGCCGCCGCCAGCGCCAGCATGCGGCCAACTTGGCCGCCGCCCAGAATGCCGATCGCCGCGCCGGCCGGCAGCGGGGTCATGCGCCGTCCGCGCGGGGATCATCGCCGACGGCGGCGGTCTGTGCGGCGCGCCAAGCGTCGAGCCGCTGGGCGAGGGCATCGTCGGC
>JBFWWB010000066.1:0-14626 GCA_050246435.1 Hyphomonadaceae bacterium
CCCAAGCGCCGAGGTGCAGGAACGAGATGCCCGAGGGCGTGCGCTGATAGATCGGCGCCCAGGTGCCGCGCGCAGCGTAAGCCAGCGGCTCTTCGTCGGTCGAGGATTCGGGTCCGTCGAGCTTGTCGGTCTGCACCGCCGCGCCGAGCGACCAGTTGCCGCCGTTGGTCAGGAAGGCCACGCCAAAGATTTTGCCGAAGCCGAAAGCCTGGTCGAACGAGGAGCGCTCGTTGAACTGCGTTTCGTTCGAGGAGGTGCGGTCTTCCATATGGGAGATCGCGTTGTTCTGACCGATGAAGATCGAATAATTGTCGGCCGCGTATTCGAGGAAGAAGTCGTCGAGCCGGACTTCGTTGCCCACCCCGCTGCCGGCGCCGCCGGCGGCCACATCGTTCACCGAGCTGGGCGTCAGGTCGAACTTGATGTTGTAGCGCCAGTTCTTCGTGAACCGGCCTTCCGCGCCGAGGAAAACGCGGCGGGCCACGGCGCCGGAATATTTCTGGTCAGCCGTCGCGGGGTTCGTGAAGTCCGCGTCGATCGAATACAGATCGTATTGAACGCGGCCATTGACCTTGAACTGACGGTCTTCGTCAGTGATGCGCGCCGCGCCCGACCAGCCGATCGCGGCTTGCGCGTGGGCCTTGCCCGCAACGCTCACGCCGGCAGCGGCGGCAAGCGCCGCCAGAGCAGCCGTGCGGAAAAATCCATTCGTCCCCATTGGAACCCCCAAAAATTCGTGCCAGCGGCCGCCCCGCCCACAATGGCTAGGGTGTCCGCACGTTCTTCCGGGGATGGCGCAGGCCGGCCCGCGGTGAACCGGGCATGCCTCTGGCGAAGCTTTGCGAAGGGTCGTTAAAGGTAATGTTAACCTTTTGTGAAATGGCGATGAGACGCCCCGCGCGCGTCGTTTTGGCAACACCTTCGCCAAACGAGATATCTCTCTGACGAAATTGATACTTTACATTGGGGAAAAGTTTCATTATCTCCCCGTTTACCGGCGGACCTGGAAACAGCGTCCACTAACGTACCCCTCGGCCCAGGCCACTACGGGGATCGATTTGTGAGTTTCGGCTCACGCTTCGGCCTCCGGCGTAAGCTCCCGTCACTTTGGCGGCGAAGGGTGCGGACCTGACATTAGGCATGTCCGACTAACGCCGGCCTGGGTTGAAATCGCGCCTTCCTCCGAAAGGAGGAACGCACTGTTTTGGGGGGAAGGCCGGATGGACTCTGTCCACACGCCCCTGGAATTGCTGGACCGCCGCCGCCCGGAGAACCCGGTCGCGATCGTGCGTCCCCACCGCGTCGAAGCCGCCGCGAAGTGGTTCCAGGCACACATACCGGGTCAGATTTTCTACGCCGTTAAAGCCAATCCCGCGCCTTGGGCGCTGGATGCGCTGTGGCGCGCTGGCGTGCGCGGGTTCGATGTCGCGTCCGAGGCGGAAACCCGCCTCGTCGCCGAGCGCTTCCCGAACGCCAAACTCGCCTTCATGCACCCGGTGAAGAGCCGCCGTGCGATCGCCTCGGCGTTCCATGATTACGGCGTGCGCGCGTTCGCGTTCGACAGCGCCGAAGAGCTGGAAAAGATCCTCGCCGAAACGAACGGCGCGCGCGATCTCACCTTGATCGTGCGCCTCGCTGTATCGAACGAAGGCGCGAACCTGCCGCTCACGCAGAAATTCGGCGCATCCGCGCTGGAGGCGCCGGCGCTGCTGCGCCTCGCTCGCCAGGCGACGGACGGCCAGATGGGCGTAAGCTTCCATGTCGGCAGCCAATGCATGCGCCCGCTGGCGTATGCGCAGGCGATGGCCGATGTGAGCCGCGCGATCAGCCGCGCCGGCATCGTCGTCGACGTCGTGGACGTCGGCGGCGGCTTCCCCGCGATCTATCCGGGCATGGAGCCGCCCTCGCTGGCGGCCTACGCGAACGAGATTTCGCGTGGGTTCGAGCACATGCTGGTGACGCAGGACGCCGAGCTCTGGGCTGAGCCGGGCCGCGCCCTGGTGGCGGAGGCGGGCTCCATCCTGGCGCGGGTCGAGCTGCGCAAGGACGGCGCGCTTTACCTGAACGACGGCGCCTACGGCAACCTGTTCGACGCCGCGCATGTGGGCTGGCGCTTCCCCGTGAAGCTGATGCGGGCGAGCGATGCGCCGCTTATCCCGTTCAAATTCTACGGACCGACGTGCGACAGCATCGACGCGGCAGCGGGTCCGTTCGAATTGCCGGCCGACATCGCCGAAGGCGATTATATCGAGATCGGTATGACGGGCGCCTATGCGACCGCGCTGGGCACGCGCTTCAACGGCTTCGGCGAAACCGAAATCGTCATCGCGCATGACGCGCCCTGGCCCTCCCTCTACGACGTGGTGGTGGAGGAAACGCCGATGGCGCAGGTGATCCGGCTCGACGCGAGCCGCAAGTCCAAGCCGCGCAGCCGCGTTCGGTAAGCGCGGGCGCGTAGGCGCCCTGCTCTCTTTCCGCGCCGTCCGGCCCTGAGCGCACGCTCGGGGCTGGGCGGCGCGTCGTCGCGATTCCCCTCCGCATCGGACTTGCACTATGGTCGCCGCGCCTTCGATGACCACGCCTGGCTGGACGCCCCCTTCGACCCTCGAGGAAAAGCTGAAGCGTGCATTCGCGCCGCCGAAGCTGGAGCTCGCCCGCATCGTCGCGCGCGAGTTGAAGAAGGGCGAGCCGGAGCTGCGCCTCGCGCCCTTCCTGCTTGATCCTGCCCGTGCGGCGCTGGACATCGGCGCCAATCGCGGCGTGTGGAGCCATGTGCTCGCGCGCCATTGCCCGCGGGTGTTCGCGTTCGAGCCCAATCCGAAAATGTTCGCCGTGCTGAAGGCGGCGGCGCCCGCGAACGTCGAATGTCATCACGTCGCCCTTTCCGACAGGGACGGGACGAGCGAGTTGCTCGTGCCGCGCTATGGCGCGGGCTATTCCAACCAGCACGGCTCGCTCAATCCCGCGCGAGTGGCCGGCCACGAGCACGGCGTCGTGCAGGTGGCGGCGCGACGACTGGACTCCTTCGACCTGCCGCCAATCGGCTTCATGAAAATCGATGTGGAGGGCCATGAGCGCGCCGTGATCGAGGGCGCGACCGCCCTGATCGCGCGCGACAAGCCCGCCCTGATCGTCGAAATCGAGCAGCGCCACACGCACGAGCCTGTGCGCGCGCTGACCGGCCGGATCGAGGCACTGGGCTACGAAATGTTCTTCCTGGGGCCGGCGGGCCTGACCAACGGGCGCGCCTTCGACCCCGAAACGATGCAGCGCGATCCGAACGATCGTCGCGCGTATGTCAACAATTTCGTCTTTCTCGCAGCCTGAAGGCTAGCGAGCCCGGCAAGGAGATGCGTCCGTGAACAAAGTGCTGATCGTTGGGGCCGGCGGGGTCGGCAATGTGGTGGCGCACAAGTGCGCGCAGAACCCGGCGGTGTTCGGCGAAATCCTGCTCGCCACGCGCACGAAAGCGCGCGCCGATGCGACGGCCAAGACGGTGAAGCAGATGCAAGGGCGCGATATCGCCACCTATGCGCTCGACGCCGACGACGTGACACGCACCATCGCCTTCCTGAAGCAGCACAAGCCGGCGTTACTGATCCACGTGGCGCTGCCCTACCAGGACCTTTCGCTGATGGAGGCGTGCCTGGAGGCCGGCGTCGATTACCTTGACACCGCCAATTACGAGCCGCCGGGCTTCGCCAAATTCGAATATCGCCAGCAATGGGCCTATCGCGACGACTATCTGCGCGCGGGGCGCATGGCGTTGCTCGGCTCCGGCTTCGATCCGGGCGTCACGAACGTGTTCTGCGCCTACGCGCAAAAGCACCTGTTCGACACGATCGAGACGATCGACATCCTCGATTGCAACGGCGGCGATCACGGCAAAGCGTTCGCCACCAATTTCAATCCCGAGATCAATATCCGCGAGATCACTGCGAACGGACGCTATTGGAAGGATGGCCAGTGGGTCGAAACCGAGCCGCTGGAGCAGAGCATGATGTTCGACTTCCCCGGCGTGGGCGAACGCAAGGCGTTTCTGCTGTATCACGAGGAGCTGGAATCGCTCGCCAAGAACATCAGGGGCCTGAAGCAGATCCGCTTCTGGATGACGTTCGGCGAAAGCTATCTGAAGCACCTGGAGGTGCTGCAAAATGTCGGCCTCACGCGCATCGATCCGGTGGATTTCAACGGCCAGAAGATCGTGCCGGTGCAATTCCTGAAGGCGCTGCTGCCCGATCCCGCGAGCCTGGCGCCGCACTACAAGGGCAAGACCTCGATCGGCTGCCTGATCGAAGGGGTGAAGGCGGGCAAGAAGAAGCGCGTCTTCATCTACAACATCTGCGACCATGAAGAGACGTACAAGGAGGTGCGCGCGCAGGCCGTTTCCTACACCACGGGCGTGCCCGCCGCCGTTGGCGCGGAGATGATGCTGACCGGCGCATGGAAGAAGCCCGGCGTGCACAATATAGAAGAGATGGATCCCGATCCGTTTTTGTCGCGCCTGGCGGAAGCGGGGCTGCCGTGGCACGTGCAGGAGATGTGACCGCGCGATGACCGTCAATGCGATGGATTGGCCGCACGACATGAGCGGCGTGGAAACGCCGTGCTTCCTCGTCGATCTGGCCGCACTCGACCGCAACCTCGACATCCTGGCGCATGTGCAGCGCGAGGCCGGCTGCACGATCCTGCTGGCGCTCAAGGGATTTGCGATGTGGTCCGTGTTCGACCGCATCAAGCGCGCGTTGCCCGGCGTGACCGCCAGCTCCACCGCGGAGGCGCGCCTCGGCGTGGAGGAATTCGGCGGCGAAACGCATGCGTGTGCGCCGGCCTATTCCGACGCCGATTTCCGCGAGCTGATCACGCTGTGCGATCACATGGTGTTCAACTCGCCCAGCCAGACGAAGCGCCTGCTGCCCATCTATGACGCCGAGAAGAGCCGCTCGGTCTCGTTCGGCCTGCGCGTCAATCACGGCCACCGCGAGGTAGAATCGGCATTGTACGATCCCGCAGCGCCCCGCTCGAGGCTCGGAACCTTGCGCGAGCATATCGACGAAGAAACGATCGCGCGCCTCGACGGCCTGCATTTCCATTCGCTATGCGAACTGGGATCGGATGCGTTGGAACGCACGCTTGCCGTGTTCGAGCGGAAATTCGCCGACATCATCCCACGCATGCGCTGGGTGAACTTCGGCGGCGGCCACCACATCACGCGCCCCGATTACGACGTCGACCTGCTGATCCGTCTGGTCCGCGATTTCAGGAAGCGCTACGGCGTGCAGGTGTATCTGGAGCCGGGCGAAGCCATCGCGATCCGCACCGGCGTTCTCGTCGCCTCCGTGCTCGACATCGTGCAGAACGAAGGCGCCATCGCGATCCTCGATGCGTCCGCCACGGCCCACATGCCCGACACGCTTGAAATGCCGTACCGGGCGCACATCTTCGGCGCCGGCGAGCCCGGCGAGAAGAAGCATCTCTATCGCCTTGGCGGTCTCACCTGCCTCGCCGGCGATGTGATCGGCGACTATTCCTTCGATGCGCCGCTGCAGATCGGCCAGAAGCTCGTCTTCGCCGACATGGCGCATTACACGATGGTGAAGACGACGACATTCAACGGCGTACGCCTGCCATTGATCGGCAAGGTGCATGAAGGCGGCCGCGTCGAGATCGTCCGCCGCTTCGGCTACGAGGATTACAAGAACCGTCTTTCCTGACGAACTCCACAACATTTGACGGCGGGCGTGTGAAACAATGCTCATTTGCCCGCGGACACCGCGCGCAGGCATGATGCGTTGGTCATGGGCGGTGGGTCACCCGATGCAGGAGGACACCCCATGCCGAACGATCAAAACAAGCCGAACCAACAAGGGCAAAACCAGCCCGGCCAGCCAGGGCAACGCCAGGATCCGCAGCGGCAGGATCAGCAGCGCCAGGACCAGCCGCGGCAAAATCCGCAACGCGGCGAGCCGAACGAGCGCCGCCCGCAGCAAAACTGAAGCATGCGGTGGAAGAGGAGGCAGCCCCCGCCTCCTCTTCTGCGCGTGCTATGAGGATGCGCTTGAGGGCGGTGGTTTGCGCGCGCGGCGGCGCATCGCGCGGAACGCCCATACAATCAGCCACACGAGCAGCACCCAAGGCAGCGCCACCGCGGCGATCTTGATCATCGTGGCGACGCCTTCCGCGGCCAAGCGCAGGAAATCGACGAGCGCCTCGCGGATCGGCGCGAAGGTGCGGTCGGTCACCGGCGCGCCGGCGGAGGCGTAGTCGATCGTTAGCGCTGACATGTCCACGCGCGCGCGCATCACTGCAAGATTGGACTGCGTGGAATCGATCACGCCCTGAACGCGCGCCAATTCGCGCTCTACATCCAGCAGATCCGAAAGCTTGCCCGGGCGGCTCGCCAGCAGCGCCTGCAGCCGATCGCGCAGGGTGCGCTGCGCGCGCAATTGCGCCTCGGTATCGACGATCGAGCGCGTCAAATCCTCCGCGCTGAGCGAGGAGGACGTGATCCGCCCTCCGGCCTGCTTCGCATCGCCCTCCAAGCCATCACGGAACGTCTTGAGCCAACGCGGCTCGGCGCGCAGCTGCAGCTGCGCCTGGATGTTCTGCGCGCCGTAGGACGTCGTGCCGGCGCCCAGCACCTGACAGACATTGGCCCCGGCGGCGACGCAGGCGGATTCGTGCTTCTTCATCACCGCTTCGACACGATCGGCCGGCGTCTCCAGCGCCACGGCGTAGGCGTAGGCGAGCAATGCGCCGCCGATCGGCGCGCCCGGCGGCGCCTGCTGTAGCTGATCCGTGGGCGCCGCCGCCTCAGGCGCGGGGGCCGGCGCATCCGCCGCAACGGCGCTGCGCGCGAATTTTTCCGCCGGCCCGCTGCCGCTTGCTTCGCCGGCCGAGAGGCTTTGCTGCTGGTTGCAGCCGATCAGCGCCAAAGCCAGCGCCGCCGCGATTCCCCAACGCCGCCGCATCGCAATCTCCCCGCTCGTCTTTCTCAGGCCGAAGCGCGGGCCCGGCGAAGCAATTGGCCGATATGGGCAACGCGCCCCGGGAGGCGGTCGCCTCCCAGCCGTGACATTTCAAATGGCTTTCGCGGCGGCTTGAGGGCGCCCAGAGCGGCCAAGCGCTCGGCGGTGTCGACCAGCGTCTGTTCGACAGGGCGCGGGGTCCAGCCCAGCATCTCGCGCGCCTTGGCGTTGGAGGCGGGGACCCCTCCGGCCAGCAACGACAGCGTTTCGCGGAGGGCGGGTGCGGCGGCCATGGCGGCCAGGGCCAGCGGCGCCGGCAAGACGTGCGCCGGCGCGCGCGCCGCAGTCCGGCCTAGGTGCGCCTTCAAGACGCGCGCAGCCTGCTGCGGCGTGACGGTTTGATCGGCCACAGCGATGAAGCGCTCGCCTGCGGGCGCATCGAGCGCCTTCAAGTGGAGATCGGCCAGATCGCGCACGTCGACCACGGCGGTCGGCAGCGCGGGCAGCGCCGGAAAATAGCCGTCCAGCAGGCGGCGCATCAGCCGCTGCGGGGGCGCGAGATCGGCGTCGAGCGGAGGTCCAAGGATCATGCCGGGCAGGATCGTCGCCAATTGCTGGCCGGCGTCGAATTTCTGCGTCCAATCCCACGCAGCGCGCTCGGCCGTGATCTTGGATATGACATAGCCAGAGAGGCCCGGTTGGGCTGGATCCGTCCAATCCGATTCCTGCGTCAACGGCCGGCTCGCCCGCGCGCCGCCGGACAATTCGCGCAGGCTGCGATGCGCGGCGACGGCCAACGCGGAGGTGACGATTACGCGGCGCACGCCGGCAGCCTTTGCCGCCTTCAGCACGCGCAACGTGCCGTCGCGCGCCGGCGTGGTCAGGCTCTCCTTGGGCGCGCCGCGCGAGGGAAACGGGCTCGCAACGTGCAGCACGGCCTTCACGCCGGCCATCGCCTCAGCCCAGCCGGCGTCGCTCAGCAGATCGGTTTGAAAAAAGGTCAACCGATCGCCAACCTCGGCTTCAGCGGCGAGCGCCGTCCGGATGCGCGGCTCGCGTGCGGCATTACGCAACGTCGCGTGCACCTTCCAGCCGGCCTGCACCGCGCGCGCGATGCACCAGGACGCGAGAAATCCGGAACCGCCCGTGATCAATATGGCGTTGCGCTTGCTCATGCGCGCAACCTGCCCGCCACGCGAAAGCGAGGCAAACGCACGCGCGACTCAGGCGAGCGTCAGCGCTGTAGATTCATTGTTGAGGCGGATAGCGGGCGGCGAAGACGCGGGAAGCGAGAAACGGTTCTCTCGGCGCTTCAGCGATACAGCTCGGGCCGGCGATCGCGGAAGAAGCCCCAGGCGGCGCGCGCCTGCTCCAGCTGATCGAGATCGAACGCATGGACGAGCACGCCCTCCTCCGCCCGACCGAAGCTTTCGACCAGATCGCCGCGATGATCGGCGATGAAGGAGGCGCCGTAAAAGGATTGACCGCTCGCTTCCGTGCCGATGCGATTGGCGGCGACGACCGGGATGACGTTCGCCACTGCATGGCCCTGCATCACGCGACGCCACGGCTCCATCGTATCGAGCGCGGCGTCCTGCGGCTCCTCGCCGATCGCGGTAGGGTAGAAGAGCGCCTGCGCACCAAGCAGCGTCATGGCGCGCGCGGCTTCGGGAAACCATTGATCCCAGCAGATGCCGACGCCGATGCGGCCATGCGCGGTGTCCCACACCTTGAAGCCGGTGTCGCCGGGGCGGAAATAATACTTCTCCTGATAACCCGGCCCGTCCGGGATGTGGCTCTTGCGGTAGACACCAAGGCGCGCGCCATTCGCGTCGAGGATGACGACGCTGTTGTAATAAGCGGGCCCGTCCCGCTCGAAGATCGAAACCGGGATGACGACGCCCAGTTCCTTCGCCACCGGCGCCAGCGCGCGCACGCACGGGTGCTTTTCGGCTTCATACGCATGCGCGAACCAATGCTCTTCCTGGCTGGTGCAGAAATAGCGCCCCTGGAACAGTTCGCTCGGCAGGATCACCTGCGCGCCGCGCATGGCGGCTTCGCGGATGAACGCCTCCGTTTTGGTGATGTTTGCGGCGATGTCGTCGCCATACGACGTCTGGATCGCGGCGACTGAAAGCGTTCGCGCCATCAAGCGAGCTCCTGCTGCGTGATGCAATGGAAGGCGCCGCCGCCGACCAAGAGCGCGCGCGCGGAAAGGCCGATCACGCGGCGGCCGGGAAACAGCGGAGCCAGCGCGTCAACCGCCGCCTCGCCCATTTCGTTGTAGACAGGCGCCACGACGACGGCGTTGCCAATAATGAAATTCATGTGACTGGCGGGCATAATCTCGCCCGCGTCATCGCGCACCTCGCCCGGCGAAGGCGCGCGCACCACCTCCAGGCGCCGGCCATGGGCGTCGCGCATCGCTTCGAGCGCGCGGGCGATGGCGTCGAGCGCATTCGCGTTCGGATCGCCCCGCACGGGCGCTTGGCACACGACGCGGCCTGGACCCACGAAACGCGCGATATTATCGATATGGCCGTCGGTGTGATCGTTCGTCAGGCCTTCGTCGAGCCATAGCACTTTGCGCACGCCGAGCGCCCCTTTGAGCGCCGCTTCGGCGTCGGCCTCTGTCCAGCCAGGATTGCGGTTTGGGTTCAGCATGCATTGCCGCGTGGTCAGCAACGAGCCTTCTCCGTCCATGTCCACGGCGCCGCCTTCCAGCACGAAGTCATGGCGCTGGAGCGCCGCGCCGGCGCGCGCGGCGACGAAGGCGGCGACGCTCGCATCGCCGGCCATATCGTATTTTCCGCCCCAGCCGTTCACGCGAAAGCCGTGCGCCGCGCCTTCGCCGGCGAAGATCGGCCCGATGTCGCGCAGCCACACATCGCCGTAATCGGCGCGGATCAGCTCCACCTCCGGCGAAAGCGCGCGCCGCGCATCCGCCTCGACCGCTTCATCGCGCACGAGCACGTGCACGCGTTCGCCCTCGACGAGGGCGGCGGCCATTGCGGCGATCTCGGCGCGCGGCGCGGCGAGCCCCTCGGCCCACTGATCCGCCCGGTACGGCCATGCCGTCCAGATCGCCCGATGCGGCGCCCATTCGGCGGGGATATGCGGACGCTGCATGACGCTCCTTCCGGAAGGCGGCCTCATGTAACGATTGGCGCGCAAATTGTAAGACCCGATGAAGGCGGCGCGCATGCTCCGCCTGGAGAAGCGCCGCGGGGCCGGATATAGCCGCGCCATGACGAGCGCCACGATCTCGCCGCCGTCCGCTTGGCTGGGCTGGCGGACGGCCCTTCTGTTTGCGGTTGGCCTGGCGCTGCTGCGCGTAGCGCTGCTCACGCTGACACCGCTCAACCTGCATGGCGACGAAGCGCAATACTGGTCATGGTCGCGCACGCTGGACTGGGGCTATTTCTCCAAGCCGCCGCTGATCGCCTGGGTGATCCGCGCAACGACGAGCGTGTTCGGGAACGCCGAATGGGCGGTGCGGCTCGCCGCGCCTTTCGCGCACGCCGCGACAGCGCTGCTGCTCTACGCTTTGGCGCGGCGCCTATACGGTCCCACGGCCGGCGCATGGGCGCTGCTCGGCTGGGCGCTGATGCCCGGCGTGTGGCTCTCCTCGGCGGTGATCTCGACGGACGCCCTCCTGCTCACCTGCTGGAGCGGCGCGCTCTTGTGCGCTTGGCGGCTGATCGAAACGCGCAGCTTCCGCTGGGCCATCGCGCTGGGCGTCGCGTGCGGTCTGGGGCTGCTGGCGAAATATGCGATGGCGTATTTCTGTCTCGGCGCGGGGGCCGCCGCTTTGCTGAGCGCGCCGGCGCGCGCGGCGTTCCTCAGTTGGCGCGGCGCGGCGGCGTTGGCGGCGGCGGCGGCGATCCTGGCGCCCAACCTCATCTGGAACGCGACGCACGATTTCGCGACGATCGCGCATACCGCCGCCAACGCCGACCTGAAAACCGGTCCTTCGTTCAATCTGGAGGAATTATTCGATTTCCTGGTCGGGCAATTGGGCGTGCTGGGGCCGCTGCAGTTCGCCGCCTTCGCCTTTCTGCTGACCGCGGCGGCGCGCGCGCCGCAAAAGCTGGGCGACGCGGACCGCTTCCTGCTTTCCTTCGCGCTGCCGGCGCTGATCATCATCTCGGCGCAGGCGCTGATCAGCCGCGCGCACGCGAATTGGGCCGCCGCCGCATACCCCGCGGCGTGCGTGTGGATCGCCGGGCGCTTCGCGCAAGGGCGGGGACGGGCGTTGCTGATCGCCAGCACGGCGCTGCACGGCGCGGCTGGCCTGGTGTTCATCGCTGCGGCGCTGGCCCCCGGCTTCGCCGATGCGATCGGTCTCGCCAACGGCTTCAAGCGCGCCCGCGGCTGGCCGGAGACGGCGCAGGAGATCGCGCACCGCGCGCAGACCGCGCCCTATTCGGCGATCATGCTGGACAGCCGCCTCTATTATTACGGCCTGCGTTATTACTGGCGCGATGCGCCGCCGCCAACGCCGCTGCGCGTGTGGCGCGTGATGACCGCGCCATCGAACCAGGCCGAGACGGAGGCCTCGTTACGCGCTGGCGAAGACACCCGCGTGCTCGCCGTCGTAACGCACGAAGACCAAACCTGGCGCGTGCGCGCGGATTTCCGTAGCTTCACGCCACTCGCGCGCGTCGATATTCCGTTGGGCGGGGGAAAGTTCCGCCGGCTCGATTTCTACGACGCGCGCGGTTACGCGCCCAATCCCAAGCGCGGCGCGGCGCTCCGCCAGGACGACGTGGAATAAGCCTCAGGCGCGGAAGCCCAAATCCTCCCAGAGCGTGTCGATCAGCTCTTCATGGCGGATGCGCAATTGCAGCTCGTTCCACTCGCCGTATTTTTCGAGATGGCGTGTCAGCGCGCGCATCGGCGCGCGACGCGTTTCATAATAGATACGCCGTTTCCAATCGTAATCGCGATCAGCCGCGTCGCGGTTCTGCTTTTCGGTGAGGATCACGAAATTGCCGAGCAGATGAGTGAGATCTTCGCGCCCGGGCGGAAACTTGCTGAGCCAATAGGTGGTGTCGGCGATCGGCTTCACATGCTCGACGGTGGCTTCCTTCACGCCGCACAGCAGCACCTCGCCGCCCGGCAGCGCCGCGTTCATCCGCAGCGCCAGGATGCGGCGGCGATGCTCATTCGTGGGGATCGGCTCGTTGATCTTGTCGATCAGGCGGTCGCGCTCCGTCGGCGTCAGATGCAGTTCGCCTTTGGCGCCGAACAGCTGATCGGGATCGCCCTGCGCGGCGATGGCGCGGGCGAAACGCTGCAGCATGCGCGGATGCTGCAGCGCGCCCATGGTGCGCGCGAAGCAAAGTTGATCCAGCCCGCGCAGGAACATGAGCAAGGAGGGTGGATCGTAACGGCCGGCCGCAAGATAAGCGATCGCCGGCGCCATCCACGAGCGCTCCCGGTAGAGCTGCAGGCTCAACGCCGCCTTGCGAATTTCGCCTTCGAGGCCGCCGGCGTTATCGAGATCGCCCAGCGCGATGTCCTGGAATGCGCGCGCATAGGTCCACAAATCCTCGCGCACGAAGCGCCCGGCGCGCTCCGGCGTAAAATGCGGATCGTAGAAAAAGCCGAGATCGCCTTCCTTCAGGCGCGCATCGCCGGTCATCACCAGCGGCGTGAGGCGCAACATCGCCTCGAACTCCGCCTCGCCGAGGCGCTCCTCGAGATCGTCCCACCGATCGGACAGCGCGTCGGCTTCTTCGCGCGGCGCACCAGAGCACACCAACAACTGGCTCTTGATCAGAGCGGATTCCGACATCGCCATGCCGCGCTGGCCAAGCACGCGGAAAAGCGACGCTGCGGGCACGCCTGCATCCGCCTCGATGACGTTGAAAGTGATCCGCCCGCACAGAAACTCCGCAAACCGGGCCAACGCCGCGGGTGGCTGCTCGTTGAGGCGGTCTATGATCAGCTTCGCGGCTTCGCCGATGCGCCGCTGCGAGCGCGAGGGCAGATTAGCCTCGCCTGCGAGTGCGGCGAGCCGGCCGGGCGTGGCCACTGTATCGCGCACCAATTCCTGATCGGCGCGGCGCACGAGCAGGCGCGCCTGCCCGCCCGGGCCGCCCGGCGCGATCATCGCCTGCAGCTGCGCCTGCAGCGCGGGATGCGCCACCGCGTCGCGCAGATAGGCGAGGATCAAGGTCAGCGTCATCAACCGCTGGTGGCCATCGATCACCAGCAGTTCACCATGGGCGTCCCGCTGCAGGATCAGCGTGCCTAGGAAATAGAAAGTTTCGTTCTTTTCGGCGGACTCGCCCGTGTCGTGCAGCAGGTCTTCCACTTGGAAGCCCCACGAATAGGCGCGCTGGAACGGCGGCACAACGAGCATGGCGCCGGCGCCCATCAGGCCCCGGAAGGTGGTCATCCACGAGCGGATGCCGCGCGGGATGTCGCCGTCCTGCATGCCGTGCTTTCCCCTTCCCGCCGGTCCCCGCCGGCGCCCGTGGTCTAAGTCCCGCGCGCGCCCTTCGCCACCATGCACGCAATCAAAACTTCATCCGGCGCCGGAAACGGCGAGCGGCGCCAGCGTAAAGCCCGGCGCCGGCCCGATCCGCGCGAAAGACGTGAAGCCCCGCAGCGCGAACGCATCGTGCAACCTGCGCGCCCCTTCCGGCGCGGTGAAGGCGGCGCGCCGTGGGCGCACCGCGCCCAACCCGGCAGAGAGCAGGCTAGCGACGCGGCGCGCGATGGCCTCGCCACTGTCGAGCCAGGCGACGGCATGGGGCGCCGCGGCCGCAAGTTCATCCCGCAGCAACGGAAAGTGCGTGCAGGCGAGCGCAGCGACATCGATCTTCTCGCCATCTGGGCCAGCGAACAACGGCGCGATCACCGCCGCAATCGCCGCCGGCGCCACGGGTTCGCCCGCAAGTTTGGCTTCCGCTGCCGCCACCAGCGCGCTGGCGCCGCAACGCACCACCCGCACGTGGGCGGCGAACTGCGCGATCAAATCATCCACGTAGGGCGTTTGCACGGTGACCGGCGTCGCCAGCAAACCGATCACGCCGGTTTTCGTGATCGCTGCGGCGGGCTTGATCGGCGGCACGACGCCGACGATCGGCAGATCGATCGCGGCGCGCACGGCATCCAGGGCGATCGTGCTTGCAGTGTTGCAGGCCAATACAATGAGATCGGGTTCAAGCTCCGCGCGCGCCGCCGCCAACAGCGCCGGAATGCGCGCGCGCAGCGCCGCCGCGGGTTTTTCGCCGTAGGGCAGCCAGGCGTTGTCGGCCACGTAGTCGAGTTGCAGATCGAGGCCCGCGGCGGCGATCGCATCCGCGACGCTTAAACCGCCGACGCCAGAATCGAACACCAGAACGCGCGTCACCCCATGCCCTCGCTCAGCGTCGCCAATCCAAAGAAGCCAGTCGCCGTCCCAGTGACTTTCGCCCAGGCCTGATCGACCCAGGAGAAATGCCAGAATTCATCGGGGTGGTTCACGAAGCCCACCTCGGTCATCACCCAATAGAGCAGCCGGCGGTTGGCGCGCGCCTCCTCCGCCGAGAACGAAAAGTCCCGCCCCGCCGCCGCGGCTTCATAGTAATCGGTGTTGGCGAGCGCGGTCGCATCATCGAACAAAGCTCCCATGAACAACGGCGCGCCGTCTGCCCAAACGATCG
>JBFWWB010000067.1:0-14537 GCA_050246435.1 Hyphomonadaceae bacterium
CCCGCACTTACGTGCAGCGCGTGAAGGAGAACGTGCAGGTGTATCGCTAACGCCTGGCCCAGGCGCCGGTGCCCATCCGCCTGGTGCAGGATCTGCGCACCGGGCGCGGAAGATTCGCGCTGCCGCCGCCGTCGCCCACGCCGATCGAAACGACGCAGGCCGACGCGCCGCCGCCGACGCCTTAGGCGGCCAGCGCGCGCTGGAACATCGCCGTATCGACATTGCCGCCGCTGGCGATCAGCACGCTGGTGCTTCCCCGCAGATCGACGCGGCGGGCGAGTGCGGCGCCCAGCGCCGCCGCGCCGCTGGGTTCCAGCACGATCTTGAGATGGCGAAATGCAAAGGCCATCGCCGCCAGCGCCTCGCCGTCCTCGATGGCGACGGCGTTCAAGCCGCGGGCGCGCGCGATCTCGAATGGGATCGCGCCCGGCGCATCGGAGAGCAGCGCATCGCAGATCGAACGCACGCCCGGCGCGTTCTGCACGCGGCGGCCTTCCGCCAGCGAGCGCGCGAAATCGTCATGCCCCGCCGGCTCGACCAAGGTGACGCGCGCGGCGGGCGCGCGGGCGGCCAGCGCCGTGGCGATCCCCGAGCCCAAGCCGCCGCCGCTGCAGTTCACCAGCACGGAATCGATCGCCGCGCCTTCGCGCGCCATATCCTCGGCAATCTCCAGGCCGATCGTGCCTTGGCCGGCGATGATGAATGGATCGTCGAACGGGCGCACGATGGTGAGGCCGCCATCGTCGGCCAGGCGCTGGCCGATCGCCTCGCGATCCTCCGTGATCCGATCGTAAAGCACCACCGCGCCGCCCAGCGCCGCTGTCGTTTCGCGCTTCACCGCCGGCGCGTCCGCCGGCATGACAATCACCGCACGCACGCCGAAATCCCGCGCGGCCGCCGCCACCGCGATCGCGTGGTTGCCGGAGGAGAATGCCAGCACGCCGCGCGCACGCACTTCCGGCGCAAGGCTGGCGATCTTGTTGTACGCGCCGCGTATCTTGAATGCCCCGAAGCGCTGCAGACACTCGGCCTTCACGAACACGCGCCCGCCCACGGCTTCGTCCAATGCATCTGCGCGCAAAAGGGGTGTGCGCCGGATCGCCGGCGCGATGCGGCGCGCGGCCTCTTCGACATCGTCGATCGTCGGCAATTCCATCATGAGCCTCGCGGTTTGGCGCGATTGGTGGGCGCGGCGGCGAGCGGATCGTCCGGCCACGGATGTTTCGGATAGCGTCCACGCATCTCGGCGCGCACAGCGGCGTAAGAGCCCGCCCAGAAACGCGGCAGATCGGCGGTTTTCTGGATCGGGCGCTGCGCCGGGGAAAGCAGGGTCACCGCCAGCGGCGTATCGCCCGCCTGGATCGTGGGATGCCGCGCGACGCCGAACATCTCCTGCAGGCGCACCGCGATCGCCGGACCGCCTTCCGCGGCGTAATCGATCCGCACCTGTGCGCCCAAAGGCGTGGCGAAAACGGCGGGCGCTGCTTCATCCAGCCGGCGCGTTTGGGTGTAACTCAACATCGCGCGCAAGGCGCGCAACAAGCGCCCGTCGGCAAGGGCGCGCAGATCGCCTACGCCATCGAGATGGGGCTCGAGCCAGGCGAGATCGCGCTCCAGCGCGGCATCGGACAAATCGGGCCAAGCAGCCTCGCTCTCGACCTCGCGCACGAAAGCGATGCGCGCGCGGAACGCCGCTTCCGCCTCGCCCCATGGCAGGGCGCGCACGCCCTCACGGCGCGCGAGATCGAGGATCGCGGCTGCAACCGCCGCAGGGGGCGGACGCGCCAACGGCGTTTCGCTCAGCACGATGGCCCCCAGCCGGCGCACGCGCACGGCGCGGATCGCGCCATCCGCGGCGAACGCCGCCGTCTCCGCGGCGTCGATGCGATCGGCGAACAGCGCCTCCACCTCGCGCGGCGCCAGCGGCGCCGCGAAGCGGATGACGGCCCGCGCCGCGCGGCCCGTGAGATCGGCCGCCAACAGAAATTCCTCGCGCGCGAGCGGGTCGCTCGCGTCGAGCCGCGCGCCGCGCCCGTTCGCCAGCACGAATTCGCCGCCGCCCTTCGTGCGCGCTTTCGCGACACGCTCGGGAAGCGCCGCGGCCAGCACGGCGCCGGCGGCGTCGACATCGATGGGTTCTTCCTCCCTCGCGCCGGCGCGCGCGGCCAGCCGATCCGCCAATCGTCGCGCGGCCTCCGCCCGTTGCCCGCGCTCACGGGCGAAATTCTCCAAGCGCACGCGCGCATCCACATCGCGCCCGCCCAGGCCCTCTTCGCTCAGCAGCAGCGCCAAACGCGCCGCGAGCCGCGCCCGCCCGCTCTCGCCAGCCTTCACCACCATGTGCGCCAGCGCCGGCGGCAACGCGAATTCCGCGAGCCCGCGCCCATGCGCGGTCAGCGCGCCCGCTTCGTCGCGCGCGCCGAGCCGCGTCAGCAGGGCGACCGCCTCGTTCCACGCCGCCGCAGGCGGCGGGTCGAGCCAGCGCAATCCACCCGGTTCGCGCACGCCCCAGGCGGCGAGATCGAGCGCAAAGCCTGAGAGATCGGCCTCGAGAATTTCCGGGGGATCGAATGGGATAAGCGCGCGGGTTTCGCCTTCATCCCACAGTCGCCAGCATGCGCCGGGCGCCGTGCGGCCAGCCCGGCCGCGGCGCTGCTCCACCGCCGCTTGGCTAGCGCGGCGGGTGACGAGGCGCGTCAGCCCTGTATCGGGTTCATACTCGGCGCGCCGCGCGAGGCCTGCGTCGATCACCACGCGCACGCCCTCGATCGTCAGGCTGGTTTCCGCGATGGCGGTGGCGAGCACGATCTTGCGGCGGCCCGGCGGCGCCGGCGCGATCGCTTCATCCTGCGCGCGCGCATCCATCGCGCCGTAGAGCGGGCGTATATCGACAGAGGAATCCTTCACCTGTTCGCGCAGCAAGCGCGCCGCGCGCTCGATCTCGCCCGCGCCCGGCAGAAAACACAGCACGCCGCCTTCCTCCGCCGCGAGGGCCGCGCGCGCGGCGTCAGCCGTCTGCGCGGCGGCGTCCTCGCCACGGCGACCCAGATACCGGGTGGCGATCGGGAACAGCCGCCCTTTCGTCTCCACCACCGGCGCATCGCCCAGCAGGCGCGCAGCACCCGCCGCATCGAGCGTAGCCGACATCACCAGCAACCGCAGATCGCTGCGCAACGCGGCTTGCGAATCGAGCGCCAAGGCCAGCGCCAGATCGCCCTCGAGGCTACGCTCGTGGAATTCGTCGAACAGCACGCCGGCGACGCCCTCGAGCGCCGGATCGGCCAGGATCATGCGCGTGAATACTCCCTCGGTGACCACCTCGACGCGGGTGGCCGCGCTCACGCGCGATTCCAGGCGCACGCGGAAGCCGATCGTGCGCCCCACCGGCTCGCCCAATTGGGCGGCCATTCGCGCCGCCGCCGCACGCGCAGCGATCCGGCGCGGGCTCAGCAGGATCAGCTTGCCCCCGCGCGCCCAGGGCTCATCCATCAGCGCCAGAGGGACGCGCGTCGTCTTGCCGGCGCCCGGGGGCGCGGCGAGAACGCATCCCGGCTGGGCGGCCAGCGCGCTTTTCAACGCCGGCAAAGCGTCTTCGATGGGCAGCATGACGGCGAGGGATTAGACGATTGCGCAGCGATGCGCCAAGCGTACGAACCCGCCAGCGATGGAAGCGCGATGCGCCGGCTGCTGGCCGCCGCAGCCTTCGCGCTGTGCGCGGCGGCCTGCGCGACGCGGGCGCAGACTGCGCCGGCGCCGCCCACGTTCCGCGACGCCGCTGAAGCGCCGTTCTCCGATTTGGGACTCGTGCGCCCGGAAGCGCCGGAAATGCTGGCCGGCATCGAAGACCCGTACACCCTGCAGGGCGCCGCGCGTTGCACCGAGATCGCCCGCGAGATCGAAACGCTCGATGCGCTGCTCGGCTACGAGAATTACGGGCGCAAGAACAAGAAAGGCGTCGGCGAGATGGCGCATGGCGCGGCCGTGAGCGCTGCGGAGGACGCGACGACCGGGTTCATCCCGTTCCGTTCCTGGGTGCGCCGGCTGAGCGGCGCGACAAGGGCGGAGCGCGACGTGGCTTTGGCGATCGAGAAAGGCCGCGCGCGGCGCGCTTTCCTGCGCGGCTTGAGCGCCGGCCGGCGCTGCCAGCCCCCGCCCGCGCCGCCGGCGCCGCCCTTGGCGCGCGCGCCCTACTGACGCGCCGTCCAGCGCGCGCGGAACGCCGCGGCGAACGCTTCCAGTTCTCCCGCCGCGATCGCCGCCCGCAAACGCGCCATCAGATTCTGGTAGTAAGCGATGTTGTGCCAGGAGAGCAGCACCGGGCCGAGTATCTCGCCGGCACGGAACAGATGCGAGATGTAGGCGCGCGAATAATCGCGGCTGGCCGGGCAATCGAGCGTCTCGTCGAGCGGACGGGGATCTTCCTGGAATTGCGCGTTCTTGAGATTGACGGGGCCCGCATCGCTCCATGCCTGACCGTGACGCCCGGAACGCGTGGGGATCACGCAGTCGAACATGTCGACGCCGCGCAGCGCCGCTTCCACGATGTCGATCGGTTTGCCCACGCCCATCAGATAACGCGGCCGATCCGATGGCAGGTGCGGGATCGTGGCGTCCAACGTCGCCAGCATCTCGCTGTGTGTCTCGCCGACGGCGAGGCCGCCAATGGCGTAACCATCGAACCCTTCCGCGGCCAGCGTCTGCGCCGCGCGCGCGCGCAAGCCGGGATCGACGCCGCCTTGCACGATCGCGAAAAGATTTTGCGCCGCGCGCGCCCCGAAGCGCTCCTTGCAGCGCGCCGCCCAGCGCAGCGAACGCTCCATCGCCGCTTCCACCGCGTCCGCCTCACCCGGAAGCTCCACGCACTCGTCGAGCTGCATCACGATATCCGCGCCGAGCAGATCGGCCTGGATTTCGATCGATCGCTCCGGCGACAACGCGTGCTTCGAACCGTCGACATGGCTCTGGAATGTCACGCCGGTTTCGTCGATGCGGCGCAAGCCGGCGAGCGACATCACCTGGAAGCCGCCGGAATCGGTGAGGATCGGGCGCTCCCAGCGCATGAAATGATGCAAGCCGCCCAGGCGCGCGATGCGTTCTGCCGAAGGGCGGATCATCAGATGATAGGTGTTGCCGAGCACGATATCGGCGCCGGTCTGCTTCACCTGATCGAAGGTGAGCGCCTTTGTCGTCGCCGCGGTGGCCAGCGGCATGAAGGCTGGGGTGCGGATTTCACCGCGCGCGGTGACGAGCGCGCCGGTGCGCGCCGCGCCGTCAACGGCCGCGATGCGGAAGGGAAACGCCGTCACGGCGCGCGCCACAGCAGATTGGCGTCGCCATAGGAATAGAAGCGATAGCCCGCGGCGATTGCGTGCGCGTAAGCCGCGCGCATGCGTTCCATGCCGGCGAACGCGCACACGAGCATGAACAACGTCGAGCGCGGCAAATGAAAGTTGGTGAGGAGGCCGTCGATGGCGCGGAAGCGATAACCGGGCGTGATGAAAATATCCGTCTCGCCGGCTTGCGCGCGCACATGGCCCCCAGCATCCGCAGCGGACTCCAGCGTCCGCAGGGCGGTGGTGCCGACCGCGATCACGCGCCGCCCCTCGCTGCGCGCCTGGTTGATCGCGGCAGCGGTTTCCTGCGAAACCTCGCGCCATTCCGCGTGCATCACATGCTCGGCCGTATCTTCCGCCTTCACCGGCAGGAACGTGCCCGCGCCGACATGGAGTGTGACGAACGCGTGGCCCACGCCCGCCTCCGCCAGCGCGGCCATCAGCGCGGGCGTGAAATGCAGGCCCGCGGTGGGTGCGGCGACCGAGGCTTCACGCGCGGCGAACAGGGTCTGGTAATCCGCGAAGTCGGCCGCGTCGCTCTCGCGCTTCGACAGGATGTAGGGCGGCAGCGGCGGACCGCCCGCCGCAGCGATCGCCTCGTCCAACGCCGGGCCCGCCAGATCGAAATCGAGCACGACCTCGCCGCCTTCGCGCTTCTCCGCCAGCGTAGCGTCGAGCGCGGCGAGCAGGCAGGCGCGATCCTCCGCGGCGGCGAAGGCGATGCGATCGCCCACGGCGAGGCGTTTGCCCGGGCGCATGAAGGCGCTCCAGCGCTGCGGCGAAAGCCGACGGTGCAGATTGGCCTCGACGCGCACCGACGATCCCTCCCGCAGGCGCGCGCCCAAAAGGCGCGCCGGGATCACCTTGGTGTCGTTGAACACCAGCAGATCGCCTGCGCGCAGCAGCACCGGCAGCGCGCGCACGATGCGGTCTTCGAGGCCGGCCGGTCCAATCGCCAGAAGGCGCGCGCTATCGCGCGGGCGCGCAGGGCGCAAAGCGATGCGCTCCTCCGGGAGGTCGAAATCGAAATCGTCCACACGCATGGGCGTGCGATAGCCGCTACGCGCCGCAACGCAAGCGGTTGCGCCGGTTCAGCCCGCGCGCATGCTTACGATCTTGCCGGGATTGCGCGGCGGCTCGCCCTTGGGCAGCGCATCGACATGCTCCATGCCGGAAACCACCTCGCCCCAGACCGTATATTGGCCGTCAAGGAAACGGGCGTCGTCGAAGCAGATGAAGAATTGCGAGTTCGCCGAGTTCGGATCGTTGGTGCGCGCCATCGAGCATACGCCGCGCACATGCGGCTCACGCGAGAATTCCGCCTTGAGATTCGGCTTGCTGGAGCCGCCGCTGCCGCGCCCGCTGGGATCGCCGCCTTGCGCCATGAAACCGTCGATCACGCGGTGGAACACCACCCCGTCATAGAAGCCTTCGTTGGCGAGTTCGGAAATGCGCTGAACATGGCCGGGGGCGAGATCGGGCCGCAGCCGGATCGTCACCGGGCCGGATTCCAGCGTCATGATCAGGGTATCAGAGGAAGCTTGCTCCACCAGGATTTTCCTTTGTTGTCGCTGTCCTTCGGCACCATAGCCGGCACCGCGATATCACAGACCGAGAAGTTCGCCCCGCGCTTTTTGGTGACGCGCTCGATCTCCTCGGCGAAGGTCTTGCTGTCGGTGCGCAGCACGAAAAGCGGGGCGCGCTCGGCCGGGGGCAGATCGCCCGCCACGCGCACCTGGCTCATCTTGTCGGGCAGCGGCGGGGGATCGCCCAGGGCGAGGCTATCCACAGCGCTTTGCCCGTATACCACGCGTCCCCACACCGTGTAGCGCTTGTCGAGCGAGGGATAATCGGCCCGCGTCAGATAGAATTGGCTGTTGGCGCTGTTGGCCGCATCGCCGCGCGCCATGGCGGCCACGCCCTTGCAATGCAGCGCCCAGGCGCCGGCCTTCTTGTCCTTTGTGATGCTCATCATGTCGTCGGGCTGGCTCTCGATCGCCAGCGCCTTGTAATAGCCGAGCACGGCCCCGGCTTGGCGCGCAGCCGGCACGAAGGGCATGTCGGCGCCGCGCCGGAACAAGAATTCCTCCTGCAAGTCCGGGTATTTGGAAGCCCCCTGCCCGTTGCCGAGCGGATCGCCGCCCTGGGCCATGAAATTCGCGATCACGCGGTGGAAGCTGAGACCGTCGTAGAATTTGTCGCGCGCGAGCTGCTTCACCCGCGCCACCGCGAGCGGCGCGATCTCGGGATACATCTCGACGATGACCCGCCCTTTGGTGGTGTCGATGTAGAGCGTCTGCTCAGGATCGAGCTGGCGCCATTTGGCGGGATCGGGCGCATCCGCCAGCGCCGTCGCCGCCGCGAGAACCCACGCCCCCGCGACCATCAGGACTTTACGCATGTGCCTACCTGAATTTTTCCTTCAACCGACGTTCGATCTCGGGCGGCACGAACTCCGATACGTCGCCTTCTAGACGTGCGATCTCTTTCACGAGACGCGAAGCAATCGCCTGGCATGTCGGATCAGCCATGAGGAACACCGTTTCGATGTCCTGGTTGAGCCGCTGGTTCATGCCGACCATTTGGAACTCATATTCGAAGTCCGACACCGCACGCAGGCCGCGCACGATCACGTTGGCGCCGACCGCCTCCGCGAACTTGACGAGCAATGTGTCAAAAGGACGGACTTCGATCTGGATGACGGGGGCCAAGCGCAGCGTCTCGCGCTCCACCATTTCCACGCGCTCTTCGAGCGTGAAGAGAGGGCCCTTGTCGCGGTTGATGGCGACGCCGATCACCAGCTTGTCGACCATCTTGGCGGCCCGCTCGATGATATCGACGTGGCCGTTAGTCAGCGGATCGAACGTGCCTGGATAGAGGCCAACGCGATACAGGCCGGCCTTCGGCTTGCGCCCAGCCGCTTTTTCTTTCAGCGCCAGCTCACCGCGTTCCTGCTCCGCGCCCATCGCCAACTCCCTGGACCGCCCTGGCGGCCCGCTAAGCGCGCGGCGGGCCCTACGCGTCGCCCTCGCCCACGTCCTCCAGACGTTCCGCGGCGACCACGCGCTCACCCGCCTCGGTGCGGATGAGGTTCACGCCCTGCGTGGCGCGGCCTGCAATCCGGATACCTTCGACTGGGATACGTATAAGCTGGCCTGCGTCTGTGACCAACAAAATTTCTTGAGAGTCTTCAACGGGGAAGGACGCTGTAATCCGGGCATCGGCGCCCAAGCGGTGGGCGATGAGGCCTTTCCCGCCGCGCCCCGTCACCCGGTATTCATAGGACGAGGCGCGCTTGCCCACGCCATCCGACGCCACCGTCAGGATGAATTGCTCCAGCCCGCCCAGTTCGCCGATGCGCTCGGGCGAGAGGGAAACCTCGCCTTCGGCGGCCTCGCCGGCCTCCGCTTCCACGGGCTCGGCCGCCTCGCCATTCTCCTCGCCGGTGGCGCGGCGCATGGCCGCCGCATGGCGCAGATAGGCGCGCGCTTCCGCGGGGCTTGCCTCCACATGGCGCAGCACGCCCATACCGATGACGGCGTCGCCCTCCTTGAGATCGATGCCGCGGACGCCAGTGGAATCCCGTCCCTTGAACACCCGCACCTCCGGCGCCGCGAAGCGGATGCATTGCGCCATCGCGGTGGTGAGGAGGATGTCGTCGTTCTCCGAACAGATCTGCACGTCGACGATGCCGTCCCCCTCGTCCGGCTTCATGGCGATCTTGCCGGCGCGGTTTACGTTCACGAAGTCGGAGAGCTTATTGCGCCGCACCCCGCCCGAGCGGGTGGCGAACATCACGTCCAGGCGCTCCTGGTCTTCCTCGCTCTCCGGCAGCGCCATCACGGACGTGATCGTCTCGCCCGCCTCCAGCGGCAGCAGGTTCACGAGCGCCCGGCCGCGCGCGCGCGGATCGCCGAGCGGCAGACGCCAGACCTTCTCCTTGTACACCATCCCGCCGGAGGAGAAGAACAGGATGAACGCGTGCGTCGAGGCGACGAAAAGGCGGGTGACGAAATCTTCTTCCTTCGTCTGCATGCCGGCGCGGCCGCGGCCGCCGCGCTTCTGCGTGCGGTACTGCGACAGCGGCGTGCGCTTCACGTAACCGCCGTGAGTGACGGTGACGACCATGTCCTCGCGCGGGATCAGCGCCTCGTCGTCAATCTCGCCTTCGGCATCCGAGAAGGTCGTGCGGCGCGGTGTGGCGAAGAGCTGCTTCACCTCCGCCAATTCATCTTTGATGATGCCGTGAATGCGCTCGCGGCTGGCGAGCACGTCGAGGAACGCACGGATCTCCTCCGCGACCGTCTGCGCGCCTTTCGCGATTTCCTCGCGGCCGAGATTGGTGAGCCGCGCGAGTTGCAGCGACAGGATCGCTTCGGCCTGCTCGTAGGAAAGGCGGATGTCGTTGTTCTCCGTCACCCAGGTGCGCCGGTCGGCGATCAAGGTGATGAGCGGGCCCATGTCCGCGATCGGCCAATTGCGCGCCATCAGGCCCTCGCGCGCTTCCGCGCGATCGGCCGCACGGCGAATCGTCATGATGATTTCGTCGATGTTCGCCACCGCGATGGCGAGGCCGACAAGATTGTGGCCGCGGTCGCGCGCCTTGTTCAGACGGAATTTCGTGCGCCGCGTGACGACCTGTTCGCGGAACGTGAGGAAGGCGCGCAGAATGTCGCGCACGCCCATCTGCTCGGGCCGGCCATTGTTGAGCGCGAGCATGTTCACGCCGAACGAGGATTGCAGCGCGGTGAAACGGTAGAGCTGGTTCAGCACCACATCAGCGACCGCATCGCGCTTCAGCTCCACCACGAGGCGGATGCCGAGGCGGTTGGATTCATCGCGCACGTCGGAAACGCCCTCGATGCGCTTCTCGCGCACCAGTTCGCCGATGCGCTCATGGGTGGCCGCCTTGTTCACCTGGTAGGGAATTTCGGTGAACACGATGGCTTCGCGGCCTTTGATCGTTTCGATCTTGTGCTTGGCGCGCGTGATCACCGAGCCGCGCCCGGTGATTAGCGCCAAGCGCGCGCCGGCGCGGCCGAGGATTTCGCCGCCGGTGGGAAAGTCCGGTCCGGGCAGGATTTCCAGGATTTCAGAGTCGGTGATCTCGGGATTGGCCAGCAATGCGATCGTTGCGTCGATCACCTCGCCCAGATTGTGCGGCGGGATGTTCGTCGCCATGCCGACGGCGATGCCGCCCCCGCCATTGACGAGCAGATTCGGAAACCGCGCCGGCAAAACCACCGGCTCCTGACGTTCGCCGTCGTAATTGTCTTTGAAATCGACGGTGTCTTCGTCGATGTCGGCCAGCAGATACTCGGCAGCCTTCGCGAGCCTGCTTTCGGTGTAGCGCATGGCTGCGGGCGGATCGTTGTCGATCGAACCGAAATTGCCCTGCCCGTCGATGAGCATGAGGCTCATCGAGAAATCCTGCGCCATGCGCACCAGCGCATCATAGATCGCGAGATCGCCGTGGGGGTGATAGCGGCCCATCACTTCGCCCACCGTGTTGGCGGACTTGCGGTAGCGCTTGTCGGCTGTGTTGCCGGCCTCGTTCATGCCGTAGAGGATGCGGCGATGGACAGGCTTCAGGCCGTCGCGCACGTCCGGGATGGCGCGCGAGACGATGACGCTCATCGCATAGTCTAGGTACGACTTGCGCAGCTCCGTCTCGATCGGCATGGGCAGGACGCCGCGCGCGGGCGGCGCGCCGTCTTCAGGCGTGGGCGGCGGGGGCGTTTCGGGCGTATCGGTCACAGTGGATTGAGGTGCAGTGGATTGAGGTGCAGTGGATTGGGATGCAGCGGATTAGGATGCAGCGGATCAGGATGCAGTGAATTGAGGTGCGACGCCGCCTTTTACGGCGGATGAGAAGCACGCAAACTAGCACCCTCGCATGGCGGCGCAAACCGGAGAAACCGCCCATGAAATCAATGCTAACAGCCTTCGCCGCTCTTGCGCTTTTCGCAGGCGCCGCACGTGCGCAGCCGTCCGCGGCGCCGGCCGCGGCGAAACCCTTGGAAGCGGTGATCCACGGGCTCGACGGCAAGCCCATCGGCAAGGCCGCGCTCAGCGATGCGCCATCAGGCGTCCTGATCCGGTTGAGCCTCGAACCGGGCGCGCTCGCGCCGGGCTGGCATGGCCTGCACCTGCACGAAAAGGCGGTGTGCTCTGATGTCAGCGCAGGCGGCTACAAGCTTTCCGGCGGCCATGTCGGTCACGGCATGGGCGGCAAGGCGCATGGGCTGCTGAACCCCGCAGGGCCCGAACCGGGCGACCTGCCCAATATCTACATTCCCGAAAAAGCCGCGGGCGTCGTGATGGCGGAATTCTTCACGCCGTTCGCAAGCCTTTCCGCAACGCCCGTTGCGGGCCGCGCCGCTTTGCTGGACGCAGATGGCTCCGCCCTCATCATCCACGCCAAAGCCGACGATCATATGAGCCAGCCGATCGGCGGCGCCGGCGACCGCATCGCCTGCGCCGCGATCAACCGCTGACCGTTCAGAACGGGATTTCGTCGTCCAGATCGGCGGAGAAATTCTCCTTCGGGCCGGCGGATACGCGCTTCTTCGCGCCGCCGGCGTTAAAGCCGCCGCTGGAGAAATTGTCGGACTGGTCGAATTCGCCGCCGCCGCCCATGCTGTCCCCACCGCCCTTGCCGTCGAGCATTGTCAGCTCGCCGCGGAAACGCTGCAGTACGATTTCGGTGGTGTATTTATCCTGGCCGTTCTGGTCCTGCCATTTGCGCGTCTGCAACTGGCCTTCGACGTAAACCTTCGAACCCTTCTTCAGATAGCTCTCGGCGACCTTCGCGAGGTTCTCGTTGAAGATCACCACGCTGTGCCACTCGGTCTTTTCCTTGCGTTCGCCCGATTGCTTGTCGCGCCAGGTTTCGCTGGTGGCGATGCGCAGGTTCACCACCGGCTCGCCGCTGGAAAGCCGGCGCACTTCGGGATCGCGCCCGAGATTGCCGATGAGCTGCACCTTGTTGAGACTGCCCGCCATGGTCGTACTCCGTTTCTTGCGCCTTCACCCAGTGTGGGCCTTCACGTCCGGGAACGTCTGATCGCCCTGACCTGCCGCTGAGTCTGCGGCCAGTTCTGGGCAAGAGTTCGTTCCGTTTATGTTCTCACATAACGATCCGTGTCGCAAAGGTTAATTTCAGCCGGCCTGCCGCTGCGACCCAATTCGCATCCCCGCCCCGCATTCCTGTGGAGGTCCGTTCTGAGGCCAAGGGCTTTGCACCGAAGATGAAAGTGGCGGAGTTTCGCCGCTCCGTGGTCGGCATGCGCCAGGATCTGGTGATCCGCCGCGCCGAGCGGGAGAAGCAGCGCGCAGCGCTCGCCGGCGTCGAACAGCAGATCGCTAAGTTGGAGAGCGAATTCGCGGCGAAGACGCTCGATGCTCTCAACGAGGCCGATGCGAACCTGCGTCTGCGCGCCGAAGAGGTGAAGAAGGCTGAAGATAAGGCTGCGCTCGCCGTTGTGACCGCGCCGGTCGATGGGGTCGTGGCGCAACTCAAGGTGCACACGATCGGCGCCGTCGTGAAGCCCGCCGATCCGCTGCTCGTCGACGCGATGGTCCTCAACAAGGATGTTGGTTTTGTCCGCGAAGGGCAGATGGCGGAGGTGAAATTAGAGGCGTTTCCGTTCACGCGCTACGGCGTCGTAGCGGCGCGAGTCGAGCGCATTTCACATGACAGCGTACAAGACGAAAACTAGGGTTGGTCTATCCTGCGCAAATCAAACTGTCGCACAGCATGATCAGGATAGCAGGACAATGGGTGAAGCTCGAACCAGGACTGGCCGCCACCGCGGAAATTCGCACGGGGAGCCGGCGTATCATCGAATATCTTCTCTCGCCGCTAGCAAGACGTGTGAGCGAGGCGGGAAGAGAAAGATGAACCATCTTTCTCGGATCCTGATATTGTTTTTCCTTCTCGCGGGCTGCGAAAATTCGACTGTCCAGGGTTCGTGATGGTTCAGCGGAGAAGGTCGGCGTCGCGGATCTTCCCTCTGATCTTCAAATGCCAGTGCTCCCTGCCAACTCAAGCGAAGCCGTGGATGCCGTATGTTCCTGGGCCGCGGCGAACGCTGTTTCGTTCGATGGTTCGGTAGTGGAGCGCGTGCTTGTAAGCCACGTCGTCAGTTTGAACAGTATCAGGCCGGAGCAAATCGCTATCCTGGAAGTGTTTCTGCAGCGAAAGGGAAATCCGCAGGTATTAGCGTTGCCACTAGCCCCTGATCACCTTGCTAAGTCATTTCAGCTGGCGCCCTTTCGTGGGCTCGTGGCAGTCGCGGGTGTTTGGGCCTTCGCCAAGCGCCCGTTAGCGGAATGCGATTCACGCGGTCGAGAAAATCTTGTGAGCACGAAATATGATGATGTTGAATTGTGCATTCTGGTCAACAGACTCACAACCGCGCCAGATGGCTACGTGGATGCCGATTATCGCAATTTGGCGGTCAATACGCCTTCGGTCGCATGGCCGGTGAATCAGCGCCTCAGCTTGCAAATTCTGACATTGAAATTGGCGGGAAAAGTCGTTGGACGATCTATTCGCGCCTCCGGCTTTGCTCTGCCAAACGAGATCGGCAACGTTTCGCGCGTGTGTGAAGGAGCGCCTTTGCCACTGGCGTTCGAAAGCAACTAAAGGAGAACGGATATGGAGCGGGACGAATTTCTCCAGCAGACCGGGCTGACAAACGAGCAATTCGCCGGTCTCAACCTGCTCAAACTTCTTTCCTATGATCCAGCAGCAACAAGCGCTCTCCAATCCAACCAATCGCTAAACACTGGCGCCTTCATCACGAGTTTTGCGCAGAGCGTCGGTGGACGCGTAAGCACGACGACCTCACGCTACGACATAAACATGTCGGTGGAGAGCGGATTTCTCGCGGGTGCTCAGGCTATCGCGAATTGGAAATTTTTGGATCACCGAACGTTGGCGAGTGGCGTATCCGTCCTCACGGTAAAGGACGCTTCCGGAAAAGTGTTGGGAACGGGGGACACGTACCTGCCCCTCCTCGCGCACTGTCTGTGCGACGTAGCAGCTAGCGCGCTCGTGACGCGCGGTTAGCCGCCGCGCAATCCGCCCGAGCGTTCGGCGGGCGTAGAATGCGCGCATGGACGCGGCGAAATTCGATTTGGAGAACGCCTGGGCGTAGCTGGGCGAGATGATCGGCTGGATCGTTTCGTTGTTCGGCG
>JBFWWB010000068.1:0-14517 GCA_050246435.1 Hyphomonadaceae bacterium
TTTGCCGGAAAGCCCCCGCTGGCTGATGACGCACGGGCGCATCGCCGAAGCGGAGGCGATTGTGGAGCGGATCGAATCCGTCGCGGCGCGTGAGCGCGGCGCTCTAAGCGATATCTCTAGTTTGCCGGCCTTTGTGTTGCGGTCGCGCGGTGAAACGAAGCTGGCTGAGCTCGCCGCGGTGTTGGTGCGCACGTATCCAAAACGCACCGTGCTGTGCGCCGTGCTCATGGCGACACAGGCGTTTTGCTACAACGCCATCTTCTTCACGTACGGCATCATGCTCGCGAAATTTTACGGCATCGAAGCTGGCGCGATAGGGTGGTTCATGCTGCCGTTCGCCTTGGGCAATTTCTTGGGCCCTCTGCTGCTTGGGCCGCTTTTCGATAGCATTGGCCGCAAGCGAATGATCGCCGCGACCTATGGCTTGGCGGGCGTTTTGCTCGCCTTGTCAGGATTGCTTTTTGTGGAGGGACGGCTCTCGGCGGTCGGAATCACGGTTGCGTGGACGGTGGTGTTTTTCTTCGCTTCGGCTGGCGCGAGCGCCGCCTATCTTACGGTTGGCGAATGTTTTCCCCTCGAAACACGCGCGATGAGCATAGGCCTTTTCTACGCCTTCGGCACGTTGCTGGGCGGGGTGGCGGGCCCTGCAGTCTTCGGCGTATTGATCGAATCCGGCGCGCGAGAGCAAATCTTCCATGGCTATCTGTTCGGCGGCGGCTTGATGGTCATCGCTGCGATGACAACCTTGCTGCTGGGCGTACGCGCCGAGCGGATGCCGCTGGAGGCCGTGGCGCCGCCCTTGTCGACGGCTGTGGAAAGCCGCCTTATGGACGCTCCGCGCGAAGGCGGCGGAAAACAGTGACAATTGGCCATGCCATGATCCCGTCGTCGGCTGTTAAGTGAGCGGGCTTGGGATGAGTTGAGAGAAAACGTGCTTATTGCTCCGCGGCGCTTGAGGCGTTTGAGGGTCATGTTGCGCCAGGCGAAGCGGCGCACCCGTGCGGCGCGCGGCGCTTGGCGGCGCCGCGTGGCGACATTGATCGGCGCCGTCGTGCTCGGCCTCGTGGCTTTGCTCTTCGCGTGGCTGGGAGACTACGTGCAGCGTGCATTCGCATTGGCTGCCGTGAGTTGGCCGTACGCGCCGCTTTTTCTAACGCCCGCAGTCTTCGCCGCCGTCGTCTTCGCGACACGCAAGATCGCGCCCACCGCCAGAGGGTCGGGGATACCACAGGTGATCGCCGCCGCCCGGCATCCTGCGCGTGCGGTTGAAACGACCTTGTGCTCACTGCGGACGGCGATTGTGAAAATCTCTCTCACGCTGGGGATGCTGGCGGCGGGAGCTTCGGTTGGCCGTGAAGGGCCTACAGTGCAGGTGAGCGCCGCGATCATGGTGGCCGCCCACCGCATGCTTCGCGTGCCGTTGACGGCGGGGGTCTTGCTCGCGGGCGGCGCCGCGGGGGTGGCTGCTGCGTTCAATACGCCGCTTGCGGGCGTGGCGTTTGCAATTGAGGAACTGGCCGCGGCGTATGAACAGCGTGTGGCGGTGCTGGTGATGGCGGCGGTGGTGATCGCTGGGTTTGTCAGCCTCGGCGTCGCTGGAGACTATGTGTATTTTGGCGCCATGGGCGAGCATCTTAGCGTTGGCTCAGCACTCGCGATCATACCGGTTGTTGGAGTTATCGGGGGCCTCGCCGGCGCGAGTTTTAGCCGAGCCATGCTTTGGTTCGCAGCGGGTGGCGGAAGAATTCCGGCCTGGTGTAAAGCGCATCCGGTCTTGGGCGCCGCGATCTGCGGGCTGGTCGTCGCCGCCGCCGGCGTGGCGACGCACGGGCTCACCTGGGGGACCGGCTACGGCCCTACCAAGACCTTGGTGGAGGGGCGCGAAGGGGATTGGCTGTTCGGCTCGGCCAAATTCATTGCAACCTTGGCGACGGCGGTTAGCGGGGCGCCGGGCGGCATATTTGCGCCATCTCTGGCGGTGGGGGCGGGCATCGGCGGCGCGATCGCTTCTTTCTTTTCCAGTGCTCCGCCTGGCGCTGTCGTCGTGCTTGGCATGGCCGCCTATTTTGTCGGCGTTGTGCGGGCGCCGCTGACGGCCGTGATCATTCTTAGCGAAACCACCGTCAGTCGTGGCGTCATTCTGCCCTTGTTTGCAACCGCGCTCATCGCAGACGGCGTCGCTCGCCTCGTGGGGCGCGAACGCCTCTACCATGGTCTCTCTCACGGCTTCATCAGCGATGAGGGTCTGAAGGAGCAAGAAGAGCTGAGGAAGGACCTTCGCGCCTAGCACCGCAGAAGGAGCGCCAGCAATCCGCTGACAAGTAGGGCGATCGCCAGCGCCAGATGAAGCGCACGCCAATGGGCGTCCATGATCCCTAGCCGCCGTGCGTCGTTGCGTCGTGGCAAGCGGAGCATCGATGGAAGCCGGCTGTCATGATGATCGGCGTCAATGCCAATAAGCCCAAAGGCATATAAGGGTCAGCGCAATCGCCGCTGACGCGATTAACAAAACCAGCTCGGGCACGCCGCCATTTGACGAGTAGCGTTCTGGCCGCCGTCGGCTGGCGTCACCGCCATCACCCCTTTTCATCGAACCACCTCGATGGGAAACCTGGGACGCGCAAACCACGCAGTTGCGAAGTTCGCACTGCGCAGTCGTTCCAGACCTCCTCCGCCCCCAGGATAATCGAAGCGACGGAAAGGCGTGTGCGTCGATTAAAGCGCCATGTCGCCATGACTCTCCGAGGTCTGGAACGACGAAGAAGAATATACCGGTGGCGCCGGATCACATTCCACTCATAAGGAACTTATAAGTTTTCTTAGCGGTGGATGCGGAAGAACTTCCATCCTGCTGCATCGTTCTTCGTGAACGCGCGGGCAGCCGGCGCGCCAAGCTAGTACAGGCGTGCTTCCGCGGTGGCGGCTTCATATGGCGAGGGCTCGTCGTCGCGGCGATCGCGGATTTTCACCAACCATTGCGGATCATGCAGCAGACCGCGGCCCACTGCGACCAGATCGAAATCGCCGCGCTCAAGGCGGGTCAATTCCATTCCATTAGGAGATTCGGATAATCACGGGCAGATCGCCGACCGAGCGGCGAACCGCCCGGAGAATTTCCGCGGCGAACTGCGCACGGTCCTTCAATGTCGGGCCGCCCCAACGATCGCCGCGCTTGTTCGCGGCCATCCAGAAGAGTTGATTGATGAGATGGCGCAGGCTTGGCGCTGCCGCTTTGTCGCGTGCGATTGGGCGTTTGATGCGGCGAAGAGCGAGCCGACAAGACATGCAGACGCGCCAAATGAATCCGGCTTGGGCGCCTCAAGCGATAACGTGTCGCCGCGAATGTCGGTCAGCAAGCTCCAATACGCTTCGCGCATGTTCCAGAAGTCAGATGCGGTGACATTCGTTGCGCAGTCCCTGCAGGGCGTTTGCGCTGCTGAAGTGCACGGGCTTCTTCGCCTCGAACTCGAAAAAAGTATAAAAAATAAAATATTAGCTGGCGGAGAGGGAGGGATTCGAACCCTCGATACCCTTGCGAGTATGCCGCATTTCGAGTGCGGTGCGATCGACCACTCCGCCACCTCTCCGCCGGCGGGCTTACAGGCGCCCGGCGCGGGAGGCAACGCCTTGATCTTGGCGGAGGCTGCGGCGCTTAGCCTGCCGCCGCCAGCATGAAACGCACCGCCACCAGGATTTGATAGAGCCCGAAGGCCACCTCCAGCCGGCGCTTGGAGAAGCGATGCGCGAGGTTCGCGCCCCAGGGCGCGGCCAGCACGCTCGCCGGCGCGATGAGGATCACCCCCAGCAGCGAGACGAAGCCCAGCGAGCCGGGCGGCAGCGCGCCTTGGTGCGGCAGGCCGACGATCACATAGCCGATCGTGGCGGGGATGGAGATCAGCACGCCCAGCCCGGAAGAGGTCGCCACCACGCGGTGGATCGGCATGCCGTAGAGGGTGAGCAGCAGGTTGGAGAGGTTGCCGCCGCCGATGCCCATGAGGGTGGAGAGGCCGCCGATCGCCAGCCCGTAGGCGCGCATCAGCGCTTTGCCCGGCAAACTGTCGCCCAGCCGCCAATCGTCCCGCCCGGCCAGCATACGGACGCCGGAAAGCCCGAGCACGACGGAGAAGACGAGCTTCAGCACGTCGCCGGAAACCATCGCCGCCACGCCCGCGCCCAGGATCACGCCCAGCACCACCGGCGCCGCCCACAGCCGCAGCACGCTGACCTCGACGGCGCCCTTCTTCAGGTGCGCGCGATAGGAGCGGATCGAGGTGGGGATGATGACGGCGAGGGAGGTGCCCACCGCCAGGTGCGTGCGCACCGCTTCGTCCACGCCCAGCGCGCGGAACACCTCGTAGAGCAGCGGCACGAGGAACATGCCCCCGCCGACGCCGAAGAGGCCCGCCAGCACGCCAGTGGCGAGGCCCGCCGCCAGCAGACCCGCCGCCAGCCAGGCAAGCTCCGTATACGGAATGCCAGCAATCAAGCGCCCGCCCTCTTGCGGGCCGGCATACGCCCGCCCGGCGTGACTGGCTAGAGCGCCGCCGGCCTGCGCAGATCGAGCGTCATCGGGAATTCCGGGTCGGGCCGCGCCGGCGGGGCGTGCAGCGGCCCCGGCGTGTGTCCGTGATCTTGGAAGCGCGCGAGGCGGCGCGCCTCGGCTTCGTAGGTGTTGATCGGCATCGTCTCGTAATTGCGCCCGCCGGGATGAGCGACGTGATAGACGAAGCCTCCGCGCGACCGGGCGCTCCATGTATCCACGAGATCGAACGTCAGCGGCGCATTCACCGGCAGGGTCGGATGCAGACCGTTGGCCGGCTTCCACGCCTTGAAGCGCACGCCAGCGGCCATCTGATCGGCGCGGGCTCCCGCCTGCAGCGGTACGCGCCGCCCGTTGCAGAGCAAGGCGTGGCGTTGCGGATTGAGGCCTTCGGCGACGATCTCCAGCCGCTCCACCGAGGAATCCACATAGCGCACGGTGCCGCCGATCGCGCCGAATTCGCCGAGCACATGCCAAGGCTCCAACGCCTGGCGCAGCGTGAGCTTCACGCTGCCGCGCTCCACCGCGCCGTAGCGCGGAAAGCGGAATTCCTTCTGCGCTTCGAACCACGCGGGATCGAGCGCGTAGCCGGCGCGGCCCAGATCGCCCAGCACGTCGAGGAAATCCGCCCAGACATAAGTAGAAAGCATGAAACGGTCGGCCAGGGCCGTGCCCCAGCGGGTGAGCGCGCCCTCCTGCGGATCGCGCCAGAACCACGCCACGAGCGCGCGCAGCAGAACCTGCTGGGCCAGGCTCATGCGCGCATCCGGCGGCATCTCGAACCCGCGGAACTCCACCAGACCCAGCCGCCCGGTCGGTCCATCGGGCGAATACAATTTATCGATGCACACTTCGGTGCGGTGCGTGTTGCCGGTCACGTCCGTCAGCAGATTGCGCAGCAGCCGGTCCACCAGCCAGGGCGCGGGCGGCGCGCCGCCGCCGGGTTTCGGGATCGCGGCGAGCGCGATCTCCAATTCATAGAGCGCGTCATGGCGCGCCTCGTCGATGCGCGGCGCCTGGCTCGTCGGTCCGATGAACAAGCCGGAGAACAGATAAGAAAGTGAAGGATGGCGCTGCCAATAGAGCAGGATGCTCTTCAGCAGATCGGGCCGGCGCAGGAACGGGGAATCGTTCGGCGTCGCTGCCCCGATCACCACGTGATTGCCGCCGCCGGTGCCGGTGTGGCGCCCGTCGATCATGAATTTATCGGCGCCCAGGCGGCACAGGCGGGCCTCTTCGTAAAGCTGCGTCGTCACCTCCACACAGTCGCGCCAATTCGCGGCGGGATGGATGTTCACCTCGATCACGCCGGGATCGGGCGCCACGCGCAGCACGTTCAGCCGCGCGTCCCACGGCGGGGGATAGCCCTCGATGAACACCGGCACGCGCGTTTCGCGCGCCGCCGTCTCCACCGCGGCGATCAATTCCAGATAATGCTCCAGCCGCTCCACCGGCGGCATGAACACGCGCAAGCCGCCCTCGTAGGGCTCCACCGCCAGCGCCGTGCGCACAGCGTCGGCGCTGATTTCCTGCTCGATGCGGTCCTGCCGTTCCGCGCCGTCGCCGCCGTTCACGCGCTGGAACATCTGCGAGAGCGCCTCCGGCTCGGGCAGCGCGCCGCGCTCTTCGCTGGGATCGGCCGGCGTCACGTGCGGATAGGCGTCCGGCGCCACCCAGGGCAACGAGGAAAGCGGCAGCCGGTAGCCCACGGGGCTGTCGCCCGGCGCCAGGAACAACTTCCCACGCCGCAATTTCCACGCTTCGCTGCGCCAATGCGGTCGCCCGCGCGCCTGCCAGTGCTGCACCGGCAGCACGAAGCCGCTCGGCTGATCCAGTCCGCGCTCGAACACGCGCGCCATACGCGCGCGCGCTTCGGCGTCGGTCAGTTTCGAATCCGTGGGGATCACGTTTTCCGGCAGTTCGGCTTCCTTGAGAATCCAGTGCGCCGGATCTTCAAACGCCGGCATCACATAGGCGCCGCCCACGCCCAGCGCCTCGGCCACGTCATGCGCCAGCCGTTCGGCGTCCTCCGTCCGTGCGGGCTTTTCCTGTTTGCGCGCGAGCAATTCTGGATCGCGCCAGATGGGCTTGCCGTCCTTGCGCCAATAGAGCGAATAGGTCCAGCGCGGCAGCGTTTCGCCGGGATACCACTTGCCCTGCCCGTAATGCAGCAGCCCGCCCGGCGCCCAGCGGTCGCGCAGGCGGCGGATCAATTCGTCGGCGAGGGCGGCCTTGTGCGGGCCAACGGCGGCGGTGTTCCATTCCGCGCTTTCGAAATCGTCGATTGAAACAAAGGTGGGCTCGCCCCCCATCGTCAGGCGCACGTCCTGTGCCGCCAGATCGGAATCCACCTGCGCGCCGAGCGCGTCGAGCGCTTCCCATGCGTCGTCGGAAAACGGCTTGGTGATGCGCGGCGCCTCGTCGAACCGCGTCACGCGCATGTCGAACTCGAAGTCTACGTTTGCGGCGTCCGCGGCGCCGCTGATCGGGGCGGCGGAGCGGTAATGCGGGGTTGCGGCCAGCGGAATATGGCCTTCGCCCGCGAACAATCCGGAGGTGGGATCGAGGCCGATCCAGCCCGCGCCCGGCACGTACACGTCCGTCCACGCGTGCAGGTCGGTGAAATCGGCTTCTGCGCCGGCCGGCCCGTCGAGTGATTTGAGATCGGGCTTCAGCTGGATCAGATAGCCGGACACGAAACGCGCCGCCAAACCCAGATGGCGCAATATCTGCACCATCAGCCACGCCGAATCCCGGCACGAGCCGGAGGCGAGGCTCAACGTTTCTTCCGGCGTCTGCACGCCGGGCTCCATGCGGATGAGATAGCGCACCTGCTGCTGCAGGCGCTGATTGAGGCCTACCAGGAAATCGACGAGCGGGGTTTCGCTGCGGTCGATCTCGGCCAGCAAGGCTTTCAGTCTCGCGCCAGGCTTTTCCGTTTCCAGATAAGGCGCCAGTTCCTTCGCCAGCTCCGGCGGGTAGGCGAAGGGGAATTTCTCCGCGAAGCTCTCGATGAAGAAATCGAACGGATTATGGACGACGTGCTCGATCGAGAGATCGACGACGATCTCCAGATGGTCGGTCTTCTCCGGGAACACGAAGCGCGCCAGCCAATTGCCGAACGGGTCCTGCTGCCAATTGATGAAATGCGTCTCCGGCGAAACCTTGAGCGCGTAGGAAAGCACCGGCGTGCGGGTGTGCGGGGCGGGGCGCAGGCGCACCACGTGCGGGCCCAGCGCAACCTTGCGGTCGTAGCGGTAGCTGGTGCGGTGATAGAGCGCCGCCTTGATGGCCATGTGGGTTCCCCGGTGCGGGCGCGAGCATAGCCTGGCGCGGGCGCAAAGCTGAAAGGCCCGCCGCCCGCGCGCGGCCACGCCGCCGCCCGGCGCCGCCTTCGCGGGCGCCGCGGCGCCTTAAGGCGCCAGCAGCGACACGCGCACCGAAACCTCGAGCCTGCCCTCCGCCGCCGTCAACACCTCGCCCTGCATGGGAGAGGCTTCCTGCGGCGTGCGCGCGGCCGCCACGCGGATGAGGTCGGGCGATTCCGCCAGCCCGTTCGTGGGATCGAACTCCAGCCAGCCGAGATCGGGCAGGAACACCTCGCACCAGGCGTGCGTGGCGCCGGCGCCGGCGTGGCCGTCGCCGTCGCCATCCGGGGAATAGAGATAGCCGGTCACGAAGCGCGCAGCGAACCCCCAGCGCCGCGCGCTCTCGATCATCAGCCAGGCGAAATCCCGGCACGTGCCCGCCCCGCGCGCCACCGTTTCGGCCGGCGTCTGCGTGCCGTATTCCGCGCGCGCGCTGTAGCTGAAGCCTTGCTGGATCGCGCGCGAAACGCCGATCAGGAAATCGAGCGCGTTCTCGCCGGCATGGCGCGCCTGGGCGCGCATCCAATCGAGATGCTGATCGTAGGGCTCGTCCACGGGTTTGAGATATGGCGCCAGCAGCGCCAGATCGTCCGGCGCGTACAGCACCGCCGGGGCGAGCGCGTTCGCCGGCAACAACGGTGCGGCCAATTCCGCCGCGCGCAGCGGGGCCGGATAGCGGTCGATCACCAGCGCGCTCACCACCTGCAGGATGTCGCTCTCGCCCTGCGGCTCGTAATGGCACACCGAATTGGATGCCGCGTCGAACGTCCAGCGCGTGGCGCCGGGCGGGGTGAGCGCCAGCTCCGCCGAAACCAGGCGCACCGCGTGGGTGTCGGCCGGGCGCATCATCAGCCGCCACGCGCCGAAGCGCACGGGCCGGTCGTAGCGGTAGGTCGTCTCGTGGCGGATGGCGAGTCGCGGCATGGGGCCGAGCGTGGTTTCCCGGAAATGAACCAAGGTCAAGAACGCCCTGGCGCGGGCGCCGGTTTCATCGCGGCCGCCCCATTCGCGCGAATTCTCTTGTAACTAAATGACTGGTCAGATATTTAAAGCGCATGGCCGCCAAGCCAGCCCCCGCCGCGCCTGCGCGCAAATGGAAGCGCCGCGCGGCTGCGCGGCCGGATGAATTACTGAACGCGGCCCTGGACGAATTCATCGCCAAGGGGTTCGATGCCGCCCGCATCGAGGACATCGCTCGTCGCGCCGGCCTCTCCAAGGGCGCGGTCTATCTCTATTTCGCCGGCAAGGAGGAATTGCTCCGCGGGCTGATCGAGCGCGAGGTTTCCCCGCTCTTGAGCCGCGTGGGGGAGATGGCGCGCCAGGCGGAGGATCCCCGCGCCACGCTAAAATCCATAGCGCGCATGATCGGCGCGGCGATGGCCAATCCGCGCCTGGTGGCGGTTCCGCTGCTCATCGTATCGGTGGCCAACCGCTTTCCCGATCTTGCCGCGTTCTACCGGGAAGAAGTGGCGCAGAAGGCCAAGAGCGGGGTGGAGGCTTTGGTGCGCCGCGGCGTGGCGCTGGGCCAGTTCCGCAAAGTCGCCCCGCATGCGGCGGCGCGCACGATCATCGGGCCGCTCTTGTTTGAAGCGCTGTGGACGCACGTTCTGCGCGGGCGCACGGGCATGGGCGTGCGCAACTGGGCCGAAGCGCAGGTCGAGATCGTCTTGAGGGGGCTGGAGAAATGAAGCGCGCCGCGATCTTTCTCGCGTTGCTTCTGCTGGCGGCCTGCGGGCGGGCGGGCGAAGCGCGCCTGCAAGGCTATGCGGAGGCGGATTACGTGTATCTCGCGCCGCGCGAGGCGGGCTATGTCAAAAGCTTGAGCGTCAAGGAAGGCGATGAGATCGCCGCCGGCGCGCCCGTGTTCGAGCTGGACGAAAAGCGCGCGCAGGCAGCGCTTTCCGGTGCCGAGGCGCAAGCCCGCGCCAGCCGGCTCAACGCCGCGGCCCTTGCCCAGCAGATCGCCGAGGCGCGCGCCGATCTGGCGCTGGCGCAGGCCAATTTCGATCGCACGAAAGCGCTGCACGACAAGGATTACGCCTCGAAAGCGCAGCTCGACGCCGATCGCGCCGCACGCGATGCGGCCGCCGCACGCGTGCGCACTGCATCCGCGCAGCAGCGCGCCGCCGGCAGCGGCGCCGTCGCCGCCTCCGCGGATGCGGCCGTGGCGCAGGAGCAGGCGGGCGATCGCCGCGTGCGCGCGCCGGCTGCGGGGCGCATCGAGAACATCTATCGCCGCCCTGGCGAATTCGTGCAGGCGGGCGATCCGGTGGCGGCTCTGCTGCCGCCGGGCGCCATGAAGTTGCGCTTCTTCATCCCAGAACGTCTGCTGGCGCGCACGCGCCTGGGAGACGTGGTCAACGTCGCCTGCGATTCCTGCGCCGGCGATCTCAAGGCGCGCGTTTATTTCATCGCCAGCGCGCCGCAATTCACCCCGCCGGTGATCTATAGCGCTGAGGAGCGCGACAAGCTCGTCTATCTCGTGGAGGCGCGCCCCGTGGGCGATGCGCGTTTCCGTCCCGGCCAGCCGGTGGATGTGAGATTCCCGAAGCGAGCGGCGCGCGATGACTGAACCGGTGATCGACGTGCGCGGCCTCACCAAGCGCTTCGCGGGCAAGCTGGCGGTGGAGAATTTCGATCTGCAGGTCGGGCGCGGCGCGATCTACGGCTTCCTCGGTCCCAACGGTTCCGGCAAGACGACGACGATCCGCATGGTGTGCGGGCTGCTCACGCCCGATGCGGGCGAGGGGCGCGTGCTGGGATACGACGTGCGCCGCGAAAGCCTGCGCATCAAGGCGCGCGTCGGCTACATGACGCAGCGCTTCTCGCTCTACGAAGACCTCTCGATCCGCGAAAACCTGGCCTTCGTCGCGCAGCTCTACGAAATGCCCGATGGGGATAAGCGCGTCGACGCCGCAATCGCCGATCTGGGCCTCGAACGCCGCCAGCATCAGCTCGCGGGCGCGCTCTCCGGCGGCTGGAAGCAGCGCCTGGCGCTCGCCGCGTGCATGCTGCATGAGCCGGAATTGCTGCTGCTGGACGAACCCACCGCCGGCGTCGATCCGAAGGCGCGGCGCGAATTCTGGGATCAGATACGCCGCTTCTCGCAAGCCGGCGTGACCACGCTGGTCTCCACGCATTACATGGACGAAGCCGTCCAGTGCGACAGCATCGCCTACATCGCCTATGGCCACAAAATCCTCGACGCGCCGACGAGCGAGATTCCCGCCCGCGTCGGGCTTTCCGCGCTTCTCGTCGAGGGCGGCGATCTGAACGCGGCGAGCCGCGCGCTGGAGGGCGCGCCCGGCGTGGAGTTCGTCGCGCGTTTCGGCGCGGCGCTGCACGCCGTCGGCGTGGACGCAGTCGCGCTGGAACGCGCGGTCGCGCCCTTACGCGCGCAGGGCTTCACCGTGGCGGCGATCGAGCCGGGGCTTGAGGAAGCCTTCATCCAACTGATGGGTCAGACGCAGGAGACGCGATGAGCGTTTCCGGCGAAAGCGGCCCGGCCGGCGGCGGCGTGGGCGGATTTTCCTGGGGGCGCCTCAAGGCGGTGCTGTTCAAGGAATTCGTGCAGATGCGGCGCGACCGGCTGACCTTCGCGATCATGGTGATGCTGCCGGTGATGCAGGTTCTGCTGTTCGGCTACGCCATCAACACCGATCCGCGTCACATGCCGGCGGTGGTGGAATTGCGCGAGGAAGGCCCGCTCACGCGCAGCTTCATCGCCGGCCTCAGGAATTCCTCTTATTTCGATATCGTCGGCGTCACGCGCAGCGAGGCGGAAAGCCGCCGCGCGGTCCTTTCCGGCGATGCGAATTTCGTCATCGCCGTGCCCGAGGGGTTCGAGCGGCGCTTCGTGCGCGGGGAGCGCCCGCAGGTGCTGCTGCTCGCGGACGCCTCCGATCCCGTGGCCGCCGGCGGGCCCGCTTCGGCAGTGGAGGCGATCGCGCAGGCCGCTTTCGCGCGCGATCTGCAGGGCCCGCTGGCGAAGCTTGCCGGCAAGCCCGCGCCCTATGAGATCATCGTGCAGCGCGCGTTCAACCCCGCGGGGATCACCGCGTTCAACATCGTGCCCGCGCTACTCGGCGTCATCCTCACCATGACCTTGACGATGATCACCTCCATCGCGCTGACGCGCGAATCCGAGCGCGGCACGTTGGAAATGCTGCTGGCGACGCCGGTGCGCCCGGCCGAGGTGATGCTTGGCAAGACATTGCCGTATGTCGTCGTCGGTGCGGTGCAGGTGGCGCTGGTGCTCGTGTCCGCGATGACGCTCTTCCGTATTCCGTTCGCGGGTTCGGCGGCGGCCTTCCTGCTGGCGGTCACGCTGTTCATCATGGCCAATCTGATGCTCGGCTATCTCATCTCCACCGCCGCGCGCACGCAGATGCAGGCGATGCAGATGACGTTCTTCGTGTTCCTGCCGTCGATCCTGCTTTCCGGGTTCATGTTTCCGTTCCGCGCGATGCCCGGCTGGGCGCAGGCGATTGGGGAGGCGCTGCCGATTACGCATTTCCTGCGCATGGTGCGCGGCGTGATGCTGAAGGGCGCGGGATTTGCGGAGACCTGGCCCAATCTCTGGCCGCTGGCGTTGATCGTAGCCGCACTGTCGGCGGCGGCCTTGCTGCGCTACCGCCGCACGCTCGACTAAAGACCGATGCGTGGATGCAGCGCGGTGCGGAACGCCGCCGGCGCCATGCCGAAGGCGGCGAGGCAATCATGGATTTTCGTGTCCATCTGCGCAGCCGCCGCCGGCGCGCCGGGCGAACCGGGCGAATAGCGGCATTCCGCGGCGGCGAGCAGGCGTCCATCCGTCGCCGCTTCGACGCGCACGACGCCATGTTCCAGCGCGGGCGGAATTTGGCCGGGGTGGTTTTCCTCCACGATCTCGATGCGCGCCATCAGCGCGCGGATTTCGGCGCGGCGCACCGCGGCCGCGGTGAAATCGCCGAGCGTCACCGCGCCTGTCTGCAGCGCCACAGCGACGATATAGGCGCCGCAGAATTTTCCCTCCGCGCCGTCTCGTGGATCGGTCACGCGCAGCGGGCGCATCGTGCCAGCGGGCACGTCCACGCGGAAGCGCGCCGCAGCGATCTGCGCGGCGCTCAATTGCACGCGCGCCGCAAGCGCGGCCGCGATCATGCGATGGGCGGCGTAGCAGCACGGATAAAGCTTGCGCGAAAGCGAGCCCATGTCGATCTCGATGGGCGTCTGCGCCGCGCGTGCGAGCGCTGCAGGTTCGCCGTAGAGCACCAGGTAGCCCTTCGCGGCGAACGCGTCGGCGTCGCCCGTCACGCCGGCTTCCGCCATGAGCGCCGCACGCACCGCCGCAGCGCTCGCAAAGCCTGCTTGCGCTGGCTTCGCCATGCTGGCGAAATTGCGCTGCAGGCCGCCCGCTTGCGCCGCTGCGAGCGCTAGCGCGCTGCGCGTCTGCGCCTCGTCCAAGCCAAGCAGATGGCTGGCGGCCGCCGCGCCCGCGAGCGGGCCGATCGTCGAGGTCGCGTGCCAGCCTAGCTCGTAATGCTGGAACCCCAGCGCCCGTCCCAGCGCGATATTGACGGCGACGCCGACGGCGAACGCACCGAGCACGCGGGCGCGCGCCTGCGGGCGCGCTTCGGCCAGCGCCAGCAATGCCGGTGCGATCACCACGGAGGGATGCGTCACGCTGACGAGGTGCACGTCGTCGTAATCGAGCGCGTGGCCCGCCGTCGCGTGGACGAACGCCACGTGCTCTGCGGCGCCGGCGAACGGATCCGCCAACGGCGCGCCCACGCCATAAAGCCGCGCGCAGGCTTGCGACACCGGTTCGCGCCAGCCCGCCAGCGCCACGGCGTACGTATCTTCAAACGCCAGCACGGCTTCGCCGCGGTCGCGCGCGGAAAGCGGCGGGCGCGCGGCGACCAGCGCGCAGATGCGATCCATGAAAGCCGCCGGCGGAGACATGGCGTAACTCCCGGCGCCGCGCGCCTAGTGTTGGCTAGACGGCAGGCGCACGACGAGCCCGTCTAGCTCCGCCGTCACCTTGATCTGGCAGGAGAGGCGGGAATTGTCCTGCAGGTCGTTGGCGAAATCGAGCATGCTTTCCTCCATGCTGGAGGCTTTGCCGGTTTTGTCCGTCCAGGCTTCGTCGACATAGACATGGCAGGTCGCGCAGGCGCACGCGCCGCCGCAATCGGCGTCCACGCCAGGCACCGCGTTCTTCACCGCCGCCTCCATGACGGAGACGCCCGCGGCGACCTCCACCTCATGGGTCGTTCCATTGCTTTCGATGAAAGTGATCTTCGGCATTACTGTCCCAGTTGGTCCGCGAATTGAGCCCGCCGCCTAGCGCGACGCCGCCACGATTTCCTTGAACGTCTTCGTTTCATCCTGCAGCAGCTCCGGCGCGATCGTGGCGCCGCGTTGCATCACTTGCTTTGCGCCCAGATATTCCGCCGGGCGGTTCACGGCGTCGACCGCCAGCAGCCGCGCGCCATCATAATAGAAAGCGGAGAAGGATTCCTTCTCCATGTCGCCGCGCTGTTAAAGCCGATCGTAGCCCTGGAAGAGACCGCCGATGGTCAGCTTCAGGTCGTACTGATCGGACCAGAACCAGGGCAGCTCCTCCGC
>JBFWWB010000069.1:0-14435 GCA_050246435.1 Hyphomonadaceae bacterium
TGCGAATGCGACGCGCGAACGCGAGACCGTCTTCATCACCCATCGCCAGATCGGTGATCACTAGATCGGCCGGAAACGTGCGCATCATGGTGACGCCTTCGGCCGCGTTCCCCGCTTCCGCGCAGTGGCGCATGCCCAGCGCACGCAGAAGTTCACGCACGAGCACGCGCATCTGGCGGTTGTCATCCACCAGCAAGACATAGATCGAGCGCGCTGATTTCATCCGGGAAAGCCTCTCCCCTGGAGAACAACAGCAAATGTCGAACAACCTGTTAACCGAGGCGCGCGGCGCACGCGCCGCGATCGCTCACGGCGCGTCCACCAGCACAAGTTCGCTGTCGGTTTCGGCTTTGAACTCCAGCGCGGCTTCGTCGCGGAAGGCTGCGCCGTCGCGTTCGCCGAGGCGCTGGCCGTTCAGGGTCGCCGCACCTTTGGCGACGACGACATACCCGCTGCGCCCGGGCTCGAGCGCATAGCGCGCCGCGCCGCCAGCCTTCAGTGTGGCGCCGAGCACGCGGGCGTCCTGCCGGATCGGCAGCGCGCCGGCCTCCTGATCGGCCGTGAAGCCGGACGCCAGCGCCACGAACGCGCCGGCGCGGTCGTCCTTGGGGAATTTCGCGGTCTTCCAATAGGCGCCGCCGCCGGCCTGCTTCGGCAGGATCCAGATCTGGAACAGACGAGTAGGCTCGTCCTCGAGATTGAATTCCGCGTGGCTCACGCCGCTTCCAGCACTCATCACTTGCACGTCGCCGGCTTCGGTGCGGCCACGGTTGCCTAGGCCGTCCTCATGGGTGATTGCGCCTTCACGGACATAGGTGATGATCTCCATGTTCGCGTGGCTGTGCGGGGGAAAGCCGGTCTGCGGCTGGATCATGTCGTCGTTCCACACGCGCAGCGCGCCCCATTGCGTGCGCTTGGGGTCGAAATAGTTCGAGAACGAGAAATGGTAGCGCGCGGCGAGCCAGTCGTTGTCGAACCGGCCGAGCGACGAAAACGGACGCACCTCGATCATGGGAAACCTCTTGCGCGCTCATATAGGCGGGCGCAGCGGGCGTTCCAGATCGTCAGACCAGCCGGTCGAATTTGCGCAGGGCCGGGAAAAGCTTGGCCCACAGCAAGGTGACGCCTATCGCGCCGAAGCCGCCGACAATGGCGGAGGAAACCGGGCCGATGAAACGGGCGACGACGCCGCTTTCCAGCTCGCCCAATTCGTTGGAGGCGCCGATGAACAGCGAAGACACCGCCGAAACGCGCCCGCGCATGTGATCGGGGGTCACCACCTGGACCAGCGTTTGCCGCACGAACACCGAGAGCATGTCCGCTCCGCCGACGACAGCGAGCGCGGCGCAGGAAAGCCAGAGGCTGGTCGACAGGCCGAACACGACGGTCGCCGCGCCGAACAGCGCCACGCCGGATAGCATGACGACGCCCGCCTTGTAGCGCACCGGGCGCACCGCCAGCGTGACGCCGACGAGTGTCGCGCCGACTGCGGGCGCGGCGCGTAGGATTCCGAAGCCCTCGGGGCCCACATGCAGCACGTCGCGCGCGAACACCGGCAGCAGCGCGGTGGCGCCGCCCAGCAGCACGGCGACGAGATCGAGTGAGATCGCGCCGAATACGATCTTGTTGCCCCACACGTAGGAGAGGCCTTCACGCATGAGCGCCCAACGCGATCCGGTTGGCGTCACGTCGCGTTTGGGCGCGCGCAGCAACAGCACGCACACCGCGCCGAGCCCGTACAACACGAGCGCAGTGGCGTACGCCGCCGTCGGTGAGATGGCGACGAGCACGCCCGCCAGCGCCGGCCCGCCGACGGCCGCGGATTGCCCGGCGAGCGAATTCCACGCCACCGAGCGCGGCAGCAGAGCGCGCGGCACCAAAGTGGGCCCCAGCGCGGTGTTGGCGGGATTGAAAAAGGCGCGCGAAGCGCCGAACGCCACGGCCACGCCGATCAGCAGCTCGACGCTGGCCGCGCCGTGAAACGTCGCCAACGCCAGAATGCTGACCAGCGCCGCCTCCGCCGCCAGGCAGATCAGCATCACCGCGCGGCGATCGCGCCGGTCCGCGATTTCGCCCGCCGGCAAGGCGAGCAAAAACATCGGCAGAAAGCCCGCCGCGCCCAAGAGGCCGAGCATCAAGGCCGCCTCGTGCACGTCGTTCTCGTGGCGGGCCAGCGCATAAAGCTCCCAGCCCATCGCCACGCTTTGCAGCTGCGTGCCCAGCGAGCCCAGCGCACGGGAGAACCAGAACAGCATATAATTGCGTTCACGCAGCAGGCTTGCGGCGCTGTCCGGGGCGGGGGCGATTGTCATGCGGTGAAAGTATTTTCGCACGCAGCCCGCCGCGGGCGCAACCACAGGAAAAATTTGACAGGCTGGGCGGCGGCCCGTATACGCCCGCGCCTCCAAGGAGGGAGCGCATGCGCGCGCTGCGACGATGAGTGCGGGCGCCGGGAGGCCGGCGCGCAGAACGGGCCGTTAACGCCCGCCGTCTTTCATTTCGCCATTGGATCGCCGCCCATGCCCGCAGCCGCCCCGGCCCAAGCGCCGTCTGTCTTTCCGCCCTCGCTGATCGCCGAAACGCCGGCGCATGCGCTGGGAATCGAACGCGTGCTCGACGCCGCCTTCGGCCCGGGCCGCTTCGCCAAGCCGTCCGAACGGGTGCGCGAGTTCGCGCGGCGCAATCAAAACCTCTGCCGCGTCGCGCTCGTCGAAGGGCGGGTGATCGGCGTCTGCCGCATCTACGATATCCGCATCGGCGACGCGCCGGCCTATTTCCTCGGCCCCCTGGCGGTGGACCCTGCCGCCCAGCATGGCGGGCTGGGCCACGCGCTGGCGCGCGCCTCCATCGAGGCGTGCCGGGCGATAGATGCGCGCCCCATCCTGCTGATGGGGCAGCCCTCGTTCTTTACGATTCTGGGGTTCACGCCGGCGCACGGCGTAGCGATGCCGATGCCGGTGGAGGCGCGCCGCCTGCTGTGGCTGCCGGGTGAAGGCGCCGCGGCCGGGCTGGTCGGCCCGGCCTGAAATGCCTATGCCGGAGGCTCCACGGCTTAGGAGCTCCGCGCATGTGCCGCAGCATCAAGACGCTCTATAATTTCGAACCGCCCGCGACGGATGAGGAAGTGCGCGCCGCAGCACTGCAGTTCGTCCGCAAGCTCTCCGGCTTCACCGCGCCCTCGAAGGCGAACGCTGCGGCGTACGAAGCGGCGACGGAGGATGTGTTCGCTGTCGCGCGGCGGCTGGTGGATTCGCTGGAAACGAACGCGCCGCCGCGCGACCGCGCGGTGGAGGCGGAGAAGGCCCGGCGCCGCGCCGCGGAGCGTTTCGCGCGCGCCTGATCCGCATCGGCGCGACGTTTCGCGCGGGCCGCGCCGCGGCGGCTGTCATCAAAATGTAGCGCACGGGGCAGATGCGGAGGATGCAGAACCTTTCGCGGGAGCCGCCCATGCATCGTCGCGCCGTTTGGAATTTCCTGCACGCCGCCGCCGCTCTGAGCGCCTTGGCCGCTTGCCAAAACGCGCCGCCGCGGGCCACAGCGCCCCAGCCGCATAACGTCGTGCTCTTCGTTGCGGACGGCATGCGCTACGGCGCGGCCGATTTCCCGGAAGCGGCCGCGTTCGCCGCCGTGCGCAAGGAAGGCGTCGATTTCGCCAACAGCCATTCCCTGTATCCCACGGTGACGACGGCGAACGCGTCCGCGATCGCCACTGGCCATTATCTCGGCGACACGGGCGATTTCGGAAACACGATCTACGCCGGCGCGCCTGCGCTGCCGCACGCCTACTACGCCCGCGTCGCCGGCCTCGAGGACGATCCCGTCCTGCGCGACATGAATGAGCGGTTCGGCGGGAATTATCTCGGCGAGGATAGCCTGCTCGCGCTGGCCTCCGCGCACGGGTACGCCGTGGCCGCCATCGGCAAGACCGGCCCCGCCGCGATCCAGAATCTCGCTGGCCTCGAAGGCGGCGCGGCGATCGTGATCGACGAGACCACCGGCCTCGTCATCAACGACAAAACCGGCGAGGCGCCGGGGCCGAGGCTCGATCCCGAAATCGCCGCCGCGATCAAGGCTGCCGGTCTGCCTGCCGCGCCGCCGGCGCGCACGCGGCCCGACCGCGCACAAACGGAATGGTTCGCGAAAGTGGCGGCCGACGTGCTGATCCCGCGTTTCAAACAGCAGGGAAAGCCGTTCGTGCTGGTGTTCTGGTCGCCCGATCCGGATGCGACGCAGCACGCCCAGGAAGACAGCCTCAACGCGCTGGAGCCCGGCGTGAACGGGCCGACGTCGCATGCCGCAGTCGGCGTCGCCGCCGGCGCGCTGCAGCGCATCCGCGACGCGCTGGCCGCCAATGGACTCGACAAAACCACCGATGTGGTGGTGACGGCGGATCACGGCTTCTCCACGGTGTCGACGGAAAGCAAAACCAGCTACGCCGCCAGCCTAAAATTCCGCGACTATCCGAACGGGCGGCTCGTTCCGGGCTTTCTCTCGATCGATCTGGCGTACGCGCTTAAATATAGATTGTTCGCCGCCAACGGGCTCGATGTGCTGGTGAAGCAGGGGCTTGCGCCGCGCACCGGCGGCACGCTGATCGGCCCGGATTTCGAGCATCCGCGCGTGATTGTCGGCGCCAATGGCGGAACCGACCTTATCTACTTGCCGGAAAGCGACGCGCCTCAGCTCGCGCAGCGGGTCGTCGCCTTCCTGACGCAGCAGGATTACACCGCCGCGATCTTCGCGGACGATGCGTTCGGCGACATCCCCGGCGCGTTGCCGATGTCGAGCGTGGAGCTTGCGGGTTCGGCGCGCACGCCGAAGCCGGCGATCGTGGTGAGCTTCCGATCCTACGGCGCGGGCTGCGCGGAGGCGGAAATGTGCGCGGTGGAAATCGCGGACACGAATTGGCGCGCCGGTCAGGGCATTCATGGCGGCCTGCATCGCGGTGACACGCGCAATTTCATCGCCGCCGTCGGTCCCGATTTCAAAGCGGCCTATGTGGATCGCGCGCCGGTGAGCAACGCCGATCTGCCGGTGACGATCGCGCATGTGCTGGGCTTCGCGCCATCGCGCCGCGGCGTGCTGGCGGGCCGCGTGGTGAGCGAAGCGCTGCCGGGCGGCGGCGAAACGGCGGCGGCGGCGGAAACGAAGCGCTCCATGCCGGCAGCGAACGGCTTCGTCACGATCCTCAATCTGCAAAAGGCCGGCGGCGTGGAATACTACGACGCGGCCGGCGCGCCCGGCCGGGCCGTCGGTCTGCAGCCTTAACCGCCCTCGCGCCGCCAGCCGATCATCAGCAGTACAAGGCCGGCGGCCGCCCACGCCCAGCCGGGGCCGAGCGGTTCTGCGGCGGAGGCGCGCACCACGTAAGCGCCGTTGCTGCGCAGGCCGATCCAGCCGTCGCCGGCGGCGCGCGCGCCGCGGTCGACGCGGCGGATCTCCGGCAGGCGCTGGGCCTGCTCGCCCAGCAATTCGACGCCGCCGCCGCTGGCCTTCGCAAGCGGCGCCAGCAGTCCGGGCGTGGCGTTCACGGCGGCCGCCTCCTTCGGATTGAGCGGGCCTACGGCGGCGAACGCCCGCAGCGATCCGCTGCGCGCTTCATAGAGGCCGGTTTCCGCCGCCGGGATCGTCGTGCGGTAAACGCCGGGCGCGAATTCCGTCATCGGATGCGCCACGCGTGCGCCGGAAGGCGCTGCGATCTCCACGTCGCCCGGGTCGCCGCCCAAGGTGGAGCGCTCCGCCACAAGCCCTTCGCGCGTGTTCTTCAGGGTAAGGCGCTCGTCCTCCAGCTCCGGCTCCTGCATCAGCCAATGCGCGAGCCGGCGCAGCAATTCGCCGTGCGGGCCGCCGCCGTCATAGCCCCGCGCCCACAGCCACGCCTGATCGGACCACAGCTGCGCCACGCGCCCCTGGCCGGCGCGGTCGATCACCAGCAGCGGCTTGCCGGCGCCGGTCATCAGCACGCGCCCTCCGCTCGCGCGCGCATCGATGATGCGGTTCCAACGGCCCCAATGCTCCTCGTTCGGCAGCCCGCGCGTCACCGGGTGGCGTTCGCCCAGCGCGGTGACGGCGGGGCGGAATGGCTGATCGGTGATTCCGCCGGTGGGCAGCGAGGGCAGGATCGCCGCCACGGCGGTGTGCGCGAGGCTGTCGGCGCCCGCATCGCCTGGGCCGGCCGCGATCAGCATGGCGCCGCCTTCTTCCACGCGGCGCGCGATGTCCTCGAAATACGCGAGCGGCAGGATCGCGCGGCGCTGATAGCGGTCGAAAATGATGAGATCGAAGCGGTCCAGCTTGTCGACGAACAATTCGCGCGTGGGAAACGGGATCAGCGCCAATTCGTCGAGCGGCGTAAAATCGCCTTTGTCGTTGGTGCGCAGAATGGTGAAGTGCACCAGATCGACGCTGGGGTCGGATTTCAGAAGATTGCGCCACACCCGTGCGCCGGGATGCGGCTCGCCCGTCACCAGCAGAACGCGCAGGCGATCGCGCACGCCCTGCAGCTCGAACGCGGCGCGATTGTTGGCGCGCGAGATTTCCTGCGGACCGGGCTCGGCTTCCACGATCACCATGTTCGGTCCGCGCTTCGGCGTGGCGATGTTGACGCGGAACGGCCTGCCGGAAACCGCCAGCGCCTGACGGATCGGCTTGCCGTCGACTGAGATGGTCACCCGCACGCCGGCGCCCGGAGTCGGATCGATGACGCGCGCCTCGATCGCGGCAGGCTCGCCGACGATGCCGAAGGCCGGCGCGGAGATCAGTTCGAGGCGGCGGTCGCCGCGGTTGGGATCGCCGACGATCAACGCGTGTACGGGGCCGGCGATCTTGGCCTTCTGCGGATCGGCCGGCGCATCGGAAATCTGCCCGTCCGTCACCAGGATCGCGCCCGCCACGCGCTCGCGCGGCGCATCCGCCAGCGCTTCTTCTGCGGCGGTGACCAGGGCGGTGCCGTCCGGCCCGCCGCGCGCCTCGCGCACGCGCACGTCGAGCCCCTGTTCGCGCGCCAGGCGCTGGGCGATCGCTGCGCCGGCGGCGCGCGCGGCGTCCAAGCGGCCAGCAAGCGCGAGGCTTTCGCTTTGATCGATGATCAAGGCGGCGACATCGTTCGCCGGCTCGCGCGTTTCGCTGACCAGCATCGGCTGCGCCAACCCGATCAGGATCAGCATCAGCCCGCCGGCGCGCAGCATCGATGCGCGCCCGCCGCGCAGCACGTAGAACGCCAGCAACAGCGCCGCGAAGGCGGCAAGCATGCCCAGCGCCCACCACGGCGCGCCGGGATCGAACGCCAGGCGGTCGGCGCCGATCATCGCTCCTCGCGGCGCTGTTCGCCCAGGCGTTCAAGCAGCGCCGGCACGTGCACCTGATCGGATTTGTAATTGCCGGTGAGCGCGAGCATCACGAGGTTCACGCCGAAACGCAGCGCCATTTCCTGCTGGCGGTTGCCGGAATCGACGAAGCCAAAGTTGCGCTGCGAGGACGACGTGGCCCAGATCGTGGCCCAATCGCCGTCGCCAATGATCAGCGCGGGCACGCCGTCGCGCGCCATCGCCGCGTTGGCGCTCTCGGCCCAGACGCGCGTCTTCGCGAAGCGGCCGGGAAACGCCTTCAACAGATAGAAGGTTTTGCTGAGCACGTGCTCGGCGCCGATCTGCTCCAGCGGCGGCGTGTCGAGCCCTTGCAGCATCACGGCGGCGGGGCCGGGCGCATCGCCGCGCGCGTCCGCGCGGTCGCCGTCGCGCGTGTCGATCAGGATCAGCCCGCCGAGGCGCATGTAGCGGTCAAGATTGGCGACGGCGGCGTCGGAGAGGCGCTCGGGCGCGTCGGGCGCCGCCCAATAGAGGATCGGATACGGCGAAAGATCGTCGCGCGCGGGATCGACGCCGATGGGCGGCCCCGGCTCCACCGCGGTGCGGTCGCGCAAGACTTCGGTGAGCGTTTCGAGGCCGGCGGCGGTCAACCGGTCGCGCCGCGCGTCGCCGGTGCGCACATAAGCAAGGCGCGTCTCCAGGGTTGCGGCGGTAAGATTGGCGGGCGCGGCGTCTGCGGGCGGCGGCTGCAGCGCGGCGAGCGCCAGCGCGGCGATGGCCGCGGCCGCGGCGCGCCGGCGCACCGCCGGAAGGCGCCCGGCGAGCGCGAGCGCCAACAGCAGATCCAGCGCGATGAGCGCGGCCGCGAGCGCCAGCAACGGCCCGGCGAGATCGTGCGTGCGCACGCCTTCCAGGCCGGCGCGGACGATGCCGCCGGGCAAGCGCAGCGGCGCCAATGCTTCATCGGCGGCTGCCGCATCGATCGCGCCGCCGGCGGCGCCGGCGCGGCCGTACAATCCTGGCGGCGCATCGGGGCCGGCGCGGGCCTTGGCGACGGCGTCGCTTGGCACGCTCTGCGCGTCGTTGCGCGCGGGCGCGAGCGAGCCGTAGCCGTCGAGCAATCGTTCGGGGATCCACGGCCCGGTGGCTTGGCCTTCCCGCGCCGTCTGCGCGCGCCCGGCGAAGGCGAGCGTGCGGCGGAGCATGTCGACATAAAGCCCGGAGAGCGGCAGGTCCGACCAGGCGGGGCCCGCCGTCACATGAAACAACACGATGAGGCCCTTGCCGCGCGCGGCGGCGGTGACAAGCGGCGCGCCGTCCTCCAGCCGCGCCCACACGCGCGCTTCGCGTTCGGCGGCGGGATCGGCCAGCACCTGGCGGCGGATCGAAACATCGGATTGCAGCGCGAGGCCGTCGAATGGGCTGTCCGGCGGGAACGATGCCATCGCCTGCGGCTTCTCCCACGCTAGAGCGCCCCCCAGCGCGCGCGAGCCGGGACGCAGCGGCCCGGGAACCAAATCGTCCGAGGCGTTGGCCAGCCGCGGGCCGGCGAAGCGCACCAGCAGCCCGCCTTGCTTCAGCCAGCGGTCCAGCGCGTCGCGTTCGGGCGGGGAAATGCGGCTCGCGTCCGGCAGCACGATCGCCTGGGCGCCGGAATCGATCAGCGCGCGCACCTCGCCGCGCCGCGCCGAGGCGAACGGCGTGATCGCGCGCTCGACATAGAACAGATCGGACAATAGCGGCTGCGCCTGCGCCGCCGATTCCACGAGGCCGACGAGCGGCCGGCCCGAACCCGCGGGCAGCAGCCGCACGGCGCCGGCGCTGGCTTCGCCGACGATGCGCACACGCGCCGCGCGCGCGGCGATCTCCGGCGGCAGCTGCACGCGCGCATGCGCGGTAGCGGCGCCGGGCGAAAATTTGAACTCCGCCGCGCCGAGCGAGCGGCCCTCCAGCGTTTCCGCCGCGATCGCGCCCGTGGGCAGGCCGCCCGGCGCGCGGCGGATGTCGGCTTCGACGCCTTCCGCGGTGGCGGCGGCATTAGTCACCGCGCGCGCCAGCCGCGCCGGCAATCGCGCCGTGACCGGCCCGAAGCGTTGCAAGCCGCGCGCGAAGGCGGCGGCGCTCGAATCGTCGAGCCCATCGGAAATCCAGATGATGCGGGTAAAGCGCTGCTGCGTCTTTTCCAGCCGCGCCAGCGCGCGGGCGCGATCGGGCCGCCAGGGCGCGGGATCGAGCCGAGCAAGGCGCGCGCGCGCATCGCCAGGGGTCATCGCTTCGATGGAATCCGGCATGGCGCGCTGCGGCGCAGTGGTCAGCACGAAGATTTCGCGCTTGGCGCGCTCGGCTTCGGCGATGACGTCTTCCGCGGCGGCGCGCGCCTGCGCCCAACCGGGCGCGGCGGTCCAGCCATCATCGATCGCGATCAGCACCGGGCCCGATGCGGCGTTCGCCGCCGCCTGCGGCGCCAGGCTGGGCCGCGCGAAGCCGAGGATCATCAGCGCCGCCGCGAGCGCACGCAAAAGCACGAGCCAGAGCGGCGCGCGCTTGCGGTTCTCTTCTTCCGTGCGCAGGCCCAGCAGCAACCGCAGCGGCGGGAAGAAGGCGCGCCGCGGCGCCGGCGGAGTCGCGCGCAGCACGAAATAGAGCAACGGCAGCGCGCCCAGCACGGCTAGCGCCCAGGGCGCTGCGAAAAAGAGCGGACCCAGGGTCACCGCGCCGCCGTCATCCCCGTTCCGAGAGCGACGAGGTCAGCAGGCTGAACGCGGGGGCGGCGCTGCGATCGGTGCGGTGCAGCACCGCCATGAAGCCGTAACGCCGCGCGGTTTCCCGCAGCGCCGCACGGTGCGCGGCGAGGCGTTCGGCGTAGGCCTCGCGCGCCTCTTCGGCGCGGCCGAACAGAACTGGCGGGGCGAGGCCGCCATCCTCGAAGCGCACCCGGCCGCGGAACGGAAAGTCCTCCTCGGCGGGATCGGCCAGCATCAGCAGCGCGCCGCTGGCCCCCGCCGCGGAAGCCGCTTTCAGGCGGTCGGCCCAGACAGCGATGGGGGCGTAAAAATCGCTCGCATACACGGCGATGCTGCGCCCGGCCGGGGTCGGCGGCTCGGCCGCGCGCAGGTTCGCCAGCTCCGGCGCCAGGCGATCGGCGGCGCGCGCGCCCGAACGCGGAATCGATCCGCCTAGCGCGCCGACGCGCTCGCCCCCGCGCGCCAGCAGCATCGCGAAGGCGAGGCACACGGTCAGCCCGCGATGATGCTTCGACGGCGTCTCCGGCGCGGAGCTCCACGCCATGCCGGGTGACCGATCGAGCCAGAAATAGGCGGTCTGCGCGGCTTCGCGTTCGCGCTCGCGCACATAAAGGCGCTCGCCGCGCGCCGAGCGGCGCCAATCGACGAGGCGGGCGCCGTCCTCCGGGCGATGATCGCGGAATTGCCAGAAGGCTTCGCCGGGCCCGGCGCGCCGCCGGCCGTGGACGCCGGGGGCCGCAGCCGCGAGTCGGCGCGCCTCCAGCAGCACGCCGGGCAGATCGCCGGCGAGATTGGCGGCCTCCGTGCGCGCGCTTTGAAGCGTGGTCATGGAGTTGGCGCCGTCAGGCCGCTCGCGCCGCGAGGTCGTCGACCAGGCTGTCGACGTCCAGTCCTTCCGCCCGCGCGCCGAAGGAAAGCGCCATCCGGTGCACCAAGGCGGGCCGCGCCAAGGCGGCGACGTCGTCCAGCGCGGGGGCGAGCCGGCCGCGCAGCAGCGCGCGGGCGCGCACCGCCAGCATCAGCGCCTGGCCGGCGCGCGGGCCCGGCCCCCAGGCAACATGCGCGTTCACCCGCGGATCGGCGGAGGCGCCGGGCCGCGCCGAACGCACCAGTTCGAGGATCGCTGACAGCACCTTTTCACCCACCGGCATGCGGCGCACGAGGCGCTGGATCGCCAGCAGCGTCGCCGGATCGAGCACGCGTTGCGGCTCGGCCTCGCCCAACCCGGTCGTCTCCACCATGATGCGGCGCTCGGTTTCTTTGTCCGGGTACGGAACGTCCACCTGCAGCAGGAAACGGTCGAGCTGCGCTTCCGGCAGCGGATAGGCGCCCTCGTGCTCGATTGGGTTCTGCGTGGCGAGCACATGGAAAGGCTCGGGCAGGGCGTAGGCCTGGCCGGCCATCGTCACCTGATGCTCCTGCATCGCCTGCAGCAGCGCCGATTGCGTGCGTGGCGAGGCGCGGTTGATTTCGTCCGCCATCAGCAGGCTGGTGAAAATCGGGCCCTGCACGAAGCGGAAGCGCCGCCGGCCGCTTTCATCCTGATCGAGCACTTCCGAGCCGAGGATGTCAGCCGGCATCAGATCCGGCGTGAACTGCACGCGCCCCCACGGCAGGCCCACCACCTGCGCCAGCGCCTGCACCAGGCGCGTTTTGGCGAGGCCCGGCGCGCCGACGAGCAGCGCGTGGCCGCCGGCCAGCACGGCGGTGAGCGTCAGCTCCACCACGCGTTCCTGGCCGAACACGGCCTTGCCGATCTCGAAACGGGCGCGCTGCAGTTTTTCCGCCGCGCCCTCGGCTTCGGCGATCAGCGCTTCGGGACTTTCCTGGTCTGCGGCCATAAGAGGGTTATTGTCCATGCGCGGGGAGAACCTATCCTTCAAGCAGGCGGATTTTGGGCCGCTTTACAAGGGCGCGGCGCACGATGGGTGTAACTGGGGACGTATCCGGAAGCGTAACCGGGGAGAATTCCGAGGCGGGATGGAAGCGTTCGCTCGCCGCGCTGGAGGAAGCCGCCGGCGCCGCCGGCCGGCGCGGGCCGCCGCCGCTGCATCTCTGGAATCCGCCGGACCGCGGCGATTCCCACATCGAAATCCTGCGCGACGGCGTCTGGCGTCATGAGGGAACGCCGTTCACGCGCGAAAGCCTTGTGCGCCTGTTCTCCACGATCCTGCGCAAGGAAGCCGATGGGCTCACCTATCTGGTGACGCCCGGGGAAAAGCTGCGCGTGCGCGTCGAGGATGCGGCGTTCCTGGCGGTGCGGGCCGATCGGCTCGAAAGCCCGGAGGGGCCGGCGGTGGTGTTCACCACCAATGTCGGAGATGTCGTGGCTGCGGGCCCGGATCATCCCATCCGCGTGGCCCATGAGGGCGCGGAGCCGCGGCCTTATGTGCGCGTGCGCGGCGATCTTGAAGCGCGGATTCTGCGCGCGCCTTTCTACGAGATGGCCGATTGGGCGGAAGAGCGCGACGGCCGCCTCGTGCTGGAAAGCCGCGGCGCGTGTTTCGATCTGGGGGCGGCGTGAGCTTTTCCACCACCGACGATCTGGAGCGGCGCCTCTCGCGGCTCGATCCGCTCGACGGCGACGCCACGGCCCCCAGCTGGGGAGACGGCGGCGCGCAGGCGCTGCGTGAGGCCGCGGCCGAAGCGCGGGCGCTGACGCCTGCCGCCGTGCTCGTGCCGGTGGTGCGCCGTCCCGCGGGGTGGACGTTGCTGCTCACCGTGCGCACCGCCACGATGCCCACGCATGCGGGGCAAGTGGCGTTCCCCGGCGGGCGCGTGCAGGCGGAAGATGCGGGCCCGCTGGCCACCGCGCTGCGCGAAACTGCCGAGGAGATCGGCCTGGCGGGCCGATTCATCCGCCCGCTGGGGCGCTATGGCGCTTATCAGACCGGCACTGGCTTCGCGGTGACGCCGGTAGTCGCCTTCGTGGAGCCGGGCTTCGTGCTGAAGCCCGATCCGCGCGAGGTGGACGAGGTGTTCGAAACGCCGCTGGATTTCCTGCTCAACCCGGCCAACCATCAGCGCCATTCGCGCGAGTTCAACGGGCGCACGCGCGCCTTCTACGCCATGCCGTGGAAGAAATATTATATCTGGGGCGCCACCGCCGGCATGATCCGCGCGCTCTATGAGCGGCTGTATGGGTGAGGCGGCGCAATTCCTCTTCCCTCACCGGCAAGCCGTGGAAGGAAGTTCATGACGCAAACGCTTCCCCACGCGGCGTGGCTCACGGATGCGAAGACGCAAGCCGTGATCGCGGCGCTGGATGCGGCGCGCCCGCATGCGCAGCGTTTCGTCGGTGGTTGCGTGCGCAACACGCTGATCGGCCAGCCGGTGGATGACATCGACATCGCCACGCAGCTCACGCCCGATCGCGTGATCGCGGCAGCGAAAGCCGCGGGCCTTGATGCGGTTCCCACTGGCGTCGAGCATGGCACCATCACGGTGATCTGCGCGCATGCGCCGTTCGAGATCACCACCTTGCGGCGCGACGTCAGCACCGATGGCCGGCGCGCAACCGTGGCGTTCACGGAGGATTGGGCGGAAGACGCAGCCCGTCGCGATTTCCGCATGAACGCACTCTATGCGGAGCCGTCCGGCCGGCTGCACGATCCCACCGGCGGCGGCGTCGCGGATGCGCTGGCCGGGCGCGTGCATTTCATTGGCGATCCGCGCGCGCGCATCCGCGAGGATTATCTGCGCATCCTGCGATTCTTCCGTTTCTTCGCCTGGTATGGCCGCGGCGATCCCGATCCCGATGGGCTGGCGGCGTGCGCCGAGCTGCGCGCCGGCCTGGCGCAGCTTTCCGCCGAGCGCGTGTGGAAAGAGACGAAGAAGCTGCTTTCCGCCGCCGATCCGCGTGCGGCCTTCACCGCGATGGAGACCAGCGGAGCGCGCGCCGCGATCCTGCCGGAAGCGCAGGCGCACGAGCGCTTCGCCGCGCTGGTGGAGATCGATGCCGCGCAAGGCTTGCCCGGCGATGCGCTGGCGCGGCTGGCCGTGCTGCTGCCGGAAGAAGCCGAGGTCGCGCGCGCCGTCGCGCGCCGGTTCAAAGTGTCGAACGAGGAGCGCGCCCGCCTGGTCGCAGCACTCGATCCGGCGTGGCGCGCGCATGCCGGGATGACGCTGCGTGAAGCGCGCCGCGCCCTCTATGCGCTGGGGCCGGAGGCGTTCCGCGATCGCGTGCTGCGCGCCTGGGCGGAAGCGACGCCTGCGGCGGACGCGGCGCCCTGGCGCGTGCTGCTGGCCGAAGCGGAACTCTGGGTGCGCCCGCGCCTGCCGCTTAGCGGGGAAGAGGTGATCGCCGCCGGCGTGCCGCCGGGCCCGAAGGTCGGCGAAACGCTGCGCGCGGTGGAAGCCTGGTGGGTCGAGGCCGATTTTCCGG
>JBFWWB010000070.1:0-14200 GCA_050246435.1 Hyphomonadaceae bacterium
GAAGATCGAGCCGAGCAGGAACATGAGCAAGATGTTGGCGTTCGCCGTGGCTGCGAGCGCCTGCTCGCCCAGTACATGGCTCACCCAGATCGCGTTGACCGAAGCGTTGAGCGATTGCAGCGCGTTCGCCGCCAGCACCGGCAGCGCGAACGCGAGCAGTGTCCTGCCGATCGGTCCTTTGGTGAGATCGCGGCGTCCGCGCGCTGGAGGCGCGGGTCGGCCCGGCGGGGCGGCATCATCCATCTGTGCGAAGGGGCTGGTGCGCGCGGATCGGCGCGGCAGTCTCCTTAGACTGCGCCGCCCCGCGCCGCAATCGGGCCTACCGCGCCGCACGCTACATGCGCCGGTTTTCGCCCGGCGCGCGCGGCGCTAAGTTTCCCGCCGGCGGGATGCACCTGGATGCCCATGAAACACGCCCTCGCGCTCGCAGCTCTTCTCGTCCTCTTCGCCTGCGCCACGCCCACGGCGTACGGCCCCGCCCCGCGCCCTGGCGCGCCGGGCTATGCGGAAACGCGCATCGAGGCCGACCGTTACCGCGTCACCTTCGTGGCCAGGGGCGGCCCGCCGGAGCGCGCCTACGATCTCGCCTTGCGCCGCGCCGCTGAGCTGACGCTGCAGAGCGGCTACGATTGGTTCCTGGTCAATCAGCGCTATGGCGAGCGCGCGGGAAGCGGCGCGGGCCCGCGCGTTTCGCTGGGCGTCGGCGGGACCAGCTTCGGCGGCCATAGCGCGACGGGCGTGGGCGCCGGCGTCGGCTTCAATCTCGGCGGTGGGCCGCCCGCCTCCGCCACGCTCGAATTCCGCATGGGGCGCGGCGCGAAGCCGGCGGACGCGGCGGCTTACGACGCGCGCGAGGTCGCCCGCGCGCTCGGCGCGCCAGCCTAGACGTCGCCGACTTCGGGCGGCGCGAACGCCACCACGTCGCCGGGATGCAACAGCACGCCGGTGCGCGGCGTGACTTGTTGATTCACGATCATCCGCACGCTGCGTTGGAATAATGCGGCCGCCAAATCCGGATCGCCGTGCGTGAGTGCAGCGATGAACGCCGCGCCGTCGATCGGCGCTTCGAGCGTTCCGCTTGGCGGCCAGATGCGTTCGCCCCCGCCCGCCGTGCCGGCGAGCCGCCCCAGGAACACCACGCGCAACGAACCGGCCATCGCGCACCGATGCGCCCGCCGCCGGCGCCCCGCAAGCGCCGTCGCGCGCGACCTGCGGCAATTGCGACTTATTCGCAAAACTTATTGCGACCCATTCTCAAACTTAGTAAGACGCATTCGCATTATCAAATCGGGGGACACAAAAAACATGCCGCACTCTTCGCCCGTTCGGGCCAGCCTTCTCCTCGCCACTTCAGCGCTCGGCGTGCTCGCCGCGGCGCCGGCCGCCGCGCAGGAAATGCGCCTGGCGGCGAATGAAGTGCTTGTCGAGGGCGCCCAGGTCGATACCGGTGTCGCCCGGCTCGACAGCCCGATCGAGGCGCCGCAGGCGGTGCACGTCGTGGGCCCAGCGGAGATCAAGCAGCAGGCGATCACCACGCTGGATCAGGCCGTGCGCATGGTGCCGGGCATCACGGCGAACACCGGCGAAGGCGGCGGGGCGGTGGCGGGCGATCAATTCCGCATCCGCGGCTTCGACGCCGCGGGCGATGTCTCGACGGACGGGCTGCGCGATTTCGGCGTCTACACGCGCGACAGCTTCAACGTCGAAAGCGTGCAGGTCTATCTCGGTCCGAGCGGGCAGAATTTCGGCCGCGGCAGCTTCGGCGGCGCGATCAACACCACCAGCAAGGTCGCCAAGGCGGGTGACTTCATCGCCGGCGACGTAAGCGTGGGCAGCGCCGAACTGGCGCGCGGCACGTTCGATATGAACCGCGAGATCGGCGAGCACACCGCCGTGCGGTTCAATCTGATGGGCCATTCCTCGGGTCTCGCCGACATCGACGAGGTCGAATCCCAACGCTGGGGCGCAGCGGCTTCTCTCGCGCTCGGCCTTGGAACGCCGCTCACCGCGACGCTTTCCTATTTCCACCAGAGCGACGACCGCGTGCCCTATTACGGCGTGCCGGTGGCGATCCCCACCGGCGAAACCATCGCGCGGCCGCTGCCGGTCGATCGCTCGAATTTCTACGGAACGAGCCTCGATCGCGATAACACCGACGCCGACGTGATCACGGCGCGCCTTGCATGGGACGCCAGCGACGCGCTGAAGGTCTACAACGATACGCGCATCGGCGTGTTCAACCGCGAATTCATGGCCGTAGCGCCCAGCTGCAGCAATGCGGCGGCCTCTGGCTCGGCGCTTGCGCAAACCTGCCTCACGAATTTCTTTGACGGCGATCCCGTCACCGTGCCGCTGGTCAATCGCGGCGGCCAGAACGGCCCCTATTATCTCGACCAGTGGGGCGCGCAGAACATCACGACGCTCGAGGTCACCCACGATCTCGGCGGAATGAAGAACCAGTTCACCTCCGGCCTGGACATGGCCTTCGAATACGCGAAGCGCACGAACTACAATTCGCGAAGCCCCGGAACGCTGCGTCCGGCCGCGAACGCCTACGATCCCGATCCGGCGTGGACCAACCCGCTGTTTAGCCGCGTCACCGGGCGCGAGACCGACAACAGCAATGTCGCCCTCTTCGCCTCCGATCGCCTGTGGTTCACGGAAGCCTTCTCCGTTCTCGCCGGCGTCCGCTGGGATCGCTACCAGATCACCGGCGACTCGATCACCTACGCCACGATCACCAATGTCAACACCGCCGGCGTGCTCACGTCGACCTATGCGGCGCTCGCCACGCCGACGGTGACGACGGACAAGTACAAGGACGATCTCTTCTCCCCGCGCATCAGCGCGATCTGGGAGCCGGCGGAAAACACGATGCTCTACGCCTCCTGGGCGCGTTCCGCGCAGCCCCCGACGGGATCGGCCTCCGCCGGCACGGGCACGCCCGTCACCGCCAATCTCACCGCCCTCGATCCCACCACGGCCGAAACGTTCGAAATCGGCGGCCGCATGCGCATCCTCGGCGGCGCAACCGGGAGCATCTCCATCTTCACCACCGAGCGCGACAACGCCAAGGAAACCGATAGCACCGGCGCGGTGCTCGCCTCAGGCGATCAACAGCGCGTGAACGGCGTCGAGCTCGGCATTTCCGGTTCGATCACCGACAAGTGGACCGTCGAGGCGAGCTACACCTTCCTCGACACCGAAACGCTCGAGGCCAGCAACCTCGCGGCCGCAGCGAAGGGCAAGGAAATCCCGTTCGCCGCGCCCCATTCCGCAACGCTGTGGACCACCTACACGCCGATCCGCCCGCTCACCCTGGGCTTCGGCGCGCGCTACACCGACAAGGTCTGGCTCAATAACACCGAAACCGCCCAGGCGCCGGAATATGTCTCGATCGACGCGATGGTCAGTTACGCGTTCAGCCCGCAGCTGCGCGTGCAGCTGAACGCCACCAACCTCGCCAACCGGGACGAGAACTACGATCAAGTCGTCGGCGGGCGGGCCACGCACGCGCCGGGCCGGGCGTTCCAACTGGCCCTCGGCTACGCATTTTGACGGGCGCTCCCTCCAGCGCTTCACCTTGCCGCCCCCTTCGGGGGGCGGCTATTTCTTTTCGCCGCTGTGCGGGGAAAATGCGATGCTGGTGAAGGCCGAAGCCGTGCTGAGCGCCGCGGAGGTGGCGTATTGCGTGGAGACGCTTGAAGCGGCGCCCTGGGTGGACGGACGCGTCACGGCGGGGCCGCAATCGGCGCTGGCCAAGAACAATCTGCAGATACCCCAGGACGCGCCCCAGACGCGCGAGCTGGGCGAGCTCGTTCTGCGCGCGCTTGGCCGCCACGCCGTGTTCAACGCCGCAGCCCTTCCGCTGCGCGTCTATCCTCCGCTTTTCAATCGCTACGACGAAGGCATGGCGTTCGGCGCGCATGTCGACAATGCGATCCGCCACGTGCCCAATTCACCCATGCGCATCCGCACCGATCTTTCCGCCACCATCTTCCTGACCGCGCCGGAAGAATATGACGGCGGCGAGTTGGTGGTGCAGGCCACCTATGGCGAGACGCGCGCGAAATTCGCCGCCGGGGACATGGCGCTGTACCCCGCCACCAGCCTGCACCGCGTTGAGCCGATCACGCGCGGCAGCCGATGGGCGTCCTTCTTCTGGATACAGTCACTTGTGAAGGACGATAGCGCCCGCACCCTGCTCTACGATCTCGATCGTGGCGTCGCCGGCGCGCGCGCGCAATTGGGCGATGCAAACGAGACGACCCTCACGCTCACCGCCGTCTATCACAACCTGCTGCGCCGCTGGTCGGAGATCTGATGAAACGCATCCTGTTCCAGATCCATTTGTGGATCGGCCTCATTCTGGCGGCGCCGTTTCTCATCCTCGGCGCCACGGGCGCGATCCTGGTGTTCGATCAGGACGTCGAACGCGCGCTCAATCCCCCAACCGTGCAGGCCAGCGCCGGCGAAAGCCAGCCGCTCGATGCGATCGCCGCAGCCGCGCTGAACGGCGCCCCGAAGGGCGCGCGCGTGAACACGCTGCTGCTCCCGGAAAAACCGGGCGATCCGGCGATCGCGCGCATCGGCCAGCGCGGGCAGCGCGGCGGCGGCGCCGTGGTGGAGGTGGATCCCGTCACGCTCGCCACGCACAAGCCCGCTCCAAGCGCCACCGGCGATTTCTTCCGCATGCTGCACCAATTACACGGGCGCTTCCTCGTCGAGGGCCCGTTGGGCCGCCAACTCGTCGGCTGGGCTGGCGCGGCGATGCTCGTCATGGGGATCAGCGGCCTGTGGCTGTGGTGGCCGAAGCGCGGACAATGGGCGCGCGCGTTCGGCGTACGCACGAAGGGACCCGCCTACCGCATCAACCGCGATCTGCACGGCGCGTTCGGCATCTGGACGTTCGCGGTGTTCATGATCGTGACGTTCAGCGGCGTGTACATCTCCTTCCCGAAGACGATGGCGGCGGCGACGATCGCGGTGGCCCCCGGCAAGGACCTGCGCAGCAGCGTCGACGCCATCAAGGCCAGCGAAGCGCGCGGCGAACCCATCGGGTTCGACGCCGCCGCCGCCGCCGCACGAGCCGCGCTGCCCGATGGTCGCGTCTTCTCCATCGCGCCGGCGGGCCGGCCTGGAACGCCGATGCGCGTCGGCCTGCGCACGCCGGGCGCCGCCGAAGGCGCGCCCTTCGCCACAATCTATCTCGATCCGGCGGACGGGCGCGTGCTCGAAGTGCGCGATCCGCGCCGCTACACCGCCGGCGAAGGCTTCCAGGCGTGGATGCGCCCGCTGCACGAAGGGCTCGGCGTCGGCCTCTGGTTCAAGATTTTCGCCTTCCTCGCGGGAATCGCGCCGATGGTGTTCGTCGTGACCGGGATCGCCATGTGGCTGATCAAGGGCGGCGTGCGCGGCGCGCAGGCCGGCGAACCCGAGCGCGTGCTAGTGAAGTAGCCGCTCGGCCCCAGTGAAGGCTGGGCCATCCCCTCCCGTCATTCCGGACGCGCCGCAGGCGCGATCCGGAATCCAGGGCCGAGCGCGCATGCTGCGCATGCCCCGGAATGACGAACTAGAGGCACTTCACGAAAATCAACTCCGGATCGCCGGGATCGAGATTGTCGATCACGCCGCTCGCCGCCCATCCGAGCTTCGCGCACAGCGCGCGCATCGACGCGTTGGATTCATTCGTCGAGGTGAAAATCCGATCTCCCTCACAGGCCGCCGCGATCGCTCGCATCAGCGCGCTGGCGGCGCCGCGCCGTCGAAAGCCGGGTGCGACGAAAACGAGTTCGATCAACGCATGACCGAAAAACATGCCGGTATGCGCGAAGCCGGCGATCTCGCCCGCATCGCGCACGATCCAGCCCCGTCCCGCCGCGAACGCCGCCGCGACATGGCGCGCGCGCTCGCGTTGCAGGCCGGGATTCAGCGCGAGGCACGCCGCCACATCGCCTGGCGTAGCGCGCGCAACGTCCATCTTACGCCAGCATCCCACCCATCCGCGTGCGGATGATGTCGCGTGCTTCCTCGACCATGCGCGTGACGAGTTCAGCCACGGTGGGAATGTCGTGGATCAGCGCCTGCGTCTGCCCGGCGGACCAGATGCCCTCGTCCACCGCGCCCGCATCCAGCGCAGCGCGCCCGCGTACGCCGGCCACCAATTCCTTCACATCCTCGAACGTGGCGCCGCCGCGCCGCTCGATCGCCACCACCTGATCGCTCACCGCATTTTTCGCCACGCGCGCCGTGTTGTGCAGCGTGCGGAAGATCAGATTGGTGCCGCGTTCGTCGTTGGCGACGATCTGCTGCTTCACCCGCTCATGCACCGGCGCCTCCACCGTGGCCATGAAGCGCGTGCCCATGTTCACACCGTCGCAGCCGAGCGCGAGCGCCGCCACGAGGCCGCGCGCATCGGCGATGCCGCCCGAAGCGATCAACGGTATTCTCACGCGGTCCGCTGCGGCGGGAAACAGGATGAGCCCGCCCACATCGTCCTCGCCCGGATGGCCAGCGCACTCGAGCCCGTCAATCGAGACGGCGTCCACGCCGATGCTTTCGGCCTTCACCGCATGGCGCACGGCGGTGCATTTATGGATCACCTTCACGCCGGCGGCCTTGAACGCCGGCAGATGCGGGGCGGGATTGTTGCCCGCCGTCTCCACGATCTTCACGCCTTCGCGCACGATCACGTCGCGATATTCGTCATACGGCACGGGATTGATCGTCGGCAGGATGGTGAGGTTCACGCCGAAGGGCTGATCCGTCATCTCGCGCGTGCGGCGGATTTCCAGCGCTAAAGCCTCAGGCGTAGGCTGCGTCAGCGCGGTGATGAAGCCTAGCGCGCCGGCGTTGGCCACTGCCGCCACCAATTCCGCGCGGCCGACATGCTGCATGCCGCCCTGCACGATCGGATGCACGATCCCGAACATCTCGGTGAATCGCGTCCGGAACACCGGCTTCGCTGCGTGCGCCATGCCCTTGCCTCCGCAATGCGGGGAGTAAAAGCGCGCCCCGCGCGAAACGCAACGGCGGCGCGTTTCCGCCGCGGCAGGCGCTTCAGGCTTCGGCGCCCCGCTTGCGCAGCGCCGAAGCCAGCTTGGTGAAGAACATCCAGATTCCGCCGATCACGCCGAATAGCGCCGCAATCGGCTGCCACAGCGCGACGACCGATTGCGAGAACAGCTCCACCCGTTTCATCGGCGTGACCTTGACGAGAATTTTCTCCTCATAGGTCTTGATCAGGATTTCTCCTTGCGGAACGCCCGCACGCTCCAGCACGCCGAACACCTGCAGGATCATCTTGCGGTCGGCGCCTTCATAGAGCGGCTTCACACGCCAGGACCAATGCCCCGCCGTGCCCGGCGCGATCAGCACCGTTTCGACCTTGTGCAGCGGCGTGATGTCGAAATCGCTGGCCACTAGCTCTACGCGCACATTGCGTGTGATCTGCGTTTCGCGCGATTCCGTGGGGCCGACATTGCCAAGCGTTAGCGGCGCGGCGGCCCCCGGCGTCGCGATCACGGCGTCGACGACATAGGATTGGCCGAGCGACATCTCCGCCGGCTTGTTGAATTGGAGTTCCGCGACCTGAAAGTCCGTGGCTTCCGGCGCCGCGATCTCTGTCGCGGGCGCCGCCGCGGCGGCGACCTGCTCTTCCGCCATCGCGGCGGGCGGCGGCGCGGCCGCCAAATGATCGTCTCCATCCGAGCCTTGCGTCGCGAAGCTGCGCGTCGCGCCTGTACGGGCGCGCGGCTGCAATTGCGGCGCGCCGGCGCCGGCCATGATTTCTGGCTCCGCCGGCTTCGCCGCGGCCCCGGCGCCGCCGCCGGATGCCATGTCCGTCTGCGCATTGCGCAGGGCTTCCTCGGCGCCGCGCTCGGCTTCCGCCATCCGGCTTTCGTCCGTCGGCGCCGGCGCCATCGGCGCGGCGTCGACCATGGGCGGAGGGGCTTGCGCAGCGATCTGCGGCGCGCGGCCAGCCATTGAGGCGGGTGCGCTCAACGACGTGAGCCCGACGACGGCGATCAATCCCGCCACGCCGAGCGTCGCCAGAAACGGAACCATTTTGCGGGTGAACCCGAGTACGATCGCCGCCAGCGCGAACACGCCGAGCGCTGCGAGGCTGCCTAAGGGCGTGTCTTCAGCGAAACTGCTCGGGTCGATCTCCGCCGCGGCGAGGCACGCCAGCATGCCGCATGCAAAGCACACCACGAAACCGATCGCCGAGCGTGTCACCCGCAGCAGCACCACCGAGCCGATCAGCGCGATCGCCACGCCCGCGATGATCAGCCCGCCGCGCGCGCCGCCCATCGGCGTCGTGAAGGCAACGTCGGCGCGCGAAAGCAGAGTCGCCGCAAACAGAATGGCGCCGCCCACCCAGGCGACGACGCCCAGCGCCGCGCCCAGCCATCCCAGGATTCTCCAGATCGCCTGCATTCGCGGGCCCCCCTCGCGCGTCCTGCGTCAGGGCGCGGAGGCTAGCACGCCAGCGGCCCGGCGCGCCACAGCGCTACTCGGCGGCCACCGGCGCGGGCGCCGCGGCCTGCCTGGCTTCCGCATACGCCGCGCGCACGCGCTTTTCCTCCGCTTGCGCCGTCGCAACGCCAGCATCCTTCACCGGGCCGTAGCCGCGGATGAGGTCGGGGATTTCCGCCAGCCGCACGGCGAGATCGTGCGTCGCGGGGGAAAGCTCGGCCGCAAGCGCCGTCATTGCCGCTTCGTAGTCGTCGCGCAGGCGGCGCTCTTGCTTGCGCTCCGCGGTCATGCCGAACGGGTCGAATGCGCCGCCGCGCAGGAATTTGAGCCGCGCCAGCAGCTGGAAGACGTAATACATCCAATAATCGAACGTGATCTTCTTCGGCCGGCCGTCCGCGCCCTTCCGCGACAAGAGCGGCGGCGCCAGATGGAAATGCACGGCGAGCTTGCCGGCGAACGCTTCGCGCAGCGCCTTCTTCCAAGCGCCGTTGGTGTAGAGCCGAGCAACCTCGTACTCGTCCTTGTACGCCATCAGCTTGTAGAGATTGACCGCCACGGCGCGGGTGAACTTCTCGCCCAGCCCGGCGGCGCGCTCTTTCTCCATCACGCCCGCCACGGCGGCGCGGTAGCGTTGCGCGTACGCTTCATCCTGGTAGGCCGTAAGCAAGCCGGCGCGGTGCGCGATCAGATCGTCGAGCGTGCGCGCCTTCGGGCCAGAGCGGGCCGGCTGCACCGCAGTGAAGCGCGCCGGATCGTGCGCATAGGCGCGGCCCAGATCGAACGCCTGGATGTTTTCCTTCACGCCGGCGCCGTTCAGCGTGAACGCCGCGACGATCGCCTCACGCGACACCGGCACCAGCCCTTGCGCCCAGGCGAACCCCAGCAGGATCGTGTTGGCGTAGACGTTGTCGTAGAAATATTCCGCCGCCAGCGATTCCGCGTTGAGGCCCGCCTCGCTCGCCGTCGCCTTGCCGACGCGGCGCTGCAGGTAGCCCGTATCGAATCTCTTCGTGCGGTCGCGGATGAACTCCGCCGTCGGCGCGATGTCCCAATTGCCGATCGCGTGCGTGCGCTCCGCGTCGCACAGCGACAGCGCCTCCGGCGAGGCCGCGACGATCAGATCGCCCATGATCGCCAGGTCCGCGCCCGCGGTCGGCGTGCGGCCGGAGCGCAGATCCTCCGGATTCTTCGCGATGCGGATGTGGGACAGCACCGGCCCGCCCTTCTGCGCAAGGCCCGTCATGTCGAGCGTCACCGCGGCGGCGCCGTCGATGTGCGCAGCGGTGCCGAGAATGGCAGCCATCGTCGTCACGCCCGTGCCGCCGACGCCGGTGAACACGATGTTCCACGGCTTGTCGATCGGCGGCAACGCCGGTTCCGGCGCGTCGCTCGCGTCGATCGGCGCCTTCTTGTGCAGGCGGTGCGCGTCCACCGCGCCTTCCACCGTTACGAACGAGGGGCAGAAGCCCTTCACGCACGACGTATCGAGATTGCAGGTGTTCTGATTGATCGCCCGCTTCGTCCCGAATTCCGTCTCCGCCGGCTCCACAGAAAGGCAGTTCGACTGCACGGAGCAATCGCCGCACCCTTCGCACACATCGGTGTTGATGAAAGCGCGCGTGGTTTTCGGCTTCATCAGGCCGCGCTTGATCTTGCGGCGCGCTTCCGTGGCGCACGCCTGATCGTAGATCAGCACGGTGACGCCGGGCGTTTCGCGCAGGTCGCGCTGCACGTCGTCCAGCTTCGCGCGGTCGAACACCTCGACGCCGAGATCGACGTCCTCGTAGCGGGACACGTCGTCCGCCACGACCACGATCTTGGCGACCTTCTCGCCGCGCAACTGATGCACGATGTCGGGGATGCTGGTGTCGACGGGTTGGCCGCCGGTCATCGCCACTGCGCCGTTGAACAGCAATTTGAACGTCATGGTGACGTTCGCCATCACCGCCGCGCGGATCGCGAGCGAACCGGAATGGGCGTAGGTGCCGTCGCCCATGTTCACGAACACGTGCGCCTCGTCGGTGAACGGCGCCTGGCCGAGCCAGCCGGCGCCTTCGCCGCCCATTTGCGAGGCCATGTCGGCGCGGCCGATGAACGTCGCCATATAGTGGCAGCCGATGCCCGCCATCGCGCGCGAGCCATCGGGGGTCACGGTTGAGGTGTTGTGCGGGCAGCCGGAGCAAAAGTGCGGCCGGCGGTGCACGTCGGCTTCCAACAGCTTCGCCTGCTCCAGGCTGCGCGCCACGCGGGCGAAATAATCTTTCGCCCGATCGGTGCGCGCTTCTTCCGGCAGCAGCCCGTGGATCACTTCGGCGATCCGCGGCGTCGCCACGACGCCGGCAGTGGTGAACAGCGGCGCGCCGGTTTCGTCCGTCTTGCCGAGCACGCGCGGGCGGCGCGCGGCGTGAAACAGCAGCTGCTTCAGCTGCGGTTCGATCACCGGGCGCTTGTGCTCGACGACGAGCACGGTTTCGAATTCCTCTGCGAAGGCGCGCGCGGCCGTGGGCTCCAGCGGCCACGTCATCGCCACCTTGAATACGCCGACGCCGGCGTCCGCCGCTTGTTCCGGCGTGAGGCCCAGCGCCTCCAGCGCCTCGAACACGTCGCGCAGGGCCTGCCCCGCGGCGACGATGCCGAGCTTTTTCTTCTTCGCCGCCAGTACGACGCGGTCGAGCTTGTTGGCCCGCGCGAACGCCTGCGCCGCCGGCGTCTTGAGAAGGCGCAAGCGGCGCTCCTTCTCCATCGGCTCGTCGCCCTGGCGGATGCCGAGCCCGCCCGGCGGCATTTCGAAATCCGTCGGCGTCACGATGCGCAGGCGGTCTAGGCCCACCTCGATCACGGCGCCGGCGTCCATCGTGTCCACCAGCGCGATCAGCGAGGCCCACGCGCCGGTGTAGCGCGACATTGCCCAGCCATAGAGGCCGAAATCCAGCACCTCCTGCACGCCGGACGGATTGAGGATCGGGATTTCCGAATCCATCAGCGCGAATTCGGACTGCGCCGGCAGGGTGGAGCTCTTGCAGAGGTGATCGTCGCCGGCGACCGCCAGCACACCGCCTTTCGGCGAGGTGCCAGCCATATTGGCGTGCTTGAATGCATCGCCCGTGCGGTCGACGCCCGGCGTCTTGCCGTACCAGAGGCCGAACACGCCGTCGAAGCGCGCGCCAGGAAACAGGCCGATCTGCTGGCTGCCCCACACGGCCGTGGCCGCGAGGTCTTCGTTCAGCCCTTCCTGGAATTTGATGTTTTCCGCATCGAGGAATTTGCCGGCGCGCTCAAGCTGCTGGTCGTAGCCGCCCAGCGGCGAGCCGCGATAGCCGGTGATGTAGCCCGCGGTGTTGAGACCGTTGCGCTTGTCGAGCCGATGCTGATCCAGCGGCAGGCGGACCAGCGCCTGGATGCCCGTGGCGAACACCCGGCCTTCGGCGAGGCCGTATTTGTCCTCCAGGGTGACGACGCGCTTGCTCATCATTTCCTCCGGGCCGGCTCAAAGGCCGGCGCGCCAGTATTATTGCTCGTTTCTACGAAATATGGTTGCAATCAGAGCGTCACCAACGGGTGGGCGTGGAATTTCTTTCCCAATATAGCCGATTGGAGCAAATTTTGACCTCCACTCCGCTCGACGCGATCGACGCCAAGATTCTCCAGTTGTTGCAACAGGATGCAACGCTTTCCGTGGCCGAATTGGCCGATCGCGTCGGCCTTTCGCCCAGTCCGTGCTGGCGTCGGGTCAAACGGCTTGAGGAGGACGGCGTGATCCTCGGGCGGGTCACGCTCGTCGATCCCGAAAAGCTGGGCCTCGGCTTCGAGGTGTACGCTTCGGTGAAGCTGCAATCGCCGACGCGGGAAAACCTCGAGCGTTTCGAGCAGGCGACCGCCCGGCTGCCGGAAATCCTCGAATGCGTCACCGTCACCGGCGCCGCCGATTATCTGCTGCGGGTGGTCGCCGCCGATATCCATGCCTATGACGATTTCCTGCGCGACGAGATCCTCTCGCTCGGCCTTGCTTCGGATGTGCGCTCGTCGATCGTGATCCGCGTCGCGAAAAGGTCGACCGCGGCGCCGGTGCCGTTTCCCGCCACACGCGGATAAGCATCCCTCATTGCAGCGCCGCGCGGCGGCGCGCCTGGGCCGCCTCAGGCCACAGCGCCTTCGCCGAATAATAACCCTCGAACGCGGGAACGCCCGCAGGCAGGGCCACCCAGGGCTGCTTGCTGCGGGTGTAGATGTGCACGTCGGGCGCGACCGCTGCGGGATCGTCCAGCGCGCCGACGCGCACGAAGCGGATCGCGGAAACGCCGCCATACTCGCTCCATAGCGCCGTCGCGCAGGCGGGGCAGCGGTAAATGCCGTGCGGCTTGCCGCTGTCGGTCGGCATGTCGAAGCGCGCCGGCGCGCCGGAAAGCACGATCATGCGGTCCGCCTCGATCAGCGCATTAAGCGCGAACGCGGCGCCGCCTTGGCGCTGGCAATCCAGGCAATGGCAGCAATGCGTGAACATCGGCGCCGCTTCCAGCCGGAAGCGGATCGCGCCGCAGGCGCAGCCCCCTTCCAGCGGCGCGTTCATGGAGAGGCCGGCGCCGGCGCGGAGGCGAGCGCGGGCTGAGCGTTGGGGGCCGCCTCTACCGTCGCCAGCAATTTCGCCGCCGCGGGGCCCACATAGATTTGCGGATCGGAAGGCTTTTGCTGATCGCGCGTCTCCCACTCCGTCACGATCTTCTTGGCGCGTTGAAACGCCGGCACCAGCCCCGCCGCGCTCGGCAGCGCGTGATTGAAGTAAGCGTCGCCGAAATAGGTCCAGTCGCGCTCGGGGTTGCAGCCGAACGAGGGCTGCGTGGCTGAGGCCGCAGTCAGCAGGATCGTGTTCTCGTCGCTGAAGGCGGGGATGAATTGCCCGGAGAAACACGCAGAAAGGATCAGCACGCGCTTCTTGATGCCCGCCTTGTCGAGCGCCATGCGCAGATTGCCCGGCGTCATCACATATTGCATGCGCTTGGGATCGGTGAGGACGACGCCGGCGTTGGAAACGCCATGCGTGGTGAGGAACAGCACGAAGAGATCGTCTTCCTTGTCCATCAGCGCGCCGTAGCGGTTGAACGCGGCGAGCACATGGGCGGGGATAGCCGCCGGCAGTCCCTTCGCGCCCGGCTCGTTATTGTTCGACAGAACGAGCGTGCGCCCTTCCGCGCCGAAGCGCTGGCTCAGGATGTCCGCCGCCTTAGTGGCTTCGCTTTCAAACACGTGCTCGCCGAACAGCGCCAGCGACAGCACGTACACGTCATGCACGCCCGGCCGCTCCGGCTGCAGCGTGGCGAGCGCCGCATCGATCAGCTTTTGCTGGCGCTGCTCTTCCGAGGCCGGCCAGGGCAGCTCCCCGCCCTGCATGCCGTAGCCCCGGTAGATGGGCTTCGGCGCGTTCGGATCGGGCGCGGACGATTGCGCCGAAGCGGCGCCGGCCGCGGCCAACGCGACAGCGCCGAACAGGGCTGCGAGAATGGTGCGCATGAAGGCCTCCCGGGCGCGAGAATGTCGCGCCGCGCCGCCGCGCTCAAGCCCCTCCGGAGGGGTCAGGCTTCGGCTGTGGTAGGATCGATGATCGTTTTGATTTCGGCGATACTGTCAGCCGGGAAGCCCCCTTGGGCCGCGTGCTCGCGGATCAGCTTTTCGTTCGGCGCGCGGTAGATGCAGTAGATCTTGTCGCCGGTGACGTAGCTTTCGATCC
>JBFWWB010000071.1:0-14198 GCA_050246435.1 Hyphomonadaceae bacterium
GCCAAGATGGCGCCAGCGACACCGCGAACGTGCGCCCCAAACTGTCGAACGCCACAGCGCTCCACGCGTTGGGCCGCGCGAACGCATCGCCGAACGCCGCGCCGACAACGCCGATCGGCGCGCCGGGTGCGATCTCGCCGCCCACGCCGCTCACCGGCGCCGACAACGGCCCCAGCGGCAGAAAGGCTTTTGCGATGTTGAGTTGGCCGTGGCCGGTCTGCGCGTCCACGCCCGGCATTCCGATGTCATCCGTCGACGCCAGCAGCAATTGCACGACTTGCGCCGGCGTAAGGCCCGGCGAAGCCTGCATGATGAGCGCCGCGGCCGCTGCAACGTGCGGTGCGGCGTAGGATGTGCCCTGGATGACGCACAGCGCGCCGCCGCAGGTTTGAAATCCGGGCACAGGCCCGGTCGGCCCGTAATCCGGCACGATGATCTGCCAGCCGGGCGCGGTGAGATACCAACTCGCCGCCGCGCCGGCCGGATTGGAAACCGTGTTGAAATCGCCATAGACGGAGCCGCCGCCTGCGGCCTGGTTCATGCCGCCCGCGACGAGGATCAGATTGTTGCTGACGCTCGCATCGGTCGCGTAGAAGCCCGGATAATTCACGCTTGCGGCGCCGGCGCCGTCATTGCCGGCGGACACCACGATGATGACGCCCGCCGTCGTCGCCCGCCGGATCGCCTCGCGCAGCGCTACGCCCGCTGCGCCGCCGGAGCTAGGCGAACCAAGCGAGAAATTGACGATCCGCACGCCCTGCTGCACGGCGTAGTCGAGCGCATCGGCCAGCGCCTGGTATTCGAAGCCGCCGGCGCCGTTATCTGTCCGCACCGCCAAAATCGAGGCGCCGTAGGCCACGCCGACCGTTTTATCGCCGTTGAAATTGCCCGCGATGAGCGACGAGAGCTCCGCGCCGTGCGAGAGCGTCGTGCTCAGCTGATTGCGCGCGCCGTCGATATCCTTTGAGGCGGGCTCTATCCGCCCGTCCAATTCGGCGTAGGCCGGATCATTGGTGGCGACGATCCCATCGTCGAGCACACCGATCTTGACGCCTTGCCCAGTGAATCCGCGCTGCCACGCGGTTGGAGCGTTGACGGCGCCGACGCCCCAATTCGCCGTGAATTCCGTGCCGGAGGGAACGCCCGCTTGCGGCGCCGTCACCGGCCCGATCGGGGCGGCGGCGGGTGGAGGCGGAGGCGGCGGCGGATTGGGCGGGGGCAGCACAGATCCCCCCCGCCGCCGCCGCTTGCACAGCCGGCCAACAACACGCCGGCAAGGAACGCCAGGCTCATGCGCGCGCAGCGTAGATCGATCATGCCGCCTCCCCTTGGCGCTTACGCTTAGCTTCCCCACCGCGCGGCGGGAATGGGACGGCTGCGTCAGGCGAAGAGGGTGCGGATGTCGCCCGGCAGCTCGGGGGGCGCGATCTGGGTCCAGATATGGGCTTCGCCATCGCGGAAATCGTACATCAGCACCCACACGCCGGTTTCGCGGAACGCCGCCTCGAACGGGGCGAGCGCCGCCCCCAGCGCTTCGCGCGGGGCCGGCAGCACCAGCGCGCGGCGGAACGCGCCGCCGCCCGGCGCGATCAGCACGAGCTGGCCCAGCGCGCGCAGAAAATCGCTCAGCTCCGCATCGGCGCGGATTTCAAACGCCACCGCCGCATCCGACCGCGCAACCGCGAAATCGGCGCGCACCGGCCCATTGCGCAGATCGGCGACCTGAAAGCCCGCGCCGCGTAACTTCTCGAACAGCGCCTCGACCACTTTCGCATGCACGCGGTGCGCGCTGCGCACGCGCGGCGAGATGCGGTAAACCTCCGCCTCCTCCCGCTCGTCTGACCGCCCCGCCAGCTTCCCCAGCATCTCGACGTGACGGTCGAACAAAGGATGCAGCGCCGCCAGCGCCAGCAAAGCATCGCCCGCGCGCGGATCGCTCAGCGGGCCGATCAGCACATAATCGCGCTCGGATATGTTGGCGCGCTTCACTTGCGGGGCGCCAGTGAGCCGGCGAAACGGATCGCGGATATGCTGGCGGCGCAGCTCATCGGCGGAGGCCAGCAGGAAGAGCTGATCGTTTTCATCGACTGCAAGCGCAGCGCGCTGGCGGTCCGCGGCGGGCTCTGCGCGCGGAATTTCCACACGCAGCAATTCGCGATCCCGCTCGGTGAGGGCTGCCCCGATCGACACGTGCGCGCCGTCGCGGATGATGAAGAGATAGACGTCGTCGCGGCGTGAGAAACTGGCGCCCTCTTCGATCACCGCGCCGTCGCGCGCATTCTTCTGCCAGGGATCGCCGCCGCCTTCACCCCATTGGGCAAGCATCGCGCGCGCCACGCCATAGGCGCGGTCCAGCTGCGCTTCGGTGTCGACGATGCGAAGACTCATGCGCGCATTCTCCTGCGATCCTTCTGCCGCAGCGCGGGAAATTGGTCGAGGGCCTCAGCCGGCGCCCACCGCCTCCTGCACCGAGTGGAAGCCTTCCGCACGCAAGCGCAGCGCCAGATCGCGCGCCAGGCGCGCCAACAGGCCGGGGCCCGCATAGGCCAAAGCGGTGTAGAGTTGCACGGCGCTGGCGCCGGCGCGGATTTTCGCCAGCGCCGTCGCCCCATCGCGCACGCCGCCCGCTCCGATGAGCGCCGCCCCGCCGCCCAGCGCCTGCGCAAAGGCCTGCAGGATCGCCGTCGATTTCTCGAACAGCGGGCGGCCGGAAAGCCCGCCGGTCTCCCCGCGCGCGCGACTGCGCAAATGATCGGGCCGATCGATCGTGGTGTTCGACACGATCAGCGCATCGATCTTGTTGGCCAGGGTGAGCGCCGCGATGTCGGCGATCGCCGCGCCGTCCAGATCGGGGGCCACCTTCAGGAACACCGGGCGCGCGCCATACGCCTCGCTCACCGCCTTGCGGGCCTCGCCCACGCGGCCGAGCAATTCCTCCAACGCCCCGCGCTCCTGTAGGCCGCGCAGGCCCGGCGTGTTGGGCGACGACACGTTGATCGTGACATAGGACGCGTTCGGCCACACGCGCTGCAGACCCAGCACATAATCGCCGATGCGGTCTTCGCTGTCCTTGTTGGCGCCGACATTGGCGCCGGCGATCCCGCGCGGCGTGCGTTCCGCAAAGCGCGCACAGAACACGTCGAGCCCTTCATTGTTGAAGCCCATGCGGTTGATCACGCCGCCATCGCGCTGCAAGCGAAACAGGCGCGGGCGGGGATTGCCGGCCTGCGGCAATGGCGTGACAGTGCCGCATTCCACGAAGCCGAACCCGGCGGCGAGCAGCGGATGCAAGGCGGCGGCGTTCTTGTCGAAGCCCGCGGCGAGGCCGATCGGATTGGGCAGATCGAGGCCTGCCAGCTTCGCGTGCAGGGTGCGGTAGCGGTCAGCGCGCATACGCGGGCCAAACCCTGCGCGCAGCGCCGCAATCGCGGCATCGTGCGCGGTTTCGGCCGGCAGCAGGCGCAGCGCCGCTGCGCCGAGATCGGCGATCATGTCGGCGGCGACGCCAGCTGCGCAGCGAACGCCGCGCGCGCTTGCGCTTCGTTCGGGATCGGCTCGACCGCGCGCACCGCAGAGAGCGGCAGCTCGCCATAAATATGCGGGAACAGCTGCCCCGAGCGCGCCGCCTCCCAACGCACGCTGGCGGCCAAGCCGCTCAGATCAACGGCCACCAGCAGCAAATCGGGATCGCCGTCGAAATAACGGCGCAAGGTTTCAGCGACCTGATCGGCGGTGGAAAGATGGATATAGCCGTCCGCCTCGTCGACGGCGGAGCCCACATAGGAGCCGGCGCGTTCCGCATCGGCCCATTCCTCAGCGAAACAAATCTTGTAGGCGAGAACGGGCACCGCCTTCAAGGAAAATATTCCTTATCCATAGGTTGTTATTCCTGATACGGCCAGTATAGGGTTCACCGCGTTTCCGGTCCATGCGGCCAGCGAGGCGCTTGTCATGCAACATGCCCAGATTTGGCGCGCGATCGACGCCCTGGCTGCGCGGTATGGGCTGACGGCCTCAGGTCTGGCGCGCGCCGCGGGCCTCGATCCAACGACGTTCAACCGGTCCAAACGCGCCGCCCCCGACGGCAAACCGCGCTGGCCTTCCACGGAAAGCGTCGCGCGCGCTTTGGAGGCGGTGGGCGCGGGTTTCGAGGAATTCGCCGCATTGACGGATGGCGCGGCCGCCGGCGCGGGACGCGCCATCCCGATCGTCGGCCTGGCGCGCGCGGGCGCGCACGGTTTCTTCGACGAGCAAGGCTTCCCCATCGGCGCGGAAGAGACGGTGCGGTTTCCCGGCCTCGGCGGCGAACGCGTGTACGCGCTCGAGATCGCCGGCGATTCCATGCTGCCGCTGTTCCGCGCGGGCGACGTGGTGGTGGTGCAACCAGGCGCCGCGGTGCGCCGCGGCGACCGCGTCGTCGTGCGCACGACCGGCGGCGAGGTGATGGCGAAGGAATTGATGCGCCGCAACGAGCAGGTGGTGGAGCTCGCTTCGCTCAATCCTTCCTACCCCGTGCGCGTGCTGCCGGCGCGCGATGTGGAATGGATCGCGCGCATCGTGTGGGCGAGCCAATAGGTCAAAGCAGCGTTTCGGCGATCAGATCGGCGGCGGCCTGCGCGCCGCGTGTGGCGAGCGCGCCGCCGATGCGGCGAGCCTCTTCGCGCATGCGCGCCTCGAACGCATCGTTCGCGGGGCTGGCCGCCGCCGCGGCCAGCAACGCGGCGGCGCGGTCGGCATGCTTCTTCGGATCGAGCGACAGCAGCGCCACAGCGTAGTGCAACGCGATGGCTGGATTATCCGGCGCGAGCGCGCGGGCGCGGTCGAACGCGGCGACGCCGTTCTTGAAGCGCGCGCCCATCAGCCGCCCGCCCACCGCGCCGCCGCGGCGCAGCACCTCCAGGTTCCAGCCGCCCAGCAATGCCTGGGCCCACGCCGATTTCGGATCGAGCGCGAGCGCCTCATCGATCAGCCGGCGGCCGCGTTCGGCGTAACGCTGCGCCAGGGCCTCGCGCACACTTGCGCGCTTGCCCTTGATCCCCAGCGCCAGGGCCAGCGAAAGGCGGGCGTCCACCGAAGCCGGCTGCTGCGCAAGCGCGGTGCGCGCGTTCTTCTCCGCGCGGTCGAGCAGCGCAGGGATCGCGTCGTCCTTCGGATCGGTGACACAGCGCGCCAGCAACGCCTGCGCAGCGAGTGAAAGCCCGCCCGGCTCGCCTGCCGCTTCGCCGGCATCCGCCGCGCGCAGGAAATCGCCGGAGGCATAGGCCGCGGCGGCGGAAGGGCTGGCCGCCGCGGGCGGTGCGCTAAGATAGGCGAACGCCATGAGGAGGGCAGCCGTCCAGGCCCGCATCGCGCGGCCTCCCTGTCCATCCCTGCCCCAAGACGACGATACCGCCTCGCTCGCGCCGCGCAACTACGCTTGCTTCAGGCGGCCTTGGTCAGTTCGCCGGCGAGCGCCAGTTCGATCAGCGCCACCGTCTCGCCCGTTCCGAAGATCGCGGCGAAGGAGCCGAAGCGTGGGCCCTGTTCCTGTCCCAGCAGCACCTCGTAGATCGCCTTGAACCAATCGCGCAGCGGTTCGAACGCGTGCGCCTTGCCGACCTCGTAGACGATGTTCTGCAGCGCTTCGCCATCGGCGCCGGCCGGCGCCGCCGCCAGCGCACGCGCCAGATCGCCGAGCGCTGCGCGCTCCTTCTCCGTCGCGGCGCGAAAACGCTTCGAGGGTTTCACGAAATCCTCGTAATAGGCGATCGCGTACCCGCACAGACGGTCGAGCCGGGGATGCGTTTCAGGCGAAGCGCCGGGCGCGTATTTCGCGATGAACTTCCACAGATGCGCCTTCGTCTCCGCGTTCGCTGCGGAAACCAGATTGAGCAGCAGCGCGAACGAGATCGACGTCGACGCGCTGGGATTGGTCGCCGGCGCATACGACGTCATCGGCTCGGGCGCGGGCGGACTGCCTGCATGGATGTGCCAAACTGGATTCTCCAGCTGCTCCGCCGGCGTCTGCTTCGGATAGGCTTCCAGAAACGCCAGGTATTCGTCCACCGCTTTGGGGATGACGTCGAAATATAGCCGCTTGGCGGTTTTCGGCTTCTGGAATTGATAGAGCGAAAGACTTTCAGCGGGAGCGTATTTCAGCCACTCCTCCACCGCCAGGCCGTTGCCGCGCGTTTTCGAGATGCGCTCGCCGTTCTGGTCGAGGAACAATTCGTAATTGAAGGATTCCGGCGGCGGCGCGCCCAGCGCACGGCATATCGCGCTCGAAACCTTCACGCTGTCGATCAGATCCTTGCCGGACATTTCGTAATCGACGCCGAGGGCCGCCCAGCGCAACGCCCAGTCCGGCTTCCACTGCACCTTCACGTGACCGCCGGTGACGGGAACTTCCATTTTCCGGCCGTCCTCGTTCTGGAAGACGATCGTGCCTTTGGCGAGGTTGCGCTCCAAGGTCGGCGTCTGCAGCACCACGCCCGTCGTCGGACTGATCGGCAGGAAGGGCGAATAGGTTTCGCGCCGCTCCGGCCCCAAGGTCGGCAGCATGATGGCCATCACCGCGTCGAACCGCTCCAGCATCGCCAGCAGCATCGCGTCGAACGCACCGGATTTGTATTGCTGTGTCGACGAGAGGAATTCGTATTCGAAGCCGAAGGAGTCCAGGAACGCGCGCAGGCGCGCATTGTTGTGCGCGGCGAAGCTTTCGTGCGTGCCGAACGGATCGGGCACTGCGCTCAGCGATTTGCCGAGATGGCCGCGCAGCATCTCCTGATTGGGCACGTTGGGCGGCACTTTGCGCATGCCGTCGAGATCGTCGGAGAACGCGATGAGGCGCGTCTTCACCGCCCCTCCAGTCAGCGTCTCGAAGGCGTGGCGCACCATCGTGGTGCGGGCCACCTCGCCGAAGGTGCCGATATGCGGCAAGCCGGACGGGCCGTAGCCCGTCTCGAAGATGACGGGACCGTCTTTTTTCGTGCGCTTCAGCCGCTCGACGACGAGGCGGGCCTGCTCGAACGGCCAGGCGCGCGCGGCTTGGGCGGCGGCGGATGAAGCGGCGATCTCGGACATGCCCATCCCCTAGCATCGCTTCGCCTTCGCCTTAAACCCTGCAAAGCGTGGAAAAACGGACAGCGTTTGTGTACGACTCAAATCAGGGAGGGGCCCCGCATGGACGCGCTGATCCTGCTGCGTCACGGCAAGGCGGTTCGCGAGCATGAAGCCGAGAGCGACGCCGCGCGGGGGCTCAGCGAGCGCGGCTGGCGCGAGGCGGCCAAAGCCGGCGAAGAAATTGCCGCGGCGGGCCTCGAAGCCGACGTGGTGCTGGTCTCCACGGCGCAGCGCACGCGGGAAACCTACGCCGCCCTCGCCGAAACCATCGCGATGCCGAAGGCGCGTTTTTCGCCCGGCCTCTACATGGCCTCCGCCGAGAGGATATGGAACGAAGCCGCCGCCAGCGGCGGCGCGTGCGTGCTGGTGATCGGGCACAATCCCGGCCTGCAGATCCTGGCCGCTGAGCTCGCCGCGCAAGCGCGCGACCGCTCCCGCGCCGGGCGAGACCTGGCCGATCACTTGCCGACCTCGGCGTTCGCGGCATTTTCGCTTGCGGGGGCGACCTTGGAGGCCGCGGGGCCGCGGCTCATCGCGCACTGGTCTCCGAAATCGTGACGGAGACGCTGGCCGCACGCGACGTTGCGGTCGATGAGCGCCGCTCCGCCGTCCCGCCGCCCTTAGCCCCGCTCGCCAGCGCGGAGCTGCTGGACTCCGCCAGCCTCGGTCTTGCGCTTGCCGCACCGGAGCTTTCCGCGCGCCGGCGCTTGAGCCTGGCGCAAAAGGCGCTGCTCCCGGCGGCGCTTGCCGCGCTGGGCTGGAGCCTCTGGCGTTTTCCACGCGAGACGCTGCATGTGTTGGCGGCGGCGGCGTTTTGGCTTTTCGCCGCGCTCACGATGTGGCGGCTTCTCGCAGCGGGCGCGGCGATCGCGCGCTTGCCCTATCCGCGCGGCCATTGGCAGGACGCGCTGCCGGTCTACACCATCCTCTGCCCGCTCTACCGCGAGGCGCACATGATCGCCCCGCTGCTGGCGCGCCTCGGCGCGCTCGATTATCCGGCGGACAAACTCGATCTGAAACTGGTGCTAGAATCTGACGACCGTGAAACGCTCGACGCTGCGAACGCCATGGCGCTGCCGGCGCATGTGGAGGTGATCGCCACGCCCTCCGGGCTGCCGCGCACAAAGCCCAAAGCGCTCAATTACGCACTCAAATTCGCCCGCGGCCAGTTCGTCACGATTTTCGACGCGGAAGATGCGCCCGACCCTCGCCAACTTCGCGCCGCACTCGACGCCTTCGCCGAAGGCGGCGAGGACATGGGCTGCGTGCAGGCGCCCCTGCTGATCGACAACGCTCCCGCCAGCTGGCTCGCGACGCAATTCGCAGCCGAATATGCAATTCAGTTCCGCGGCGTGCTGCCGCTGTTGGCGCGCACCGGGCGGCCGCTGATGCTGGGCGGCACCAGCAACCATTTCCGCGCCAGCGCGCTCGCCGGCTGCGGCGGCTGGGATCCGTTCAACGTCACCGAGGACGCCGACATTGGCTATCGCCTGGCGCGGGACGGCTGGCGCTCCGCGATGATCGCGCCCGCCACCTGGGAGGAAGCGCCCGTCGGCCTCACGCCGTGGCTGCGCCAGCGTACACGTTGGCTGAAGGGGCACATGCAGACATGGCTGGTGCTGATGCGCGATCCCATCGCCGTCGCGCGCGAGATGGGCTGGCTCAGCTTCGCCATGACGCAATTCACGCTGGGCGGCGCGATCGTTTCGGCGTTCGCGCATCTGCCGATCCTGATCACTTTGGCTGCGGCGGCGGCGCTGGAAAGCATCGAATTGAGTTGGGCGCACTGGGCGCTGGCGCTCGCCGGTTATTGCACCGCCGCCTACAGCGCCATCACGGCGGCGGCCGATCTGCGCCAGCCGCGCATCGCGTTTGCGGCGCTGACGATGCCGCTGTATTGGCCGCTCAGCACGCTGGCCGCGGCGGCGGCGGTGTTCGGCATTCTGTTTCGTCCGCATTATTGGGCGAAGACCGAGCATGGCGTGTCGCCCCGTCCGGACGAAGCGCTATGAGCCTGGCGTTCACGATCGCAGCGCTCGCTTTATGCGGCGGCCTCTTCGCTTACGGCTCCTGGCGCGCCAGCAAACCGGCGGACCCGCTGAAGCCGCGCCTTGCACCCTGGCGCACGATCATCGTCGTAGCCGGGGCGGCAGGCGTGTTCATGCTGGTGCATCTTGCGCATCTTTTGGGGTTCGAGGCCGGTCAGCGCTGAGCTTGCGCCCCTGGCCGAGCATCGCGGCGGCTCCGCCCGCCGTCAAAAGTGCGGCTTCCGCCAGCACGATCGGCATCGACCAGGCGCCCGGCGCCGCGAGGTAGCGCGGCTCCCAGACGGCGGTGAACTTCTCCTTGTATTTGCGCAACCCCTCGAAATTATAGAATGCGCCGGCGCGCTCGAACACGAAGCGCCCGATCCGCGCGAACAGCGGCGCGTAGCGTTCTTCCGCAAGGCCCGAAAGCGGCGCCATGCCCATATCGAAAAACTCGTACTTTTCCGCTTGCGCCCACAACAGCAACTCGGCGAACAGGAAATCCATCACCGCGCGCGGCGCTTCCGGACTGTGGCGCATGAGATCGACGCTCGCCCATTTCCCGTCCGGCGTGGTCCATAGCGTGGCGAACGCCGTCACCGCGCCGTGGGCGCGCACCACCGCAATCGGCCCGCGCGCAACGTAATCGGGATCGAAGCGGCCGAGAGAGAAGCCTTTCTCGCCGCCGCTCTGCGCTGCGAGCCAAGCATCCGAAATCGGCTGCAGCGCGGCAAGGATCGCCGCCTCGTGCGGGGGCGTCTCCACCGTGAAGGTGGCGGCTTCGCGTTCGACGAATTTGCGCCGCGCGTTGCGCAGCGTCTGACGCTTCGGCCCCGCGATCGTGAACGTCTTCAGATCGACGATGGCGTTCTCGCCCACCTTCTCCACCTTGAAACCGAGATCGAGCAGATCGGGCAGCAGATCGGGCGGCGCGCCATAAATCACCGGGCGCATGCTGGCGCGCTCGGCCTCGGCGCGGAACGCCGTCAACGCCTCGCGCCACGCCGCGCGCTTGCCTACCGGGCCGCCCATCGCGATCAAGCTGCCGCCGGAGCGCGCATACATGATGAACGCGTCGTCGCGCACGAAGAGGAAGCTTTTGTCCTTGAGGAAAGCGAGCGCCGCCTCCGGGCGCGGCGCCTCGGCGTGCGCGGCGATCGCCGCCGCGCGCGCCAGATCACCCGGCTGCGGCGGGGGCGGCGCGCGCCGGTGCGGCGCGAAGAACAAGGTCCATACACTGAACGCGCCGATCAGCGAGGCCGCCAGCGCCAAGGCGCGCCCCGGCCTGCCGATGCGCGGATCGGTGAGCAGCGCCCACCACGGCGCCTCCACGAAACCCGGCCGCTCCGACGCCCACAAGAGTCCGCCCACGACTGCCGCCATCAACGCCACGGCGGCTGCGACGTACCATCCGCGCGTCGGCGCCAGCGCCACGAAGCGCGCATGGCGGAAGAAGGCGCGGCGCGACGCCGCCAGGCCCGCGGCCGCCACCCCGCATGCGATCGCGGCGGGATAATGCTCATGGCGCACCACGGCGTAGCCGGCCAGGAAGACCAGCAGCGCGATCGCCGCCGCCCATGCCGTATCGAGCCGGCGGCGCAATCCGATCGCCAGCGCCATCAGCACGACGCCGGCGACGCTGGCGGAGAATTCCGGCGCCTCGTCGATGAAATGCTCGACGAGATCGAAGCCCGGCAGGGGCGCGATCGCGGGGGCCGCCGCCGCAGCCAGGGCCGCCGCGCCCACCAGGAACGCCGCCACCGAAAACGCCGCCGGCGCGCGGTCGAAGACCGCATCGAGCGCGCGGGAGGGGAGCGTCTCGGCGGGCTCGCCTGCCGGAGAGGACGTGGCGTCGGACATGAACACCGTTCGGCTGGACCGGATGCGCCAGCGCGCGAGATTTGCGCGGGGCCGCGCCCGACAGTGCATAGCACGCCGCCGCGGCGCGGTCAGCGCGCGGGGATGGCGCACCGCGGAGCGCCGGCCGCCTAGCGCGCCGGCGCGGAGGCGCTTACATCGGGACGATGCGCCAACCTTCCCTCTATGTGAGTCACGGCTCGCCGATGATCGTGCTGGAGCAGAGCCCGGCGAACGCCTTCCTGCGCGAATACGGCCGAGGCTGGGAAAAGCCGAACGCGATCCTCGTCGTCTCCGCGCACTATAAGGCGCCGGGGCCGGCGATCGTCGCTAGCGCAGCCCCGCCCACTATCCATGATTTCGGCGGCTTCCCCGAAGCGCTCTATCGGTTGCGTTACCCTGCGCCCGGCGCGCCGGCGCTCGCTGCGCGCGCACACGATCTGCTGGCCGCCGCCGGCTTCTCGCCGCGTCTCGATGCAGCTCACGGCTACGACCACGGCGTATGGACGCCGCTGATCCTGATGGCGCCCGAAGCGGATATCCCGGTGCTCGCCGTTTCGATCGATCCGCGTCAGAGCCCGGCTTGGCATTACGAGATGGGCCGCGCGTTGGCGCCGCTGCGCGATGACGGCGTGCTGATCATCGGCTCTGGCGCGGCGACGCATAATCTCTTCTTCCGCATGCGCCCTCCACTGGGCGTCGAGGCCGCGGTCGAGCGCTTCCGCGCGTGGCTCGAAACGGCGGTGCGCGAAGGCCGCGTCGACGATCTGCTGCACTATCGCGACCGCGCACCCTTCGCCGTCGCGCACCATCCCACGGAAGATCACATCCTGCCGCTGTTCGCAGCATTGGGCGCCGGCGATGGCGCCGGGCGGCGCATTCATGCGAGCGTGGACGGCGGCGTGATCGCGATGGATACGTTCGCCTTCGACCAGGCGGCCTGACGCGCGCGGGCGTTCCTTGACGCTCGCCGGCATTCGTCGCACATCAGCGCGCACGCGGGCGTGATGTAGTGGTAGCCTGGAAGCTTCCCAAGCTTCTCGTGCGGGTTCGATTCCCGCCGCCCGCTCCATGATTTTCATGCGATTTTTTGCATTTTTGCGAGTTTCCCACGAGACCCGTTACGCGACCCGTTACCGCTGGCAGCAAGCTTGCGGGCGATCTGGCGCGAGATGCGGCCCGGGTTCACATAGACGTCGAGGATCTTCGCGACTTGGTCTTCCGACCACGCGAGAATGCGCGCGATCTCGGATTTGCTGAGCTGCGCCAATGCGAAATTCGTCGCGGCGGTTCCGCGCAGATCGTGGGTGCGCCGCGTGAAGCTGGTTTCTTCGACCACTTCCTGAATGGCCTCGCTCAACGTGCCGCCCGTAGCGAACGGCGTTCCGCGCGCCGTGCGCAGCAACGCCCCTTCCCTATGCGGGATTGCTTTCAGGATGGCGCGCAGCGCCGGCGTGATGGGGATGACGGCCGCGCGCTTCTTCTTGCCGCGACGCATGCTCTTGGATGTGTATTTACGGATTTCCCCGGCGCGCAGGTTCACGTCATCCCATGCCAGGCGCGCCGCATCGTCGACGCGCAACCCGGTATGGGCGAGCACCTGAACCGCCGTGAGGAGATGCGCGCGCCCAAGCGCGTGCGCCGCTTTCTCGAACGCCCGCAGATGTGTCGGCTCCCAAATAGAATCCGACCAATCCGCCTCCCACAGATGCGCAATGCCGCGCGCGCGGTTGTGGTCGATCTCTTCGCGATCGACGCCCCACGACAGCACGCGCGAAAGCACCTGGATTGCGAGGTCTGCGGTGCGCGGCTGATCGGCGTAGCGGTCTCGCCACACCAGGATCAGCTTGCGCGCGCCCTTCTCGCCCATAGAGCGCGTCGTGGCCTCGCCAAAGGTATCGTCGATGCGGTCCAGCCAGCGGCCCCACACGCGGCGCGTGGACGGCGCAAGGCTCTTGAATTCCGGGCTCGCGCGGTACGCTGCGACAAGGCCCTTAAAGACCCGGGTGCTGGGCCCTGCCGGCGCGGCTTTGGCTTCGCCGTAACGCGCCGCCAAACCGACCGCATCGGCACTCGCCAGCGCATCCGCCTCCGCCTCGGTCGCCGCACGGTAGCTGCCGATCCGTGGCGCGCCCTTCCCGCGCCATGCGTAAAAGTCGAGACGCACGGCTTTGGGATAGAGCCGCCGGATGCGGTGCGCGCCCGCTAAGTCGATGGAGGTCATGGGGGCCAGCATAGCCTAGGCGAGCCCCAGCTTCCTACGGACGGGGTCGAGGCCGTCGCCCTGCTCCCCCTTGGGCGTGAATCCGCCGAGCGCATCGAGGGCTGCATCCAAAGCGCGCCGATCCCAGCGGGGCCGCGCTTTCACCCCCGGCAATGGATCGGGCAACGCCACTGGCGCCGCGACCGCGCCGGGGTCGCGACCGCCGCAATAGGCCTTCGCCTGCGCCCGTGTGAGCAGGCGCACATCCGAGGGGACAGCGACTGCCTTCATGCACCAGCCGCCGTTATGTGATCCCATGTCGCCGTCTCTCGCCATATTTCCGTCCACATCTTTCCGATCGGCCTATGCCGAATCGGTAGGACGCGCCGACGCAACTGTGAGTTAACTGCCTCGCTGGGTACGCCTCGGTGGGGAACTCGCATGAATCTTAACATCGACGAAAATGAAAAACTGATTTTCATAACGTCTTGGCACAAAATCGAAAAACGCTCTGGCTTGGTGATTTGCCACGGATGGAGCGGCGGTAAGCGCGTTGTCGTTTTGGTCCCGGAGTCCGTGGCGATGAAAGCGTCCGCCGACGTGCTCACCATGCAGCGCGCAGAGGAGGAAGCGCGCTTGGAGACGGGTGACAATATCGTCACCATGCCGCCCCAGCGCAGGTGCCGCTCCCATAAAAAGCCAGATGCGCCAAGCTAGCCATGGGGTCGCCTGCCCTTCTGGGCGCTGACAAGGCGGCGGTGTCGTAAGCCCCGTTCCGTTTTCGCCCTGATTGTGGAGAAGGCGAGATCAGTTGGGGTGACCACCCCGCCTGTCGCTTTGTGGATGCGGCGGGCGACGGGCATGGACACATCCCGTTCGCCGCGCGCCACTTTGTCGAGGTGGCCTGGCTTGAGTCCAGCCCGTCGCTCCAACTCAGCGACGGTGATCTGACGCGCCGCGCAATATTCGGTCAGTGTCATGCTCGACAGTATAGGCATAATGCCTAGTTC
>JBFWWB010000072.1:0-14145 GCA_050246435.1 Hyphomonadaceae bacterium
CATATCCCGAGGGGGCCAACCATGAGCACCGTCTCCGCCATCGGCGCGCGGCTGAAAACCGCGCCGCTCGAGTTCGTGAAGATCGAACGCCGCGCCGTCGGCCCCGAGGATGTCGAGATCGAAATCACGCAGTGCGGCATCTGCCATTCCGATCTGCATTTCGTGCGCGGCGAATGGGGCGAAACCAATTCGCCGGCCGTGCCCGGCCACGAGATCGTGGGGCGCGTGCGCGCTGTGGGCGCCAAGGTCACGCGTCACAAGGTGGGCGACATCGTCGGCGTCGGCTGCATGGTGGATTCCTGCCGCCATTGCGATGCGTGCGAGGAGGGCGTGGAGCAATTCTGCACCAGCCAGATCGGCACCTATTCCGGCGTCGAGAAAGAGACAGGCCGGCCGACGAACGGGGGCTATTCCAAAGCCATCGTAGTGACGCAGGATTTCGTTCTGCGCATCCCCGACAAGCTCGACGCCGCGCACGCAGCGCCGCTGCTGTGCGCCGGCATCACCACCTACTCGCCGCTGCGCCATTGGAAGGTCGGGCCGGGGCAGAAGGTGGGCGTCGTCGGCTTGGGCGGGCTGGGCCACATGGCCGCGAAGCTGGCGAAGGCGATGGGTGCGAAGGTGGTGGTGTTCACAACCTCGCCCGGCAAAGTGGCGGACGCCAAGGCGCTCGGCGCCGACGAGGTGGTCCTCTCCAACGATCCCAAGCAGATGGAAGCCCACGCGAACAGTTTCCACCTGATCCTGGATTCCGTTTCCGCCGCGCACGATCTGGAAGCCTATGCGCAGCTGCTGCGCCGCAACGGCGTGCATTGCCTGCTGGGCGCGCCCCCGATCACCGAAAGCCACAAATGGCCGGCGGTGTTCGCGATGCTGGGCGGCCGGCGCTCGATCGCGGGCTCCCCGATCGGGGGCATCCGGGAAACCCAGGAGATGCTGGATTTCTGCGCCGAGAAGGGGGTGGCCCCTGAGATCGAGGTGATCGCGCCGGACGGCGTGAACGCCGCCTATGAGCGCCTGGTGAAAGGCGACGTGCGCTACCGTTTCGTGATCGATATGGGAAAGCTGGCTTAGGCGTCCTGCACAGGTGGCTTGACAGGGGCTGAAAATCGCCCTTGCGGCGGCGTAAACCAGCGTGCATATAGCGCGGCTCGCCGGGCGGATAGCGCGGCGATAAGGCGTCGCGCGTCCAAAGTTCTAACTGAACGGCGGGCAATCGGCGTCCCTGTCCGAGAATGCTGGCGCCCGTCCCACCTAAAAGTTTGAATGTTTTCAACTTTTCGGGAAGACGGGCTTAATCCTTTTGGGCCCGCAGGAGACAGAGCACCAGTTTCGACGACGCGGGCGGGCCCTGTTTCGGGGTGCGGCGCGGCGGTCGACGCCAGGGCCTGGGGCAGGTTGATCGCGCTTTGCGCGTCCCTCCCGGTCCGCTGGGAGACGCCTGGAGCGCCCGTTGGCCCCTGTGGCCGGGCGTCTCGGTTTCCCGGGCGCCGATGAGGAGAACCGAATGGATCGTGCCGAAAAATCCGAAGCGATCGAGAGCCTTAAGGGCATCTTCGCTTCGTCCGGCGTGGTGGTTGTCGGCCATTACGCGGGACTGACGGTGGCGGACATGACGTCGTTCCGGGTCCGCCTGGCGCAAGCCGGGGCCGGGCTCAAAGTGGTGAAGAACCGGCTCGCGAAGATCGCGCTCGATGGGACGCCGAAGGCGGACGGGGCGAAGCTGTTCACGGGCCCGACGGCGATCGCCTTCAGCTCAGACCCTGTCGCGGCCACCAAGGCTGCGGTGGCCTTTGCGAAGGAAAAGGAGAAGTTCGTCCTGCTGGGCGCGCTTCTCGGCCCCGAAGTTCTCAGCGAAGCGCAGGTCAAGGCGTTGGCCGAACTGCCTTCGCTCGACGAGCTGCGCGGCAAGCTGATCGGCCTCATCCAGGCGCCGGCGACGAAGATCGCGGGCGTTCTGCAGGCGCCCGGCGGGCAGCTCGCCCGCGTGCTGGCCGCCTACGCCGCGAAGGAGGCGGCCTAAGAGGCTTCATCCACGTCATAACGCAATCGTCCGAACGCATCTGACCGTATCGAACCTATTGAAATTGGAAGGCTCCACCCCATGTCTAAGCTCGAACAAATCGTCGACGATCTCTCGTCGCTCACCGTTCTCGAAGCCGCCGAACTCTCCAAGCTTCTCGAAGAGAAGTGGGGCGTAAGCGCGGCTGCTCCCGTTGCGGTCGCGGCTGCGCCCGCTGGCGGCGGCGGTGCGGCGGCGCCCGTCGAAGAGAAGACCGAATTCACGGTCGTGCTCGCGGCCGCCGGCGACAAGAAGATCGAGGTCATCAAGGAAGTCCGCGCGATCACCGCCCTGGGCCTCAAGGAAGCCAAGGATCTGGTCGAGGGCGCGCCGAAGACCGTCAAGGAAGGCGTCAACAAGGCTGACGCCGAGAAGTTCAAGGCCCAGCTCGAAAAGGCCGGCGCCAAGGTTGAACTGAAGTAACAAGCGATCGCGCGCGGGGCCTTGCGGGGTTTCGCGCGCGCATCTCGGCGCGCTTTCGTATGCGCGCTCTTTCCCGGGCTGACGTCCGCCGGGTTCGGGAATTCGCCAAGGCCGACGCGCTCCGCGCGCAGGTTTTGAGGCGGCGGCTAACCGGCGCGCGATGCGCTTCCCGCGGGCGGGAGCATCGGGCGCGAACGGTCGCGAGGAGAGCAGATGGCTCTGAGCTATACGGGCAAGAAACGCATTCGCAAATCGTTCGGCCGGATCGCGGAAGCGGGCGCCATGCCGAACCTGATCGAGGTGCAGAAAAGCTCGTACGAGCAATTCCTGCAAAAGGATGTGAAGCAGGCCCAGCGGATCGACCAGGGGATCGAGGCGGTCTTCAAGTCGGTCTTCCCGATCAAGGACTTCTCCGAGCGCGCGACGCTGGAATACGTCTCCTACGAGTTCGAGGAGCCGAAATTCGACGTCGAGGAATGCCAGCAGCGCGACATGACCTATGCGGCGCCCCTAAAGGTGAAGCTGCGCCTCATCGTGTTCGAAAGCGACGAAGCCACCGGCGCTAAATCCGTAAAGGACATCAAGGAGCAGGACGTCTATCTGGGCGATATCCCGCTCATGACGGACAAGGGCACGTTCATCGTGAACGGCACCGAGCGCGTCATCGTCTCCCAGATGCACCGCTCGCCCGGCGTGTTCTTCGATCATGACCGCGGCAAGACGCACGCTTCCGGCAAGTTGTTGTTTGCTGCGCGCGTGATCCCGTATCGCGGCTCTTGGCTCGATTTCGAGTTCGACGCGAAGGACATTCTGTTCGTCCGCATCGACCGCAAGCGCAAGCTGCCGGCGACGACGCTGCTCTATGCCCTCGGCATGAGCGCGGAAGAGACGCTGAACGAATTTTACGAAACGGTGCATTACCGGCGCACGCCGAAGGGCTGGGCGCTGCGCTACCGGCCGGAGCGCTGGCGCGGCGTGAAGCCGAGCTTCGATCTGGTGGATGCAAAGACCGGCAAAGTGGTTGCGCATGGCGGCGAGAAGATTTCCGCGCGCGGCGCCAACAAGATCGCCGAAGACGGCGTGCGCGAAATCCTCGTGCCCAGCGAAGAGCTGGTGGAGAAATTCGCCGCGGAAGACATCGTCAACGCCGACACCGGCGAAATCTTCGCCGAAGCCGGTGACGCGCTGACCGAGCACGTCATTGCTACGCTGATCGAGCTCGGCGTCGACGAACTTCCCGTGCTCGACATCGATATGACGACGGTGGGGCCGTATATCCGCAACACGCTGGCGCTCGACAAGAACGCCACGCGCGAGCAGGCGCTGTTCGACATCTACCGCGTGATGCGTCCGGGCGAACCGCCGACGATTGAAACTGCCGAAGCGCTGTTCACCGGGCTCTTCTCCGACAGCGAGCGCTACGATCTCTCCGATGTCGGCCGCGTGAAAATGAATATGCGCCTCGGCATGGACGTGGCGGATGACGTGCGCATCCTGCGGCGCGACGACGTGGTCGCGGTGATGAAAACCCTGACGGAGCTGCGCGACGGGCGCGGAGAGGTTGACGACATCGACAATCTCGGCAACCGGCGCGTCCGTTCGGTCGGCGAGCTGATGGAAAATCAGTACCGTATTGGCCTCCTGCGGATGGAGCGCGCGATCAAGGAGCGGATGAGCTCGGTCGATATCGAGACCGTGATGCCGCACGACCTGATCAACGCGAAGCCGGCGGCCGCCGCGGTGCGCGAATTCTTCGGCTCCTCGCAGCTGTCGCAATTCATGGACCAGACGAACCCGCTCTCCGAGATCACCCACAAGCGCCGTCTCTCGGCGCTGGGGCCGGGCGGCCTCACGCGTGAGCGCGCGGGCTTTGAAGTGCGCGACGTGCACCCCACGCACTATGGCCGCATCTGTCCGATCGAAACGCCGGAAGGGCCGAATATCGGCCTCATCAACTATCTCGCCACCCACGCGCGGGTGAACAAGTATGGCTTCATCGAAAGCCCGTACCGCAAGGTCGTGAACGGCAAGCTGAGCGACGAGGTGGTCTACCTCTCCGCGATGGAGGAGGCCAAGCACAAGATCGCCCAGGCCAACGCCGCGCGCGACGATAAGGGCCGCCTGATGGATGAATTCGTGCAGGCGCGCGAAAACGGCAACGCGATGATGATCCCGCGCAGCGAGATCGATTTCATCGACGTTTCGCCCAAGCAGGTCGTGTCGGTGGCCGCCGCGCTCATCCCGTTCCTGGAGAACGACGACGCCAATCGCGCGCTCATGGGCTCGAACATGCAGCGCCAGGCGGTGCCGTTGCTGCGCACCGAGGCGCCGATCGTCGGCACCGGCATGGAAGCCGTCGTCGCCCGCGACAGCGGCGCAGCGGTCACCGCCCGGCGCGACGGCGTTGTCGAGCAGGTGGACAGCCAGCGCATCGTGGTGCGCGCCACACAGGAACGCGACAACTCGAAGCCAGGCGTGGACATCTACCGCCTGCTCAAATTCCAACGCTCCAACCAGAACACCTGCATCACGCAGCGCCCGATCGTGAAGGTCGGCGATGACGTGAAGGCGGGCGACATCATCGCCGACGGCCCCTCGACGGACCTGGGCGAGCTGGCGCTGGGGCGGAACGTGCTCGTCGCGTTCATGCCGTGGAACGGCTACAACTTCGAAGATTCGATCCTCATCTCCGAGCGGATCGTGAAGGACGACGTGTTCACCTCGATCCATATCGAGGAGTTCGAAGTCTCCGCGCGCGACACCAAACTCGGGCCCGAGGAAATCACACGCGACATCCCGAATGTCGGCGAGGAGGCGCTGCGCAACCTCGACGAAGCGGGCATCGTGGCGATCGGGGCGGAATGCCTGCCGGGCGACATCCTCGTCGGCAAGGTCACGCCGAAGGGCGAAAGCCCGATGACGCCGGAAGAAAAGCTTCTGCGCGCCATCTTCGGCGAAAAGGCCTCCGACGTGCGCGACACCTCGCTGCGTCTGCCGCCGGGCGTGCAGGGCACGGTCGTTGAAGTGCGCGTGTTCAATCGCCACGGCGTCGACAAGGATCAGCGCGCGCTGCAGATCGAGCGCGAAGAGATCGAAAGCCTCGCCAAAGACCGCGACGACGAGTTGGCGATCCTCGAGCGCAACATCTATTCCCGCCTGAAGCGCATCCTTCTGGGCAAGCCGGCCGTTTCCGGCCCGCGCGGCTTCAAGAAGGGCAATGTCACCGAGGAAATGCTCGATCATTACAGCCACGGGCAATGGTGGCAGATCGGCCTCGAGAACGAGCGCGCGATGGGCGAGATCGAAGGCCTCAAGAAGCAGTACGACGAGGCCAAGAAGCGCCTCACCGACCGTTTCGAGGACAAGGTCGACAAGCTGCAGCGCGGCGACGAGCTGCCCCCAGGCGTGATGAAGGTCGTCAAGGTGTTCGTCGCGGTGAAGCGCAAGCTGCAGCCGGGCGACAAGATGGCCGGCCGTCACGGCAACAAGGGCGTAATCTCCAAGATCGTGCCTGTCGAAGACATGCCTTTCCTGGACGACGGCACTCCAGTCGATGTCGTGCTCAACCCGCTGGGCGTGCCCAGCCGGATGAATGTCGGACAAATCCTGGAAACGCACCTCGGCTGGGCATGCGCGGGCATCGGGCGGCAAATCCGCCAGGCGCTCGACGCGTTCGAGCACGGCGGAGACAAGAAGCCGCTGCAGCGCAAGCTGAAGGAAGTTTACGGCGAGGACAGCGAAATCCCCGTCGACGACAAGGAGCTGCTGGAGCTGGCGCACAACATCCAGGGCGGCGTGCCAATCGCCACCCCGGTGTTCGATGGCGCCAAGGACCCCGACATCCGCGGCATGCTGAAGGCGGCGGGCTTTGCGGAAACCGGGCAGGTGATGCTGCGCGACGGCCTGACGGGCGAGCTTTTCCATCGTCCGGTCACAGTCGGCTACATCTACATGCTGAAGCTGCACCACCTGGTGGACGACAAGATCCACGCCCGCAGCATCGGGCCGTACTCGCTCGTCACCCAGCAGCCGCTGGGCGGCAAGGCGCAGTTCGGCGGCCAGCGCTTCGGCGAAATGGAAGTGTGGGCGCTCGAAGCGTACGGCGCGGCCTACACGCTGCAGGAAATGTTGACGGTGAAATCCGACGACGTGGCCGGGCGTACGAAAGTCTATGAGGCGATCGTGCGCGGCGAGGACACGTTCGAGGCCGGCATCCCCGAAAGCTTCAACGTGCTGGTGAAGGAGATGAAATCCCTGAGCCTCAACGTCGAGCTGGCGGAGAGCCAGGAAACGAAGTGACCGCACGGATCGCCGGCTTCCGGCCGGCGCGCCATGCAATCGGAATCGGATCGCCGGCCGGGAGCCGGTGGTCCAGCAAGGGAGCCCATCCCAGATGAATATGATGAACCAGGAATTGGCGAACGTTTTCGGCAACCAGCCGATCGCGCCCGTTTTCGACGAAATCAAGATCTCGATCGCCAGCCCCGACCAGATCAAGTCGTGGTCCTATGGTGAGATCAAGAAGCCGGAAACGATCAATTACCGCACGTTCAAGCCGGAGCGGGACGGGCTGTTCTGCGCGCGCATCTTCGGGCCGATCAAGGATTACGAATGCCTGTGCGGCAAGTACAAGCGGATGAAGTTTAAGGGCATCATCTGCGAAAAGTGCGGCGTCGAAGTCACGCTGCAGCGCGTGCGGCGCGAGCGGATGGGCCATATCGAGCTCGCAGCCCCCGTGGCGCACATCTGGTTCCTGAAGTCGCTACCCAGCCGCATCGGCCTCATGCTTGACATGCCTTTGAAGGATATCGAGCGCGTCCTCTATTTCGAGCAATATATGGTGCTCGAACCCGGTCTCACGCCGCTGGAAAGCCGCCAGCTGCTGACGGAAGAGGATTACGTCAAGGCGCAGGACGAATACGGCGAAGACAGCTTCACCGCGAAGATCGGCGCCGAAGCCATCCGTGAATTGCTGCAAAGCCTCGATCTCGAAAAAGAAGCCGAAACGCTGCGCAAGGAAATCGCGGAAGCCACCTCGGCGCTGAAGCCGAAGAAGCTGGCCAAGCGCCTCAAGCTGGTCGAAGCCTTCATCCGTTCGGGCAATCGCCCGGAATGGATGATCCTTACGATCGTGCCGGTTATCCCGCCGGAGCTGCGCCCGTTGGTGCCGCTCGATGGCGGCCGCTTCGCCACGTCCGATCTGAATGATCTCTATCGCCGCGTCATCAACCGCAACAACCGCCTGAAGCGGCTGATGGAGCTGCGTGCGCCCGACATCATCATCCGCAACGAAAAGCGGATGCTCCAGGAAGCCGTCGACGCGCTGTTCGACAACGGCCGCCGCGGCCGCGTGATCACCGGCGCCAATAAGCGCCCGCTGAAATCGCTGGCCGACATGCTGAAGGGCAAGCACGGCCGCTTCCGCCAGAACCTGCTCGGCAAGCGCGTCGATTATTCGGGCCGCTCGGTGATCGTCGTCGGGCCCGAACTCAAGTTGCACCAGTGCGGCTTGCCGAAGAAGATGGCGCTCGAGCTGTTCAAGCCGTTCATCTATGCGCGCCTCGATGCGAAGGGGCTCTCCGGCACCGTCAAGCAATCGCGCCGCATGGTGGAAAAGGAGCGCCCCGAAGTGTGGGACGTGCTCGAGGAAGTGATCCGCGAGCATCCCGTGCTGCTGAACCGCGCGCCCACCCTGCATCGCCTCGGCATCCAAGCATTCGAGCCGAAACTGATCGAAGGCAAGGCGATCCAGCTGCATCCGCTCGTCTGCACCGCGTTCAACGCGGATTTCGATGGCGATCAGATGGCCGTCCACGTGCCGCTGAGCCTGGAGGCGCAGTTGGAGGCGCGCGTGCTCATGATGAGCACGAACAACATCCTCTCGCCCGCCAACGGCCGACCGATCATCGTGCCCAGCCAGGATATCGTGCTCGGCCTCTACTATCTCTCGACCGTGAAGGATGGCGAGAAGGGCGAGGGCCGTTTGTTCGCCGATATGGGGGAGATCGAACACGCGCTCGATGCGGGCGCGGTGACGCTACACTCGAAGATCAAGTCGCGCTTCGAAACCGTTGATGAAGACGGCAAATACAAGCGCCTCACGATCGAGACGACGCCGGGGCGGATGAAGATCGCCGAGGTGCTGCCGAAGCACGCCAAGATCGGCCCCGAGGTCCTCAACAACACGATGACGAAGAAGGAAATCGGCAACCTGATCGACACCGTCTACCGCCACTGCGGTCAGAAGGCGACGGTCATCTTCGCCGACCGGCTGATGGCGTTGGGCTTCCGCGAAGCGGCCAAGGCCGGCATCTCCTTCGGCATGGGCGATATGATCGTGCCGAAGGCGAAGGCCGCCCTCGTCGAGGAAACACGCAAGCGCGTCGCCGAATACGAGCAGCAATACGCCGACGGCCTCATCACCAAGGGCGAAAAGTACAACAAGGTCGTCGATGCGTGGTCCAAGTGCACTGACCGCGTGGCCGATGCGATGATGGCCGAAGCCGAGCGTCCGGAACGCGCGAAGAAGGGCGAGCAGGGCGAGCTCAACTCGATCTTCATGATGCAGCACTCCGGCGCGCGCGGCTCGAAGAACCAGATGAAACAGCTCGCCGGCATGCGCGGGCTGATGGCCCGGCCCGACGGCTCGATCATCGAGACGCCGATCATCTCGAACTTCAAGGAAGGCTTGAGCGTGCAGGAGTATTTCAACTCCACGCACGGCGCTCGCAAAGGCCTGGCCGACACCGCCTTGAAGACCGCCAATTCGGGCTATCTCACGCGCCGTCTGGTCGACGTCGCGCAGGATTGCATCATCACCGAGGAAGATTGCGGCACCTCCGAAGGCATCGAGATGCGCGCGGTGATCGATGGGGCGGAAACCGTCGTTTCGCTCGGCCTGCGCGTGCTCGGCCGCACGGCCGCCGCCGACATCGTCGATCCCGGCACGCATGAGATCATCGCGCCGGCCGGCGCCTATATCGATGAAGACCTGATGGCTCTCATCGAAGACAGCGCCGTGCAATCGGTGAAGGTGCGCTCTGTGCTCACCTGCGAATGCCGCAACGGCGTGTGCGGCGCCTGCTACGGACGCGATCTCGCGCGCGGCACACCGGTGAATATCGGCGAAGCGGTGGGCGTGATCGCGGCGCAATCGATCGGCGAGCCGGGCACTCAGCTCACCATGCGCACGTTCCACATCGGTGGGGCGGCCCAGGTGGCCGATCAATCGATGATGGAATCCGCGCACGATGGCGTCGTGCGCTTCGTGAACCGGACCACCGTGAAGAACGCCCAGGGCGATCTCGTCGTTATGGGCCGCAACATGGTCGTCGCGATCGACGATGCGGACGGCAAGGAGCGCCAGACGTTCAAGCTGCCCTTCGGCGCGCGCATCAAGGTGGATGAAGGCCAGAAGATCGCCCGCGGCGACCGCATCGCCGAATTCGATCCGTATTCCATGCCGATCATCACCGAGGTCGCGGGCACGATCCGCTTCGAAGACCTGGTGGAAAACGTCTCGGCACGCGAAGAATTCGACGAAGAAACCGGCATCTCCTCGCGCGTCGTCATCGATTGGCGCTCAAACCCGAAAGGCGCGGAGCTGAAGCCGGCGATCGTCGTGATGGGCGACAAAGGCAAGCCCGCGAAGCTCTCGAGCGGGGCGGAGGCGCGCTACATCCTGCCCGTCGGCGCCATCCTTTCGGTGGCGGATGGCGATCAGGCCAAGCCTGGTCAGGATCTGGCGCGCGTCACCACCGGCGGCGCCAAGACGCGCGACATCACCGGCGGTCTGCCGCGGGTGGCGGAGCTGTTCGAGGCGCGCCGGCCGAAGGATCACGCAATCATCGCGGAACTCGACGGGCGCGTGGAGTTCGGCAAAGACTACAAAGCCAAGCGCCGCCTGCGCATCGTGCCGGAAGATGAATCCATCGAGCCGATGGAATATCTGATCCCGAAGGGCAAGCACCTGGCCGTCGTCGAAGGCGATCGGGTGAAGAAGGGCGATTACCTGCTGGACGGCAATCCCGCCCCGCAGGACATCCTCTCCGTGCTCGGTGTCGAAGCGCTGGCCGATTACCTCGTGGACGAAATCCAGAAGGTCTACCGGCTGCAAGGCGTGCCGATTAACGACAAGCATATCGAGGTGATCGTTCGCCAGATGCTGCAGAAGGTCGAAATCAGCGACGCCGGCGACACCGAATTCCTCAAAGGCGAAGCGGTCGATGCGCTCGATCTCGACGACGAGAACAAGCGCGTGAAGGAGCTGGGGCTCAAGCCGGCGACGGCGCAATCCATGCTGCTGGGCATCACCAAGGCCTCGCTGCAGACGCGCTCCTTCATCTCCGCGGCGTCCTTCCAGGAAACCACGCGGGTGCTGACGGAAGCGGCCACCTACGGCAAGACCGACAATCTCGAAGGTCTGAAGGAGAACGTGATCGTCGGTCGTCTGATCCCCGCCGGCACCGGCGGCCAGATCCGGCGCTTCCAGAAGATCGCCGGCGATCGCGACGCCAAGCTCGCCGTCGCCCGCGCGAAGGAAGAGGCGCGCAAGGCTGCCCTTGAAGCAAAGGCCGCGGCCGCCGCCGAGCGCGCGGCGCAGGCTGAAACGGCCGACGCGAAATAGCGGCGGCGGAAAACAAAAGGCCCGGCGCAAGCCGGGCCTTTCTTTTTCGCGGCGGGCTGTGCAGCCTATTTCGCCGGCGGCGTCACGCTTGGCATTGCGGCGGCGGCGGCGTCGGCGCAGGGCTTGGACAGCTGCGGCTGATGCTCGGTCATGCATTTGAACCGTTCCGGCCCGGTTAGGCCGGGACAGAACTTCTTCGCGTCCTCGTCGCAGATCTTCTGCACCGCGGGCGGCGCCACCGAGGGGGCGGCTGATTGCGCGAAAGTGGATTGGGCGAACAGCGCCCCCGCCGCGCCAAAAGCCAGGGCGACGACCGCCGTTTTGAAAGCCTTCATGGTTTCCTCCGCTCGTCTTATGGGCCGGCCTCGAGCGGCCGGCGGCGAGCCCTATAGCATCGCGCCTTGCGCGAGTCCGCTTTCTGGGTTCGCTCAGTCGAAGATGTCGAAGAGATCGAAGCCGCGCTTCTTGCGGTAGCGCGGGTCGTAACCCTTCCGATCGTCGTCGTCATATTTGGGCTGGCTTCGCTTGTAGTCCTCCGGGTCGCGGTAGAAGCGCTCGCGGTCTTCCGTGAACCGCTGGACCTCGGCGCGTTCCTCCCGGACGGCGCCCAGCAACTTCTCCAGCTCCCCGCGATCGAGCCACACGCCGCGGCAAGCCGGGCACATGTCGATCGCCACCTCGTCGCGGCGAACTTCCTGCATGGAGGTGTTGCAGTTAGGGCAAAGAATGAGAGGCATGGGGTCTCCGTTGATTTCTGCGGAGTTAGGCCCAATCCTGCGCCCCGCGGGCTCACAATGGCGTCACCCCGCCGTCGCCCAAGCGCGCATAGCCCGCCCGAGGCCGCGCCTGCGGGGCGGCCGCTTATCTCCAATGGGGCTGCCGCCATGTTGCAGCGTGTAGCGGCGCATTGCCTGCGTAAGCGGGCCGAGCGGCGGGACGGCGTTTCCCTTGACGCCGCAGCGCCCTCTCTATACCTAACCGCCTTCCTTTTGCCGGGCGGACAAGCGCCGCCCCATGACACAGGGAAAGCGCGTTCGCCGCCGCTTCCGGACCTGGGGCCGTCATCGGCAGGTTCGGGAAGGCGGCGCGGCGCGCGCATACGCCATTCTTGGAAAGTTCACGCTACTCGGGAAGTTCACGTGCCGACGATCAACCAGCTCATCCGCAAGCCGCGCAAGCCCGTGGTCGTGCGCTCCAAGACGCCCGCGCTGCAGGGCAGCCCGCAGCGGCGCGGCGTGTGCACGCGCGTCTACACCACCACGCCGAAGAAGCCGAATTCGGCGCTGCGCAAGGTGGCGAAGGTGCGGCTCGCGAAGTCGGGCGTTGAATCGCTCTGCTACATCCCCGGCGAAGGCCATAATCTGCAGGAGCACTCGGTGGTGCTGATCCGCGGCGGCCGCGTGAAGGACTTGCCCGGCGTGCGCTACCACATCCTGCGCGGCGTGCTCGATACGCAAGGCATCAAGAACCGCCGCAAGCGCCGCTCGCTCTACGGCGCTAAGCGTCCGAAATAAGAGGAAAGCTCAATGTCCCGCCGCCACCGCGCCGAGGTTCGCGACGTCCTGCCCGATCCGAAATTCGGGGATGAAACGCTGACCAAGTTCATGAACTACATCATGTACGAGGGCAAAAAGTCCGTCGCCGAGACGATCGTCTATGGCGCGCTCGACATCGTCGAGAAGAAGATTCGCCGCCAGCCGCTGGAAGTGTTTCACGATGCGTTGGCCAATGTCGCCCCGGCCATCGAAGTGCGCTCGCGCCGCGTCGGCGGCGCCACCTATCAGGTGCCGGTGGAAGTGCGCCCCGAGCGGCGCAAGGCGTTGGCCATCCGCTGGCTCGTGAAATCGGCGCGCTCGCGCAACGAATCTACGATGGTGGACCGCCTCGCCGGCGAGCTTATCGACGCGGCGAACAATCGCGGCTCGGCCGTGAAGAAGCGGGAAGACACGCACAAGATGGCCGAAGCCAACCGCGCCTTCTCGCATTATCGCTGGTAACGGACAGAACCTCCCATGCCCCGACAATATCCGATCGAGGACTACCGAAACTTCGGCATCATGGCGCACATCGACGCCGGCAAGACGACGACGACAGAGCGCATCCTCTTCTATTCCGGCAAGAGCCATAAGATCGGGGAAGTCCATGATGGCGCAGCCACCATGGACTGGATGGAGCAGGAGCAGGAACGCGGCATCACGATCACCTCGGCGGCGACCACGACCTTCTGGAACGGCAAGCGCCTCAACATCATCGACACGCCCGGGCACGTCGATTTCACCATCGAGGTGGAGCGCTCCCTGCGCGTGCTCGATGGCGCGGTGTGCGTGCTCGACGGCAACCAGGGCGTGGAGCCGCAAACGGAAACCGTCTGGCGCCAGGGCGATAAGTACAATGTCCCGCGCATCGTGTTCGCCAACAAGATGGACAAGATCGGCGCGGACTTCTTCAACTGCGTGAACGACATCAAGCTCCGCCTCGGCGTGAAGCCGGTGCCGATGCAACTGCCGATCGGCATCGAGTCGAATTTCCGCGGCGTCGTCGATCTGGTCGAGATGCGCGCGATCATCTGGCGTGACGAGGCGCTCGGCGCCAAGTTCGATTACGCCGAAATACCGGACGATCTGAAAGAGCAGGCCGCGCAATATCGCGCCGAACTCATCGAGGCCGCCGTCGAGTTGGATGATGCGGCGCTGGAGAAATTCCTCGAAGGCGAAGAGCCCGATATCGCGACCTTGAAATCGCTTGTCCGTAAGGCGGTGGTGCAGGGCGCATGGTATCCGGTGTTCTGCGGCTCGGCCTTCAAAAACAAGGGCGTGCAGCCCCTGCTCGACGCCGTGGTCGATTACCTTCCGAGCCCGCTGGAGCGCCCCGCGATCAAGGGCGTGCATCCCGATACGGGCGATGAGATCGTGCGGAAATCCTCCGACGACGAACCCTTCTCCATGCTCGCCTTCAAGATCATGGATGACCCCTTCGTCTGCACCATCACCTTCTGCCGCATCTATTCCGGTAAGCTGCAATCGGGCGACGGGCT
>JBFWWB010000073.1:0-14133 GCA_050246435.1 Hyphomonadaceae bacterium
TGGGCGGGCCGAACGGCAAATTCCGCTTCGGGGCGAGCCAGGCGCGCAAACTGTGCGCCCACCTCGAGGCGCTGGCGCCGGAAGGCTCGTTCCTGATCACCACCTCGCGGCGCACCCCGGCGCCGGTCACCTGGACGATCCAGCAATGGATCGGCGGTCGGCCCGCGCGGCTTTGGATGGGCGGCGAGAACAATCCCTATCTCGCCTTCCTCGGCGCCGCGGACGCCGTCGTCGTCACCGCCGACAGCGTCAACATGGCGGGCGAGGCGGCGGGCACGGGCAAGCCGGTCTACGTGTTCGAGCTGCCCGGCCACGCGCCGAAATTCCGCCGCTTCCACGACGCGCTGCGCGCCACTGGCGCGACACGGCCGCTGAGCGGCCAGCATTTCGAGCCCTGGACCTACGCACCGCTGAACGACAACGAAAAGATCGCCGCCGCCGTGCGCGCGGCCTATCTCGCCTGGGAGAAGGCGCGCGGCTAAGCTGGCGCGCATGGAGCAACCATGAGCCTGATCGATCTCGCCGCGCTGGAGCGCACGCCGCTGGCGCGCGACCCTTACGAGCATCTCGTCACCCCCGGCTTCGTGGCCGGCGACGCGCTGAAAGCCGTGATCGCCGATTATCCGGACGTGCCGGGCGCAGGCTCCTATCCGCCGGACGTGCTGACGGTCCAAGGCGCATTCGCGCAGCTCGTGGCGGACATACAAGGCCCAGCGTTCCGCGACGCCATCGCGCGCAAATTCGGCATCGATCTTTCCGGCCTGCCGACAATGTACACCGTGCGCGGCTGGTGCCGGCAGGACGACGGCAAAATCCACACCGACAGCAAAACCAAGGTGATCACGGTTCTGCTGTATCTCAACGAGGCTTGGGAGGCGGACGGCGGGCGCCTGCGCCTGCTGCGCAGCGAAAACCTGGACGACGCCGCGGCGGAAGTCCCCCCGCACGGCGGCACCTTGCTGGCGTTCAAACGCAGCGATCATTCCTGGCACGGCCATGAACCGTTCGAGGGGCGCAGGCGGGCGCTGCAGCTCAACTGGGTGACCGGGGCCGATGTCGTCGCGCGCGAGCAATTCCGCCATAAGATGAGCGCCGCGGCCAAATCGCTGTTCGGCGCGAAGAAGGCGGGCTGACGATGGCTGACGACATGCCCGACCGCCTCTCGGTCAATCCGAAGAGCCCCTATTACGACGAAGCGCTGCTGGCGCGCGGCGTCGGCGTGCGCTTCAACGGCGTCGAAAAGAATAATGTCGACGAATATTGCGTGTCGGAAGGCTGGGTGCGCGTTTCCGTGGGCCGCACGAAGGACCGCTTCGGCAACGACATGACCTTGAAATTGAGCGGCGCTGTCGAGCCGTACCTAAAAACGCCGGAATAGATCAGGACGAATTGAGCGCAGGCAGAAGCGCATCGACGCGCGCCTGCGCTTCATCCAGCAATTCCGCGCAGGCGCCGCCGCGATGGCGGTAGCGCTGGTATGCGCGCGCGACGCACGCCGGGAGCGATGCGCGCAGCCGGCGCGCCAGCAAATGCACAACGCGCGCGCGATTTGCGGCGACCCGGCGCAACGCTTCGAGACGGCGCGCCAGCGGCGCGGCGTTGTTCGGGAGCGCCGGGTTCGGGCCGGTCGCGGGAGAAAGCCGGCTGGAAGCCCGCGCCCGGGGGAAACCGAGGCGGAAGCGCACGCGCCAGCGCGCAGAGTCGGCATCCAGCACCGGCGGCGGCGCATCCGTGAGCGCGCTGCGCAGGCGCCCGCGCGCAACCAAGGGAGGCGCATTGTTCGCAGGCGGCAGGGCTGCGGCTTCGATCAGCAGCAGGCGGCGCGCCGCAGCCTCCAGCGGCGCTAGCCAGGCAAGGATATCGAACCGGGAGCGGCGCACGAGGCCGCCGCGCGCGGCGATTTCCCCCGGCGCGCCGAACAAAGCGGCGATCCAGCCGAGCAACTCGGCCACCTGCGCCCAGGCGCCGTCGAGGAAATCATTTTGCTGCACACCGCGCAGTATAGAGCGCGCGGCCCGCGGGTCGGATTAGTCGCCGCCCGTCATGCCGAGGCGCGCGCAGCGCGAACCTGGAATCCCGGCAGCGCTGCAAGCGCCCTTGTCGCAACGGGATGAAAGCGGGCTTCGTCCGCGCCGGGATTCCGGATCGCTCGCTTTGCTCGCGTCCGGAATGACGGAATTGGCGATGCGGCAGCCATGGGAACTGCTCGGCTCCTGCGAAGGCAACTTTCCCTGAAGCCGAGCACCGGAGGATGGAGAGGTCAGCTCTCCACCGTATAGCCGCCCTCGCGCCAGGCTTTCATGCCGCCATCGAGCGCGGAAGCACGCGTGAAGCCCATGTCGCGCAAGGTGGCCGCCGCCAAGGTCGAGATTTTCCCGAACTCGCAATAGGTGACGATCCGCAAGGTGGGATCGGGGAATTCGTCGTTCACGCGCAGTTCGAGCTGCCCGCGCGGCAACAGCTTGGCGCCGGGGATGTGGCCAGCGGCGAACGCATCCTTCTCGCGCACGTCGAGGATCACGAAATCGTTGTCGCGCGCGCCGACGCGGCGCGCCAATTCCTCCAGCGCCATGAAGGGCGTGCGCGCGGCCGCATCGGAGAGCAGCTGCGCCACAGTCTTGCCGCCGCTCATATTCGTGCGCAGCGCTTCGGTGAGGTGCGTCGGCGCGCTCAGATTCAGATCGCGCATCATGGCGACGAAATCGGTTCGCTCCTTTTTCTGGAGGCGCGGATTTTCCGCAATCTCGGCGGCGAGCGTGGTGTGGCTGCGGCCTTTGTAATCGTGCGCGGGATAGACAAGCAGCGCGGGATCGAGCTTCAGCAGCTTGTTGAACAGGCTGTCATAGAGCTGCTCGGGATCGCCGGTGGGCAAATCCGTGCGCCCCGTGGCGCCGATCAGCAGCGTATCGCCCGTGAACACCCGGTCGCCTGCGATCAGGCACATGGAATCGGCGGTGTGGCCGGGCGTGTGCAGCGCCGTGATCCGCATGTCGCCCACGGCCAGCAGGCCGCCATCCTCGAGGCGCATGTCAGGGAACGGGGCGGCGCTGTCGCGGTGCATCACCACCGGCGCCTGCAGGGCCGCGCCCAATTGCTTGGCCGCGGAAAAGTGATCGGCGTGGGTGTGCGTGTCGATGACGTACTGGATGTGCAGCCCGCGTTGCGCGGCGAGGCCGCGATACCGGTCGATCTGGCGGATTTCCGGGTCGATCAGCACGGCGGCGTAGGTGTTGGGGCAGCCCAGCAGGTACGACAGGCAACCGCCGGTGACGATTTGTTCAAAAATCATGGGAGCCCTCCGCCGCGCCAAGCGGACGCAAGCATGCCTGTTTTTCCGCAAGCGCGGGAGCCCCGGCGCGCCGAAGCCGCCCACGGCTCTCGCGAATCCGGTGCGAAATCCCTATCTTGGCGCCGGGATAAACGGAAAGCGGCGAACATGAGCGCGCGTCACGCGGAGATCGTCATTCTGGGCTCGGGCCCGGCCGGGCTGACGGCGGCCATCTACGCCGCCCGCGCCATGCGCGCGCCGCTGGTGATCGAGGGGGTGCAGCCGGGCGGCCAGCTCACCATCACGACGGACGTGGAGAATTACCCGGGCTTCGCCGACGTGATCCAAGGCCCCTGGCTCATGGAGCAGATGCGCGCGCAGGCCGAGCATGTCGGCGCGGAGATCGTGCAGGACCACATCGCCTCGGTCGATCTCAAGCAGCGCCCCTTCCGCCTCGTGGGCGACGGCGGGCAAATCTATACCGCCGACACGCTGATCATCGCCACCGGCGCTTCAGCCAAATGGCTGGGGCTGGAGAGCGAGAAGAAATATCAGGGCTTCGGCGTATCCGCCTGCGCGACGTGCGACGGCTTCTTCTATCGCGGGCGCGAGGTGGTGGTGATCGGCGGCGGCAACACCGCTGTCGAGGAAGCGCTCTATCTCACCAATTTCGCCTCCAAGGTCACGCTCGTGCACCGCCGCGACAGCCTGCGCGCGGAGAAGATCCTGCAGGACCGGCTGTTCGCACACCCGAAGGTGGAGGTGGTATGGGATACAGCGCTCGATCGCGTGATCGGCGTCGATGAACCGCCCGGCGTCACCGGCGTGATCTTGCGCAACGTGAAGACCGGCGCGGCGAGCGAGCGGAAGACCGACGGCGTATTCATCGCCATCGGCCATCAGCCGTCGACGGATTTGTTCAAGGGCCAGCTCGCCATGCGCGAGAACGGCTATCTGATCGTCGAACCCGGCACGGTGCGCACCAACATCCCTGGCGTGTTCGCCGCCGGCGACGTGGCGGATGAAACCTATCGCCAGGCGGTGACGGCGGCGGGGCTTGGCTGCATGGCCGCGCTCGACGCCGAGCGCTGGCTTGCGGCGCAGCCCGCGCCTTCGCGCGCGACCGCTGCGGCGTGAGGCCCGGGCGTGGACTGGGACAAGCTCAAGACGTTTCACTTCGCCGCCGACACCGGCAGCCTGACGCATGCCGCCGACAAGCTGGGCGTCAGCCAATCGGCGGTGAGCCGGCAAATCTCTGCGCTGGAGGAGATGATCGGCGTGCCGCTGTTCCAGCGCCACGCGCGCGGGCTGATCCTCACCGAGGCCGGCCAATCGCTGAAGGACATGACCGACGAGATGGCCTCCGTCGTGGCGATGGCCGAATCCGCGCTGCAAGACGCGCGCGAGAACGTTTCGGGCGCGCTGCGCGTCACCGCGCCGGTGGCGTTCGGCACCACCTGGCTCGCCCCGCGCATGGCCGGCTTCACCGAGCAGTATCCCGAACTGCGCACCGAATTGCTGCTGGACGACCGCGAATACGACCTGCTGAAGCTGGAGGCGGAATGCGCCGTGCGGCTATGGACGGCGCGGCAGGCCGAACTCATCCAGCGCAAATTGTTCGACGTGCACGTGCATCTTTACGCGTCGCGCGCCTATCTCGAACGCGCCGGCGCGCCGGAAAATCCCGCAGCACTCGATAACCATCGCATCGTCGCCTACCGCAATCCCGAGGGCGCGCAGCAATTGCGCGAACTGGATTGGGCGATCCATGTGGGCCGCCAGGATGGCGATCCGCGCACCGCGGCGCTCGACGTGAACAATCTGGTGGGCGTGCTGGCGGCGGTGCGCGGCGGCGTCGGCGTGGGCGCGCTGCCGGATTATATGGCGCGCGGCGAACCCGATTTGGTGAGCGTGCTGCCGGCGGTGGACGGGCCGACGTTCGAGGTGTTCTTCGTATACCCGAGCGATCTGAAACGCTCGCGCCGCATCGGCGCGTTTCGCCAGTTTCTGATCGAACAGGCGAAGGGCTGGGCGGACTAAATTCGCGCCAGCATGATCCAGGGTACATAACCGGCGTTCATGCTTAACGCCGACCGCGCGCATGGCTTTTGCACGCGATTGGTGAAAATTCCCAGGCGAATAGTCCGTACACGTTTCAATTTAGGGCAGAATTGCGCGAGCGTGCGCGCGGCATAGGCCTTGCTCCTATCCGCCCCGGAAGGGGCCGTCCCGCGGTGGGCCGGCGTCGGCATGAGAGCTTGACACCAATGGCCAACGCAATTGACTTGCATGTCGGCAAACGGCTTCGCCGCCGTCGCCGCCTGCTGGGACTGACGCAGCAGCAACTCGCCGAATCGATCGGCATCCGGTTTCAGCAAATCCAAAAGTACGAATGCGGCGCCAATCGCGTCACCGCTTCGCGGCTTTATGAACTCGCCGTCGCGCTCAACGTGCCGGTGAACTATTTCTTCGAGGGCCTGAGCCATGTCGCCATCGGCGGCGGCACCACGCAGCCGGCGAACGACCGCGAACTGATCGCGGCGGACGTGCTCTCGCAGAAGGAAACGCTCGAACTCATCCGCGCCTATTACAAGCTGGGCGAACGCCCGCGCCGGCGCCTGCTCGACCTCGCCAAGGCGCTGCAGGACGAAGGCCACGACGTCGCGTCCGCCTAAGGGCGGCGAACAAGAACCTGGTAGGGAGCGCACGCCCCGCGGATCGTCCGGTCCGCGGGGCGTTTTTTGTATCCGCCGGGGGCGCGTGCTAGCTGGATGGAGCCATGACGCCGCCGCCCGAAAAGATCGCCGAACTGCGCGCCTTCGCCGGAGCCCTGGCGGATGCGGCGCACGCCGCCATCCTTCCGCATTTCCGCACCGCGCTCGACGTGGAAGCGAAAGCCGGCGTCAAGCCGGGCTTCGATCCCGTCACCGTGGCGGACCGCAACGCCGAAGCCGCGATGCGCGCGCTGATCGAAAAGACTTATCCGGACCACGCAATCCTCGGCGAGGAATTCGGCGAAAAGCCCGGCGCGGGCGAATATGCCTGGGTGCTCGATCCGATCGACGGCACGCGCGCCTTCATTTCGGGGCTGCCGCTGTGGGGCGTGCTGATCGGCCTTGTGCGCGAAGGCGCGCCGCTGATCGGCGTGATCGACCAGCCTTATATCGGCGAGCGCTTCACCGGCTTTCCTGGCGGCGCCGCCTACGAGAGCCGCGCGGGAAGCGGAAAGCTGCGCGCGCGGCCGTGCGCCCGGCTGACGGAGGCGACCTTCTCCACGACCGATCCGCACCTCTTCGCCGGCGCCGAAGCCGGTGCGGTGGAAATGGTGCGCCAGACCGCGAAGCTCACGCGCTTCGGCTGCGATTGCTACGCCTATGCAATGGTGGCCTCCGGGCATATCGATATCGTGATCGAGTCCGGCCTCGCCTCCTGGGATGTGGCGGCGCTGGCGCCCGTGGTGGAAGGCGCCGGCGGCGCGCTGCGCGACTGGACGGGACGCCCGCTCCACGAAACGGATTGGTTCATGCAGCCCGCCGGGCGCGGGCAGATCGTCGCCGTCGGCGATGCGCGCGTGTTGGACGACGCGCTCGTGGCGCTGAAGCGCGCGGCGCGCTAAGGCGCGGCGCTCCGCTCCAGCGTCAAGCCAGCGCGCACGCCAGCCAAGCGCCCGCGTCGCGCAGCGCCTCGCGCGCGGCGCGCGAAACCGCTGTCATGCTGAAGAAGCCGTGCAACTCGTTCGGATAATGGCGATGCGTGACGGGGACGCCGCAGGCGGCGAGCTTCTGCCCGTAAGCCGCGCCCTCATCGCTCAGCGGATCGAGCCCGCCGGTGACGATATAGGTCGCCGGCATGCCGTGCAGATCGTTTTCCAATAACGGCGAACAGCGCACGTCATGCGCCTCCTCGTCATGCGTCAGATATTTGCGCTTGAAGAAATCCTGTACGGCCTGCGTTAGCAGATGGCCCTCGCGCAAGCGCACCTGCGAAGGCGTCATCCGCACCCATTGCGTCGACGGATAGATCAGCAATTGCGCGCGCAGCGGGGGGCCTGTGCGGCGCGCGGCGAGCGCGGTCACTGTTGCGAGGTTGCCGCCGGCGGAATCGCCGCCCACCGCCAGCCGTGCGGAATCAATGTTCAGCGCGGGCCCGTGCGCCGCAAGCCAATGCGCTGCGGCCGCCGCATCTTCGACCGCGGCGGGAAATTTGTGCTCCGGGGCCAAGCGGTACGCCACGGCGAGCACGCGCACCCGCGCGGATTCCGCGAGGCGCCGGCACATCACGTCATGACTTTCCAGATCGCCGACGACGAAGCCGCCGCCGTGAAAGAACAACAGCCCCGGCCCCGTGCCGCCCGCGGCGAACGGCGTGTAGAGCCGCGCCGGCAGCGCGCCCGCCGCGCCCGCGATGCGCATGTTCTGCACGGCTAGCATCGCCGGCGCATCGCCTTCGTGCGCTTGCGCGATGCGCCAGAAGCGGCGGCGCAACTCATCCACGGGCGCGCGCAAATCCGGCGCGCGCATGACGCTCATCAACGCTGCGAGGCGTGGATGGAGATGCATGCGCGCCACATTAAGCGATGGGCCTGCGCCTCGCCATAAATTTTGCCTTGCATTCGCCGCGAACACAGAGCAAAAGCCGCGCCCTTGGACGGATCGCCCGTCCCTCAACCCGCGGAGAAGACCCCGCATGAAGCAAGGCTGCCTCATCTGGCCAAGCGCATCCTCGAACGGATTGCGAGCCGCTGCGTCATGCGCGTCGCCGGCGGCTGAAGAGCGCTAACGCTCTTTCCTGAACATCGGCGCGCCATCTTTGCGCCCGTGCGGTTCTCGCGCGGCGAAGAAGAGTTTGTGTCGTGAGCGTATTCGATTTTCTGCATGCGCGCGCGCCGCCGCCGCCCGCGGCGCACGCCGATCTGGCGCCGACGGCGCTGCTGGCTTTCCTCGCCGGCGAGCACGCCGCAGCGATCGCCCGCGTGTGGCCCGCGCCGCACGCGGACTTCCTCGCACTGCCCGCCGCGCGCCGCCACATGGCGGCGATGGCGCTGGCCTATGCCGCACCGGAATATCACGCGCGCATCCGCCGCGTGATGATGCTGGGGCAAACGCGCGAAGCGGTGCTCGCCGCGGCGCCGCATCCCCCGCGCGGCTTGGCCCGCGCGTTGGCGCGCGCTGGCGAACGGCTGTGGGCGCAAGGCGATTACGATCGCCTTGAAGCGCTGCTGCGCGATCCGGAAACGGCCGAGGTGATCCAGCACGCCGAACGCATCGCTCCGATGCTGCTGGCGGTGTTGGAGCAGCTGCCCGCGCCGCTGCGCCGGGCGCGCATCGTGGCGATGCTGCCCCACGCAGAAGCAGCGCAAGCGTTGAGCGAAGCGTTCGCGGCGGCGCGGTGGATCAACCCGCATCGCCCCGAGCGCGATCTGGCGCTCGCCTGGGCGCGCGCCAGCGACCGCGCCCGCCTGTTCGAGGCGGCGCGCGCAGCGCTGGCGCCGGACCGCTTCACAGCGCTTGCCGCGCCGGCGATGGCGCGGCCCTACCGCGCGATCCTTTCGCGCGACGCGCTGGCGCAAGAAGCGCTGCGCTTCCGCAACTGCGTCGCCGGCTACATGAGCGAAGCCGGCGCGGATCGCTTCGCGGTGTATGTCCGCGAGGGCGATCCCGCAGTGATGGTCGCGCTGCGCCGCGATGTCGGGGGATGGCGCTTCGCCGAAGCGCTGCACGCCGACAACGCGCCGCTCGACGAGGGCCTGCTGCGCACGATCGCGGCGGACTTCGCCGACGCGGGCGTGCGCATCGGGCGGCCGATCGGGGCGCTGACCGACCGCCTCGAAACGCTCGGCGAATGGGCGCCGCCGGCGCCGGCCGCGGCGGAAAGCTACGCCGCCCGGCTCGGCCTCGGGCAGCTCTGGCGCTGAAGCAGCTCCCGGTTTCGGCCGGGAGCTGTTTTATTTTGCTTGTCCGCGTGTTCAGGCGTTGGCGCGGATCGGCGCGACGTGATCGGCGAGATCATCGAACGCGCGCCAGAACTGATCGCGCAATTCGTCCCGCTCCATCAGGATTTCATGTTTCGCGCCAGCGACGTGCGCCTGGCGCGCCTGCGGCAGCAGTTTCGCCACGACGTCATGGCCTTCATTATCGACGAGCGTATCCTCGCCCGCGCTCAACACCACCACGGGGATGCGCACGTGCGCGAGCGCGCCGGGTTGGCGGAAACCTTCGATCGCTTCGGAGGCCGCATCGATCCAGCCGAGCGTGACGCCAGCCAGCGCCAGGCGCGGCTCGGCCAGCACGAGCGCCTGGGCGCGGGCGTGGCGCTCGCGGTCATGGGTGACCGGATTGCGCTTGAACTGCTCTTTGCGCCAGCGCCGGCGTTGGCCAGGCGCGAGCATCGCGCCCGCGCCGATGGCGGTCATGAAGCGCGCGAAATTGCGCGCCATGGGTTTCAGGTTGGCGATCTGCCACATCGGCGAGGAGAACACCGCGCCCTCGACTTCGATGCGGCGCGTCTGCAGGGCGCGCAGACCGATGGCGCCGCCCATCGAATGGGCGAGCAGGATGTGCGGGCGGGGCAGCCTATCGGCCGTCTGCTTCAGCGCCAGCGCGAGATCGCTGACCGCCTCGTCCAGGCTGTCGATATGACCCTTGTTGCGATCCGGCAGGAGGCGATCGGACAAGCCCTGCCCGCGCCAATCGAGGGTGAACACCGCAAAGCCGCGCTCCTGCAGCTCGCGCGCGACCTCGAAATATTTCTCGATGAATTCGGTGCGCCCGTTGCACAGGATCACCGAGCCGCGCGCAGGGTTGCGCAGCGCGGGAGCCGTCATGGCGCGCAGACGCGCCCCGCCGCGGCCCTCGAACCAGCGCTCCTCGACGCCGTCGGGTTCGGGATTGCCGGGCACGCGGACGAAAGCCATTCGATGCGTCCTGTTCCGTTCGGCCTCGCGGCCGCTCCGCGCCCGCGGGGCGCTGCTAGGCCAAAGCCGCGCGCGCGGCAAGGCGGGGGCTGCGCCTAGCCCTCCGATACGGCGGGCGACGGCGGGGCGGCGGCCGGGGCATGCTGAATCGTCGCGAGGATGTGCACCCCCTCATCGCGCAGGCGCGGGGCGAGCGAAACCGCCCGGCCCACCAGCATAGCCCGCCCAATGGCGCGCCAGATCGGCAGGTCGTCGACGCTGTCGCCCAGATAATCGAAGCCCTCGGGAAACCGCGCGTCGATCCAGGCGAGCTTGGCCGCGCCCTTCAGGTTGATCCGCCCGTCGCTGCCCTGGGCGCTATCGAATACGCCGACATAGGCCGCGACCTCCTGGGCGATCGCATCGTCGGCGCCCGTGGCCAAATGCAGCGTGCGCCCGCGCAGCCGCTCCTTGGCGAGGAAGCTCTGCACGCCGGGGTGATAAGGCAGCCCGCGCGGCTTCGGCCGGGCGAGGCGGGCGAACGCGCGCTTGGCGGCCGCGCGCCCATCGAGCAGGGCGAAGGCGGCGGCGAGCGCCGCCAGCGGCTTATCGCGGAACGCCAACCGCGCGCTGATCAGCGAGGTTTCCGCCATGACCAGGGTGCCGTCGAGATCGACGACCAGCGGCGGCAGGTTCGCCTCGTTCATGGCGCGCCCCGCGCCGCCAGCGTAAGCGGGCTGCCGCCGCAGCGGTCGCGCATATCGCCGCCGCAGGCGCGGAACGCGCCGGCCTTGGTGAAGCAGACGCGCGCTTCGGTAAAACGGTCACGCTCGCACTGCAGCGACACCGCGCGCGCCGGCAGCCCCGGATTGGCGGCGACGAACGCCTGGCGGATCTGCGCCGCCGTCACGCCCGCGCGGGCGCCGGGGGCCAGCGCCGGCGGCGTGCGCAGCTTGGCGCGGAAGCTGCGCACAGCGGCGAAATACGCCGCCTGCGAAAGGCCGCTGCACAGGCCGTGCGCGCGCCATTCGTGCTGGATGAGACTGCGGCTGGGCATCAGATCAAGGTGTCGTTCGACAAGACCCGCGGGAACGGCTTTCGCCAGATTGGAGGGGCAGTCGCGAGGATACCCCCGCTCATGCTGCGGCCAAAGGCCGTGCACGACCAGCCCGCGCGGGACGCCGCCGCATTGCAGCGGATCACGATCGCGCGCGCCGGCGCGCGCGCAATAGGCGGGGCTCCAAGATAGCGCGAGCACGTAATAATCGAAGCGCCCGGCGACCGATTGCGCCGGCGCCGGGCCCGCGGCGGCGGCGAGCGCCAGCAGGACGAGCGCCGCGAGGCGCCTCATCCCGGCGGCGGCGCGGCGGGATCGGCGCCGGGCTTTAGGAATTTGAGGGTCATCCGGTCGCTTTCGCCGATCGCCTTGTATTTCGCGCTGTCGAAATGGGGATCGGCCGGCATGCCGAGCGGCGCGGTGGCGAGGGTCGGCGGCAGGGTCCACACGCCGAAAGGATGATCCTTCGTATCCTTGGGATTGGCGTTGATCTCGCTGGAGCCGAGGAAGCGGAAGCCCGCCTCCTCCGCGAATGCCTTGACCACCGGTTCCTGCACATAGCCGGAGCCGGCCTGGGGATCCTGCACGCCGGTGGACTTGGCGCGATGTTCCTCGATGCCGAGAACGCCGCCAGGCTTCAGCACGTCGAAGAACAGCGCAAAGGCGCGCTGCGCCCAGGACTCGGCCATGAAGGTGTGCACGTTGCGCATGACGAGCACCATGTCGGCGGCCCCGGGATCGGCGATCTGCGTCACCCGCGGGGACAGCGGCGCCAGCGCGACGGCGCCGAACGTCTTCGGATCCTCCATGAAGCGGGCCTTGTAATCGGCCAGCACGGCGAGCTGCGCATCGGTCGCGCCCTGGGGATCGAAGCTCGCAGCGATCAACGCGCCGCCGCCGGCGGCGAGATATGGCGCAAGGATCGCGCTGTACCAGCCGCGCCCAGGCATCACCTCGACCACGTGCATCGCCGGCTGCAGGCCAAAGAAACGCAGCGTTTCAACCGGGTGGCGCCAGCGATCGCGCTCGGGTTCGAGCCGCCACGGGCCGGCCGCCGCCCATTCCAGGCTGCCGCGCGCCGGGGGCGGCTTGGCGGAGGCCTGGGCTTGCTTTTCCGGGCTGCAGGCGGCGAGCGCGACGGCGAGCCCGGTAAGGGACGCCGCCCGGCGCGTGGGAGCGAAAAGGTCCATGCGGGATAGGAGGTAAGCCACGTCGCCCCCAGCCGTCAAAACCGCCCCGCCGCGCGCCTTGAAACCCCGCTTGCGGCGCCCATCTCATGGCTCGCGGAGCGCTTTTCGAAGGCTTCGCCGCCGTCCCAGCGGCCCGTTCGGGCGCTTGGCCGGCCGCCAAACCCGGCTGATGGAGGCCGGGTCGTCTTTGTCGCTTCTGGAGGACAAACATGACCGATCTTTCCCCGCTTTACCGCACCCTCGTGGGCTTCGACCGCATCTCGAGCCTGATCGACAACGCGCTGCGCCTTGACGCCGCGCCCGGCTATCCGCCCTTCAACATCGAGCGCGTCGGCGAGGATTCCTTCCGCATCGAGTTGGCCGTGGCCGGCTTCAGCGCGGACGACCTCACCATCGATTTCAAGGAAAACACGCTGACCGTGACGGGCCGCAAGGGGCCCACGGACGAACAGCGCCAATTCCTGCACCGCGGCATCGCGGAGCGGAATTTCGAGCGCCGCTTCGGCCTTGCCGATCATGTCCGCGTCAGCGAAGCGCGGCTTGAAAACGGTCTGCTGACGATCGACCTCGTGCGCGAGCTGCCCGAGGCGCTGAAGCCCCGCAAGATCGAGATCGGCGGCGTCGCGAAAGCGCCCAAGGTCGCCAATGAATCGGTGAAGCCGAAATCCGTAGAAACGGACGCCGCGGCCTAACCGCGAACGACGTTGTTGCAACGAAGATTGTTGCAACGAAAAGCGCGGCGCGCCGGACCCCCTCCTCGGCGCGCCGCTTCTTTTCTCAGAGCCAGTATTCTCAGAGCCTGGGATTGAGCGCGGTCAACACACCGTCATTCGTGGTGAAGGCGCCGAGCGCCGTTTCGTAGGCGCCGTTCGGCGCGAAGTCGAACACGATCTCCCAGCCGTTCGCCTGGAAAAGCGCGACCATTGCGGCATGCACGTCGCCCCCGTGGGTGCCGATATGCGCGCGGCGCACCTTCGCGTTCATCACATCCATCGCCGGCGGGAACACGATGATCTCGGATTGCTGGATATCGGCTTCGAGATAATCGACCCGAGCGAATGGGCCCAGCACGTCGGCCAAGGTCACGCAGCTGACCATCTTGATCTCGGCGTTGAAGCCGCGCCCGGGCACGAGATCGCGCACGATGCCGGTGGTGTTCTCCATCAGCAGCCCGCGCAGCGCCTGCTTGGTGCGGTGCATACGGACGAATTCCTTGAAGTAATGCTCGCGCGCGGCGCGGTGATTGGTGGCGAAACTGTTCTGCGCGCCGGTGCCCGGCGAGCCGATGGGAAACAGGATCGGCGCGTTGCTATCGCCGATCGCGCATTGGATGCGCCATTGCTGGGCGGGATCGATGCCGTTGTCGCGGTAATGCTTCTCGATCCAGGCGTTGTTTTCCGGATCGGGCTCTACTGAAACGAGGCGGTAGGGCATGGGGTTCAGCAGCTGCAACGCGCGCTGCGCGCCGACGGCTTGGGCGGCATAGCACGCGCCCAAGGTCACCATCACATACTCCCCGCGCGCGGCGCGCGCCGCCTCGATCCAGTTGACGGATTCGAACCAGCCCTCGCCATCCTCCATGCGCGGCAGGCGCGTTTCCACGTGCGCGCCGCCGTCACGCTCGGGATCGCCGCCGAAATCGAGGCGGAAACGCGAATCCGTGAGAATGCCGAGATAATCGACGCGGAAGCCCTTCGGCGGCGCGCCCGCATAGGGCGTGATGCCC